>JAWXUR010000035.1:0-19733 GCA_044426265.1 Clostridia bacterium
ACGATAACAAAAAACCAAAAAAATTCGCCGTTTTCATTAAAATATGCGTTAAACCCTGGGACGTCAAGGATGCCGTCCCCTACAAATTAACGCTCAAAAATTCCTAATCAACACGCATGGGTTTTCCCTCCCTAGAACGGCGGTGATTTCCCCACAATATCAATTTTTAATCGATAACACCAAATTCATTTCCAGCTTTCAGCGTACAAAAAAAGAGCCAACCTCAAAAAGGTGGCTCTTTGTGAACTTATTCAGTTCTTAATTTGCTTGAAAATCATGTGCTGCTTGTGCCGTCGTCACTACTAAGTAAACCTGAAAGTTGTGAGAAGATCTCTTGGATTGAAGCGATAACGCTTTCAAATGTAGCTAAGAGTTCTGCAAATACTTCTGATACTCTATCCATTGTTGTGTGTCCTCCTTCGATTATTAGCTTTGGCATAGCGCCATTAACTTGACTCTATGATATCATATGTAAGGTGTTTTGTCAATATAATATTAATAATCTTCATTGATTAATAGGCTTTTATTCACTCGATTGTTTGTTATTTTACATTTGATTGATTTTAATTTGCATTTTTTGTTGTTGAAACGAAAAAAAGAACTGCCGTTAAGCAGTTCTTTTTGTTTGATTATGTTTCGTCTGATGTTGCGAAAAAATCATCTGTGAAGAATGCATTCCAAGCTTCAACGAATTTATTGAAATAAGTTTGAATTGAAGCTAAGAGTGTGTCAAAAAAGTCAATGATGCTTTCGTTAGTGTCAGTACTTAATAACATGATATTTTCCTCCATATTAGTTTTATTTTAAATTACAAATTGTAATTTGAGAAATGCTGGTTTAAATTAGTCTATAATTTCTGTTCCATCTGATGATTCTGTTGAATCTGTTGGTTCAAGTGTGCCTAAAAGAGTATTAAGGTATGTTGTGAGTTGTGAGAAGAAACCTTGGATTTCTGCCCAAATGCTATAGCAAAGTTCACCGAAATCTGTCATGATAGTGTACTCCTTTCATTTATTTCGTTTTAATGTGTGCGAAGATGTTGTGATCTTCGTTTAAGTTTTAATTATAATGTGTCTGTTGATGAATCGCCAGCGCTATAAGTTGTGTTTTCACCAGCATCATATGATGCGAAGAGGTTCATAAGAGTTGTTTGAATCTCTGCGAAGAAAGCTGTAATTTTTGCAAACATTGCATCAAAATCAGCGAAGATTGAGTCGAAATCGATCATTGTAATATCCTCCTATTATAAAGATTATAAATTTAAATGTGTTGTTGGTTGATTATGAAATTACTGTATCATCGCCAGTTTCTACTGAAAAAGCTTCTTGCTCGATGTTGAACAAGTCACAAATTGAAGTGTAGAGTTGTTGTAAGAACGCCATGATTGTATCAAAAATTCCTAAATCGATTGTTAGCATGTTGTTGTCCTCCTTTAAATATTTTTGTTACTTGTATTTTAACAGATAAAAGGGTGGTTTGTCAATAGTTTTTTAACATTTTATTTGAAATTATTAAAATTTCTCTCTAAAAATATAGCCAAACTGCAATTATTGCTGATTTTGTTCCAAATGGGAACTTAAAACAGAGTGTTTTTGTTCACAAATCCACAGTTGTTGAATTTGAGTTTGAGCTCGCTCGTGGTGATGATTCATCAGCCCAGCTCTGAGTTCGTGGCAGCGTAGCCGTTTCCTTTTTGCGGTTTACCGCAAAAATTGTACCGCCAAAAAAGAAAAACAACCGCAGATTAACTGCGATTGTTTTGATTGTTAATTACATGCCAAGATCTTTAAAGAAATTTGAGATAGCATTAAGAGCATCTGTGATGAAAGTTTTGAATGGCTCTAAAAAGTCAGTTGTGAAATATTGTTCTAATTCTTCAAACATTTTCGTGTCCTCCTTGATTAGTTTTAAAACTTAATGTTTTTTTGATATATCTATATTACCATATCAAAAGGCAGTTTGTCAATAGTTTATTAATAGTTTTTGCGAATTTTTTAAATTTATTTTCATCAGGGTTAAAAATCTTAGCAAAACTGCCCTCGGCGTACAAATTTGCTGCGCAAATTACCCTCACCCCACAGCTCAAGTGACCAAACATTTCAACTTTTTTCGAGTTTTGTCGCTTATCTTCCCTGTTTTTCAACAAAGCAAAAAAAACTAAAAAAAATCGAAAAAACTTTCAAAAACCTATTGACTTTTACACTGTGTTATGTTATTATATTCAAGCGTTAAGGAAACAACAAGAAACACAAACAACGCAGTTATTAAATAGGCTGGTGTAGCTCAGTTGGTAGAGCAGCTGATTTGTAATCAGCAGGTCGGGGGTTCGAGTCCGTCCACCAGCTCCAATTTAATATATGGGTAGGTTCCCGAGCGGCCAAAGGGAGCAGACTGTAAATCTGCCGTCTTCGACTTCGATGGTTCGAATCCATCTCTGCCCACCAAAAAAAAGACTACAACATTCGTTGTAGTCTTTTTTAATTAAATCCTCACTTTGTTCGGGTGAAATATGGCTTCGCCAAATGAATTTCACTGCGTGAATGAAATGCACTGCAGTGCATGAGGATTTTATTTCATAATTCGCAGAATTATTTCATTGCGCAGCAATTTCATTATGCTTTAGCATAATTTCATTAAGCAATTTGAATGATTTTATTGAATTATCTTTATGAATGAAATGCACTGCGGTGCATGAGGATTTTATTTCATAATTCGCAGAATTATTTCATTGCGTAGCAATTTCATTATGCTTTAGCATAATTTCATTAAGCTATTTAAATAAATAAAGGAAAACTTAAAATGAAAGAAAATAAACTCGTAGAATTATCAATGGAAATAGCTATTGACATTGTAAATACTTGTAAACAAATCAAAGCGATAAAAAAAGAACACGTATTAACAAACCAACTCTTACGAAGTGGCACTTCTATTGGTGCAAACATAAGAGAGGCAAATTATGCACACAGTAAAGCTGACTTTATTGCAAAACTTCAAATCGCCTTAAAAGAATGTTATGAGAGCGAATATTGGATTGAATTACTATATAAAACCGATTATATGGACTTGGAAACCACAACTCTATTATCAAAAAAACTTGGTTGCGCACGAAGAATATTGATTTCTTCTATTAATACTACAAAAAATCATATATAATACAAAAGCAAAGAACAAAACTGTTCTTTGCTTTTTTCATTTACTTCCAACAACCCATAATCAAAACACCACCCCTGTAATGTTTTGATTATGGGTTTAATGATTTCATGAAACAACAACTTCGGCACGACACAGGGTCGTGCCCTACAAAATTCCACCGAGCTTACTCGAAACCACGTAGGGGAGGGGTTTCCCCTCCCTAGAACGGCGGCAAAATTCCCTACAATATCAATTTTAAATCGATAACGAAAATCTAAATTGTAGGGGGCGGCATCCTTGACGTCCCAGGGTTTAACGTATATTTAAATGAAAACGGCGAATTTTGTCCGTGATTTTTTTGTTATCGATTTTACATTGATGTGGTGGGGAATTTGCCGCCGTTCTCGCTCCTCCCGTCGTCTGCGGACGACACCCTCCCCTAAGGAGAGGGCAAAAAAGCCTCCCTCTCCGAGGGAGGTGGCACGAACGCAGTTCGTGACGGAGGGAGTGGGAACGGCAACAAAATTCCCCACAATATCAATTTTCAATCGATAACGAAAATTTAAATTGTACGTTTTTTTGGAAATTTGTGGTTTTTGTTTCGTGAAATCACGAAACCCAACATGGCAAGGGCAGAGCCCTTGCCCTACATTATAATTCTACACACAAAACATCAGCAACGGTCGAACACACAGGGTCACCCCCAACGCTAGCAACTTAAGCGTTTATTTATAGTTTTTTCGTGATGGTTAAATTGCTTTGTTTTGCCTACGGCAAAATCAAGGAACCCCTTAATAGGGTTCCTTACGCAAAAATGTCCACTGGACATTTTTGCTATCCTCCTGATTTTTTTGACGATAGGGGATTTCGTTCGCTGCGGCGAACGACTTAAGGCTCTGCCTTAAGAAACCGCAATTTTTCGTGAAAAATTGAGTAAAGCTTTACTTGCTTTTGTTTTCTTTACATTACGCAAAAAAGCGATATCATTATCCTTAAACATCACTGTTTTAAGAAACGATATCGCTTTTAATAAACTATTATCTCACCAAACAAGCAAATTCCCTGTCAGTGTAGTCGCCGCAAAATAAATCAAATATGCTCGACTATTCGCCTCTTGCTGCTTTGATTCTTTCGATGAAGATTTTAGCTGTGTCTGTGATTGCTTGATAATCGCCAGTTTTAGCGCCACCTGTGAGTGAACCGCCAGCACCAACAGCGATTGCGCCTGCTTTGATCCATTTGTCAACGTTGTTGATATCAACACCGCCTGATGGCATCATTTGAGCGTAAGGGATTGGGCCTAAGAAGCCTTTGATGAAGTCTGGAGATGCAACATCACCTGGGAAGATTTTGAGAACGTCAGCGCCTGCTTCCATTGCTCTAACTGCTTCTGTTGGTGAGAAAACACCTGGCATTGATGGGATTGCATATCTGTTACAAAGTCTTACTGTGTCTTCGTCAAAATATGGTGAAACGATATACTCAGCACCTGAAAGGATAGCAATTCTTGCTGTTTCAGGGTCTAAAACTGTACCTGCTCCGATGATGATTTCACCGCCGCTATATCTGTCTGCTAAGCTTTCGATAAGTTTGTGTGCTTTTGGCACTGTGAATGTGAGCTCGATTGCAGCAACGCCGCCTTCGATACAAGCTTCTGTGATTCTTACTGCCATATCTTCGCTATCGCCTCTAACAACAGCAACAAGACCTGACTTTTTAATGTTAGTCAATGTTTCAATTCTACCCATTTTAAAATTACTCCTTTGAAATTTAGTTTTTTATATACATTTAATAAGGTTCACCTTAACTAATGTCTAATTTTGCTTTTGCACCATTTTATACTCATCATAAAACTTGAAAAACGAACACTTGTCGTTGCTTTCAGACATAAAGCGATATAGCTCATCTTCGTCTAAATTCACTGCACAATAATAATCATCATACTCTTCATCATATTCAAAATATGCGCATTGCTCACAGCACGTTTTTGCCATTTTATCAACTCGTTTCTTTGGTCTAGCCTTTATTTTTCTTATCTTTAATAATAACAGTTATTTTTAATTTTTTCAATAGTATTTATTAAAATTTTACTGAAATTTTCAATTTTTTCTCCATTTTTTCATTTATTTAGCAATTTTCTTTGTTCGTGAAGTACTGCAGAGCAAAAAATGAAAGTTTGATTTACTGCGTGAGCGCAGCGAACTGTACCGCCAAGCACGCAAAAAAGCTCCCACCTCAATTGAAGTGGGAGCTTTGCTAATTTTGATTAATAATAAAGAAGTTTGTCGCCGTGTGTTGCGTACATATCATCACAGCACATATATTCTGTGCCAAACACTGAATAAAGAATGTTGAGAATTGGAATCCAAATAACATCGCCTAAGATACCATGACAGATACAAGCACAACTTGTTGCAGTGCCGTCATCATAGCTTTCGTTGATCTCAAGTTGATAGTCATAAGTCTTGCCCTCATCGTCTGCACCTGTTACATAAAGAAGTGTTGACAAGGTGTATTTGCCAGTTTCTGATGAGATGATAACTGTGTAAGTGCCATAAGGAATTGAAAGTGTGATTTCATTGTCATCTGTGATAGTTGCTGAAGTATAAAGGCTTCCTGATGAATCTAAGATTGTGATTTTTGCATTCTCAGCAGGCAGACCATATGGATCAGTTAACTCGAAGTTAGTTGTGTATGTTATAAGCATTTTTGAATATGATGCATAAACTTTAATTTCTGTGCCAGTTGTGTCTGATGGAACTGTGAAGTAATCGTTATCGATTGTTTCACCTGTGCTTCTCACCCATGCGCCTGCGAAAGCATAAATATATGAATCATCTTTACGCACAAATTCATGAGCAGTAATGCTTGCGCTGTCCATGTCAATTGCTTCGCCGAGAGTCATTGTTTGTCTATCTATTTCTGTTCCGTCATAGTCACATAAAACGAGAGTATATTCAATTGGCACTGCTTCATAAACTGGATAAACATCAACTGGTGCATAGATATGTTTGATATCATAGCTCCAACCAGAGAACTCATAATCATAATATAAAGTTGAGTCTTTATCTGGTACAGTTACTGTTGATGGGAAAATTGCAGCTTCGCCATGATCTACTGTTTGAGTTGTTGTGAGTTGACCAAAAGATGCATTATAAAATGTTACTGTATGGCCTAAATATTCAGTTTCAGTAAACACAGCTGTTACTGTTGTGTTTTCAGTTACTGCTTCTAAAGCAGAGCTATTTGACCAGCTTGAGAAAGAATAATCCCATGCATCAAGGTCTTGTAATCTATAAGGAGTGATTTCATCAGTTGGATAAACTGCTGTAGCACCCTCTTTAACATAGATAGTTGTTACATCATCTTTCCAAGCGATTGCATATCTTTCCACGTCGTCGTGAGCTGTACAACCATCTTCTGTTGAAACTAAATCATAATCGATTGAACCATCTTCTGCGATATACTCTTTATAAGCAGTTGAACATTCGTCTGTACATTCACTTGAATTATATGAGATGTAAAGGAAATCTGTTGCGCTGTACTCATTTACGAAGTTAACTTGATAATATTTTTGAACTTCTGTGTCATCATATTCATATGCACAATATTCGCAATTAGCTCTATCACAAGTTTGCATGTATGCGTAAGCATCTGCAGTTCCATCTTCGTTGTATGTACCTTCTGTGTATACAGGATCGTCATTTTCATCATATGTTACTGTTGGATATGCATCATAATACCAAAGTGTATAGTCATGACCTAAAGCGGCTGTTTCTGTGCCAGTTTGATATGTCATAGCTGTACAGTTGTCGTTAGTACAATATAAAACGTATCCGCCACCAGTTGTACAAGTTGAATAAACTGTGTGTGATTCATCAGTGTCTTCGAATTTGTGTCCAGTTGCATCTAAGTAATCGTATTTAGCATACTTTCCACAATCTGTACAAGTTTCAAGAGTGTAACCCTCTGAAGTACAACTTGGTGCAATGTCTACTGTTGTTACATTAGTATGGATATAAGACCCATCTGTACAAGTCATATCTTTTAAATATGTATCAACAGAAGTGCTAGCACCTGATGCAGCGATTGTTACCATTGTGATACACATCACAACAGCCAAAAACACTGATAAAATTTTCTTTGATAATGAATATGTTTTTTTCATTTTATCCTCCTGATTAAATAAATTCTCTGCTTTTAAAACTAGGTCGTTTTCTAAAATATACGCCAAAATGGCGTTAAGTGCCCATTGACACTAATATATATTATAATAATAACGTTTTTAAGTCAAAAAGTCAATGGAATTTTCAAAAATAAATAGTTTTAATTTAATGTTTTACATCATTTTTGCATTAAACTGTAAATTATTTCTTGAAAACATCATCAAACATCTTTATGTTGGATTTTTTCATAACTTTCGAGCTAACATAAGGAGTTGCTCTGCCAGTGAATTTTCTGCCGTAGTTCATGGCTTTTGCATCAAGACCGAAAACCATGTTGCTTTTTTTGTTTAGCATACCTTTGATGATTTTGCCAACCATTTTATCGCAATCTGTGCTAGCCATGTCCATGAGTTGTTGCGATTTTGAAGTTGACTCGCCATGTTGATTGATAAAAATATCTGTTTTGGTGAAACCAGGGCACACAAGTCCAATGTAGCATTGACCCACGTATTCTTCACGAACTGACTCGGTTAAACTCTTTAGTGCTGCCTTGCTTGCTGAATACACTGACGTGCCAGCGAGTGAACACAGGGCGGCGGAGCTTGCGATGTTAATAACGCCTGCACTGCGTGATTTCAAGATAAGCGGCATCATAGTTTTCATTGAATAAACGCAAGAATTGAAGTTGATGTTCATTGCATATTCAAGATCTTCGATTGAATAATTGAGAAACTTATCAAACTTTGGCAAGATGCCAGCGTTGTTGATGATGATGTCTGGTTTAATACCTTTTTGAGTTAAATCTGCTGCGAAGTTTTCCCAGTTTTCGAGCTTTGAAACATCGAAAAGACTATATGAAAAATAGCGAGCCTTAGAGCCGAGTTCTTCAACAAATTCAAGCATTTTCGCTTCGTTTCGAGCAATGCCAATAACTGTACAGCCGTGATCGCTGATTAACTTTTTAACCAAGCCTTTGCCAATGCCACTTGATGCACCGGAAACGATAACTGTTTTGTAATCAAACCAAACTTTCATTTTTTCTCCTTTTTATTTCTCGCTAAAACCTAAATTTTCAACGAAAAATGTTTTCCTTAATGTTTCATTCTTCAATATTTTTTATCTAATTTGTCCATCGCCATAAACAACGAATTTACATGAATTGAGTTGAGCTAAGCCGAGTGGGCCTCTTGCGTGAAGTTTTTGAGTTGAAATGCCAATTTCAGCGCCAAAACCAAACTCACCGCCATCAGTGAATCTAGTTGATGCGTTAACGTACACCGCAGCGGCATCAACCATTGAAGTGAACTTGCGTGATTTATCATAGCTGCTTGTCACAATGCACTCACTGTGTCCGCTTGTGTAAGTCATGATGTGATTGATTGCGTCCTCAGTACTGCTAACAACTTTGATGCTGATTTCATAGTCGAGATATTCTTTATAATAATCCTCATCGGTTGCTAAAAGCACATCACTTAGGATAGCTTTAGTTTGTTCGCAGCCGTGGATAACGACATTTTTTGTGTCGAGTTTTGCTTTGAGAAGTGGCAAAAATTCTGCCGCAATAGCTTCATCAATCAAAACGCTTTCGCACGCATTGCAAACAGATGGGCGTGAAGTTTTTGCGTTGTGAATAATTTCAAGAGTCATATCAAAATCAGCAGTTTTTTCCACGTACACATGGCAATTTCCAGTGCCAGTTTCAATCACTGGTACGCTTGAATTTTCCACGCAAGCTTTGATTAAGCCAGCACCACCACGAGGGATAAGCACGTCAACATATTTGTTGAGTTTCATCAAAGCAGTTGCACTTTCACGGCTTGTGTCGCTGATGAGCTGTACGCAGTCAACAGGCAAACTCGATTTTTCAAGAGCATTTCTCATGGTTTTTGTGATTGCCATGTTTGAGTTGAAAGCCTCTTTACCGCCACGAAGAATAACGCAGTTGCCAGCTTTAAGGCAAAGAGCCGCCGCATCTGCTGTCACGTTAGGGCGAGCCTCAAAAATCACCGCAACAACGCCAAGAGGTACGCTAACTTTTTCAATAACAAGCCCATTTGGTCGCTTGCTGCCGCTGAGAACTTTGCCGACTGGATCGTCAAGCATGATGATTTCTCGTACAGCTGACGCAATCCGAGAGATACGTCCCTCATCGAGGCTAAGTCTATCAATAAGGCTTTCGCTCATGCCGTTTTGGCGACCGAGGTCAACGTCTTTTTCGTTTTCACTGATTATGTAAGCGGTGTTTGCTACGAGCTCACTTGCGATTAACTCGAGAGCTTCATTTTTTTGTTTTGTTGTTGCACACATGAGTGTGGTTTGGCTTTTTTTTGCGTTTTGACCTATTTTAGTTAGCATAGTTACTCCTTTTTTAGGTTTGATATATTTTGAGTGTTTGTTGTTTATTATCGTTTCAAATGAAAAAAAATCAAGCGTGTTGATTAGGGATTTTGAAACGTTAATTTGTAGGGGACGGCATCCCTGACGTCCCAGAGTTTACCGCATATTTTAATAAAAACAGTGAGTTTTGTTTGCTTTTTTTTGCTATCGATTGTAAATTGATTAAACAGCAAAATCGCCGCCGTTTTTGGGAGGGGAAACCCCCATACTCGGGAACTTAAGAGATTTTCAATTAGTTTAATCGTATAATTAATTGAAAATTGAAAATGGAGAATTGAGAATGATGGGAAAAATCAAAGATTTTTTGGATTTTAACTTTTTTTGCGAAGCAAAAATTACAATCGGAGCGAATGCGACCCTTAATTTTCCATTCTCCATTCTCAATTTTCCATTATTGTTTTTTATTATTTCCTTAAGTTCCCAACTATGGGGGAAACCCCTCCCCTACGTGGTTTCGAGGAAATTAGACGAATTTTTGTAGGGCACGACCCCTGTGTCGTGCCGCTGTTGGTGTTTCGTGTTACACGAAACAAAAAACCGCAAATTAAAAAAACATTGCGTAGGGGAGGGGTTTCCCCTCCCTAGAACGGCGGTGATTTTTTTGTTATTTCAATTTATAATCGATAGCGAGAATTTATTTTGTTAGTTTGATGTTATCGATTGTAATTTGATATGATTTAAAGTTTTGTTGTCGTTCCTTGGGACGTCTGGGAAGCCGTTCCCCTACGTTTTTTAAAAAAAATTGCGGAAATTTTGCGGACAACCGCAAGGGTTATCCCTACGTTTGGTTTTAATTTTATTCGTTTCCTTTGGGTTTGTGGTTTTTGTTTCGTGTAAACACGAAACCGAACATGGCAAGGGTAGAACCCTTGCCCTACACTACCATTTTAAACTAAACCCAACATGGAAAGGGCAGAGCCCTTGCCCTACACTATAGCCACCGCAAAATTTAATTTTCTTTTCCTAAAAAAAGCGTTCCAACTCTTCTGCCGTCGATTAATTTATAAATATCTTGAGGTGCTTCGCCATTCATTACTACTGTTGGTATTCCAACTTCTGTTGCGATTTGGGCTGCGTGAACTTTGGTTATCATGCCGCCTGTACCTCTGTTTGAGCCAGCGCCGCCGCAAAGCTCTAAAATTGAATCATCTATCTTTTTAACTAGTGGAATGAGCATCGCTTCTGGGTTGTCTTTTGGGTTGCTGTCGTATAAACCGTCAATGTCGGTTAAAATGATTAAAGCGTCAGCGTGTACGAGCTTGGCAACGATTGCCGATAAGCTGTCGTTGTCGCCATAAACGATTTCTTCTGTTGCCACGCTGTCGTTTTCGTTAACAATTGGAATTGCTTCATATTCGAAGAGTTTTTCAAATGTATTTACTAAGTTAGTTTTTCTGGTTTCGTTTTCAATGTCGCTTTTTGTGATTAACAGTTGCCCTGTTTTTTTGCCATATTCACCGAAAAATTTATCATACATGAACATGAGTTCGCATTGACCAACTGTGGCGGCAGCTTGTCTGCCTGGTATGTCTTGAGGTCTTTGCTTTAAGCCGAGCTTGCCAACTCCAACACCGATTGCGCCTGAAGTGACGAGGACAACGTCTGTGCCGCTGTTGTGAATATCTGCAAGCACGCTGCAAAGTTTCACCATGCGTCTAATGTTCATCTTGCCATTTTCATATGTAAGGGTGGACGTACCCACCTTGATTACTATTCTTTTTAAATTTTTAAAGTCCATATTTACCTCAAACACTCTTTATAATTTTTTCGTAATGTTTCTTGTTTTTCACCTTGCCTACTGCTGTAAACGACATTTTTTCAAGGTCTAAATACTTAACCGCAACATCTTTTACCATTTCAGTTGTAATCTCTTTTATGCCAGAAATTATCTCTTCATCTTCAATGTATGAGCCGAATAAAAGATGAGATGTACCCATTGATGAAAACTTTGATTGGGGGTGTTCTCTGCTCATAATCAGTGAAGAAATGAGTTTTTCTTTTGCCACGTTTACTTCTCTATCTGTGATATCAGTTGGGAAGTCTTTGATGATTTTAAGGCTTTCTGTGATTGCTTTTTCCTCAGATTTTGGCGATACGCTCATATTTACCGAGATGTAACCGCCGCCAATGTAGCGACCGAGCCAAGTGTCGATGCTATAAACTAGACCGAGTTGCTCTCTAATTCTTTGGTTGAGCCTTGAAGATGTTCCAGTGCCTAAAATGAATGTTGCGATTCGAAGAGCCGCCAAATCCTCATGTCTAATCGGTACGCCTTTGAAGCACATTTGAATGTGAGTTTGCTCAAATTCGCCTTTTTGCAGATTAATTTGACTATTAAAGTCGAGTTCATAGTTTTCAAGTGGGTTAGATGTGTTTTTATCTTCGCCGAAATACTCGTTAATTTTTTCTAAAATAGCCTCTTCATCAAAATTGCCACTAATGCCAACAACCATTCTTTCAGGTACGTAGTTAGTTTTCATGTAGTCAACAAAAGTGTCATGAGTGAAACTGCTCACGCTTTTTCTTGTGCCTAAGATGTCAAGCGCCATGGTTGTACCGCTGAAAATTTCACGCTCATTGAGTTCATAGCAAACATCAGATGGGTCATCTTCACACATTGTAATTTCCTCGATAACAACGCCGCATTCTGTTTCAATGTCTTTAGGGTCAAATTTAGGGTTTTTGATCATGTCAAACAAGATATCCGAAGCTTGCATGATTTGATAATCGAGGGCATGGGTATAATAAAAAGTGTATTCTTTTGAGGTGTAAGCGTTAGTTTGAGCGCCGATTTCGTCAAAGCCTTGAGCGATTTCGAAAGCTGTGCGATTTTTGCTTGATTTAAACACCATATGTTCAATAAAATGAGAAATACCATTAGTTTCTTCTGTTTCATATCTCGAACCACTAGCCACCCACACGCCTAAAATTGCCGAGTGTAGTTTATCGTTTTTTCGAATTATGATTCTTAGTCCGTTGTCAAGTGTTAATAATTTCATGTTATTCCTCGTTTTGTTTATTTTTTTTATTCGTAGGGAACGACCCCTGTGTCGTTCCGAAATTGGGCTATTATCCATTTTCCTCGAATGGGTGATTTTTGTTTCGTGTGCCACGAAACCCAGCAGCGGCACGACACAGGGGTCGTGCCCTACATTTTTTACACTCGTAGGGTCGACCCTGTGTGGTCGACCGATGTTGCCGTTATTGCCAATTTATTGGAAATGTGGTTATTTTTTATGTTTGTTTTCATTTAATGCGGTGGTTTTTGTTTCGTGAAATCACGAAACCCAGCAGCGGCACGACACAGGGGTCGTGCCCTACATTTCTTTAAACTCTTTATCTAATTCCCATTTCAATGGGTTTTCATCAATATATTGCCATGCGTGCAAATATTTTTCTTCTGTTGTTAATATCTTATCATGAAAAGATTTCTGCCAAATCTTTTTTTCAAAAGGCGGATATTTTTCTGATTTTACACCATCTATATATTCTTTTGTTGTTATAGTCTTAAACTCTTTAATCAACTTCGATAATGAAATCTTTATATCTTCGTCTTCATATTCAAAGAAAAATATAGCATGAATATGATTAGGCATTATTATATATTTATCAATAACAATACCTTTTTTTGCAATGTTAAAAAATCTTTTTTCAACTTCATATCCAAATTCATTTAAATGCATTGCTCCGTTTCTTATTTCTCCAAATAGCAGCTGTCTGCCCTCAGTAACAATAGTTACATAATATACTCCATTTTGGCTATAATCAAAATCTTGCAAACGCAATCGTTTTCTTTGAGGCAATTCTTTCATCTAAATAATCCTCTCGGTCGTAGATTTCGTAGGGAACGACCCCTGTGTCGTTCCGTTGTTCGGTTTCGTGATTTCACGAAACAAAAACCACCATGTTTAAGAAAAAAATGAATAAAACCCAACTTCGGCACGACACAGGGGTCGTGCCCTACGTGATAATCTTAAATTTTTCATTTTACGCTATAGCAAATTGAGAATTATATAAATTTTTATATGCACCATCTTTTGCCATCAACTCTTCATGTGTACCCTTTTCAACTATTGTGCCTTGCTCCATCACTAAGATAACATCGGCATCTTTAATCGTTGAAAGTCTGTGGGCGATAACGAAGTTTGTTCTTCCTTGCATTAGGTTCACCATGGCTTCTTGAATTTGCACTTCTGTTCTTGTGTCAACTGAGCTTGTTGCCTCATCTAAAATCAAAATTTGAGGGTCGGCAATTATTGCTCTTGCGATTGTTAAAAGTTGTTTTTGCCCTGCTGAAAGGTTGTTTCCCTCTTCTTCTAAGATAGTATCGTAACCCTCGCTCAGCGTGCTGATGAAGTGATCAACTTTGGCGGCTTTAACTGCGTTTTCGAATTTTTCTTCGCCTATGTCTTTGCTGCCGTAAAGGATATTTTCTTTGATTGTGCCCTCAAAAAGCCAAGTGTCTTGAAGAACCATTCCAAAAATATTTCTTAAGTTTTGCTTTGTTATATCTTTAATGTCAATTCCGTCAACTTTGATCGTACCGTTTTGGATTTCATAAAAGCGCATCAATAAGTTAACTAGCGTTGTTTTGCCTGCGCCAGTTGGGCCTACGATTGCCACTAATTGTCCTTTTTTAACGTCTAAGTTGAAGTCTTGAATCAGCGGCTTGTCCGCTGTGTACGAAAAGTCAACATTTTCAAATTTAACTTCGCCTTTTGACACTTCGATGCTTGTTTTTTCAGTGTTTGCAACTTCTTGTTCCTCATCAAGCAGTGCGAAAACACGCTCGGCACTTGCCAATGATGATTGCAGATTATTGACGATATTGCTCACGTCAACAATCGGTTGCATGAGAAGTTTTGAGTACACCAAAAAGACAGTTATCTCGCCAATTGTTGCGCCGCCATCAATAATAATATACCCACCAATCACGCAAATAAACACATAGCCTAAATTATTTGCAAAATTAACCAGTGGCATTAAAAGACCTGAGAAAAATTGAGCTTTTCTTGCGGTTTCGGCAAGTTCGTTGTTGATTTCGTCAAACTTTTCGATTGCTTTATTTTCATGAGAAAAAACCTTGATAATTTTATGCCCAGTGAACATTTCTTCAACGTGTGAATTACATTCGCCAGTCACTTTCCAAAGTTTTCTAAAATATCTTTTTGAAACTCGAAGCACACAAAGGGCGATAACAACGCAAATTGGAAACGGCGCAATCGCAGCTCCTGTCATCATCACATTATAATAAATCATGATGATAAACACACCAACGAAAGTCACTGTTGAAGTTATGAGCTGAATGCAGTTGTTTTGAAAGGTGTTGTTGATGTTGTCAATGTCGTTTGTGATTCGGCTTAAGATGTCGCCTTTATTGTTTTGGTCAAAATATTTGAGCGGCAAAGCTGATAACTTACGGCTCATTTTGCTTCTAAGACCAGTGATTAAAGTTTGAGTTATGCCAGCCATGGTGTAGTTTTGCAAAAATGTTGTTATGGAGCTGGCTGCGTAAATTCCCAAAATGGTTATCAAGATAGTGTAAATCGGTGATAAATCCATTATGTTTGTTTCGAGTTTAACTTGAATTTGTTCACTTAAAATGTCAATAATATCGCCCAAATAGTTAGGGCCTAAGATATTTAATATTGCACTGCAGCACCCCAAAATAACAACCAAGATTATTCTTTTTTCATTACCTTTTAAAAGTGAAAGCAGTTTAATTCCAGTTTGAGTGAAGTTTTGCGGTTTATCTCGCCTTTTTTCTGGCATATCATAATTTTCTTTCACTTGCGATTTTTCTTGTTTCATGCTATATCCTCCCGTGAAAGTTGAGATCTAACGATTTCACTATATACGCTACAAGTTTCAAGTAATTCCTTGTGCGTACCACTGCCGACCATCTTGCCTTCGTCTAACACGATAATTTTGTCTGCATCGATGATTGTGCCAACTCTTTGAGCGACAATGATAACTGTTGCATCAATGTTTTGTCTAATAGCGGTTCTTAATTTTAAATCTGTTTTGAAATCCAGTGCAGAAAAGCTATCATCAAAAATGAAAACTTCTGCATCTCTTGAAAGTGCACGAGCGATTGAAAGTCGTTGCTTTTGACCACCTGAAAAAGTTGTTGCATTTTGGCTAACTCTTGCATTTAAGCCGTCTTCAAGCGAGTTTACAAACTCACTACACTGCGCAATTTCCAAGGCTTTTTCGAGTCTTTCATCACTTGCATTTTCATCTGCAAATAGCAAGTTATCTTTGATTGTACCGCTGAAAAGGCAAGCTTTTTGCAACACGAAACCAATTCTTGAATGCAAATCGTCACCAGCCAAGTTTCTCACGTCAACACCATCAAAAAGGATTTGACCAGCTGTGACATCGTAAAAACGAGGGATAAGATTGACAATTGTTGATTTACCGCTACCAGTACCGCCAATAATTGCGGTAACTTCGCCTGATTTTGCTGTGAAAGAGATGTTTTCAAGCACATCTTTTTGCGCATCAGGATAGCCAAAGCATACGTTTTTAAACTCAACTTCGCCTTTTTTTGTACCGCTGATTGTTTCAGGATTTTCAGGTTCTTTGATTGAATTTTCGAGCTCTAAAACTTCTGCAATTCTAACAGCAGAGATTTTCGCACGAGGTACAATAACGAACATTGCCGCCGCCATAGTAACAGCGAAAATGATCATAATCATGTAAATCACAAAAGCTTGAAGATCGCCAATTGCAGTTGAAATTTCCACTGCATCAGCTATGTAATCTAACGCTTCAATATCATTCGAAGCGATTAAAATGAGGGCGACCAAACCAGAAATAACAAGCATAAGGCAAATTGGAAGTAGTACGGCCATGATGCGAGTGAACTTGAGGACGATGTCAGAAAGATTTTTGCTTTTCACTTCGAATCTTTCATCTTCATAATCGCTTGTGTTAAAAGCTTTGATAACACGAATACCGGCGAGTTTTTCTCTAACAGTACGGTTCATGTCATCTGTTAAAAGTTGACGCTTTTTGAAAAGTGGCAAAACAGTTTTGACAACAATGATCAAAATAATGCCAACAACTGGAAAAATCGCAAAAATAATCACTGAAAGCCCTGGATCTAAGAAGAAAGCCATAATACTGCCGCCCAAAAGCATAATTGGCGCAGAAATAATCATGCGAAGCGATTGCAAAATGAAGTCTTGCATAACTTTAATGTCGTTTGTGCACCTAGTAATCAGTGATGGCGTACCGATTTTTTCGATATCCATTTGAGAGAGCGATTCCACGTTAACAAACACATCACGGCGCACAATTTTTGAAAAGTCAGTGGCAGTTTTGCTCGTGAAATAGCTGCTAAAACCGCAAACCACAATGTTGCCAGCCGAAGCACATATCATTGCAATGCCGATCGTTTTTATATAGTCCATATCGGTGTTTCCGATACCATTATTTATAAGAAGTGACATGAGGTAAGGAAGTAAGAGTGTCGTCAATTGCGCAAGGCAAACAAAAACCATTGCCATAATTGCAGTTGATTTTATTTTTTTTAGGTATCCCAAAACTTTAATCAAAATAATAACCTCCCAAATTAGCAGAATTTATTAACTTACATTATAACCTAAAATTTTGAATAATGTGTTAAAATGACTTATTACATAATAATTTTTTGTTGGTTATTTTTTGATTTAGTTAACTTATAACTAGCAAAAACGCACAATATTATCGTTCATTTTTGTTGTACATTTTTTTGCGGTTAACCGCAAAAAAAGCAAAGCTGTGTTAACCTCCCATATCGCATATAAATTCAAATTGGCATTGCCAGTGTAGTTTGCACCTGCTGCGTAATTTACGCTTGTGTCGCTTGCCGAAGTTCCCCAACCAACGAACGTGTAACCAGTTCTTGTTGGTACTGTTGAGCTTAGTTTCAGCGTGACATCTTCGTACTTCGTCTGTGAACTTGGTGCACCGCTGCCACCGTTTGCGTTGTACGTTACTGTGTATTCCTCTTGCGTGTCCACTGCGTACACGATGCCTACACCATAACCGCTGTTGATTAGCGTGTTGAATGTGGCTCGATCGCTTAGGTACGTTGCGTTTGTCCAAAGTCCCATGCCGTCAGAAGTGTAGAGCCAGTTTGCGAAGTACATATTTGTCCAAGTTGAAATAAATCCCCATGTTCCGCTGTCGTAGCTCAAGCCGCCGTCACTTGATGCGCCGAGATAATATTTGCCGTACAAGGCAATTTCTGTGAGTGTGAGAGCATGATATGTGCCCTCGAGTTTGATGTGATAGATTGGTTCAACGAGAACTTTATAGCCATAGGCTAAATCATCTACACCATTTGCAAAACCTAATGCATTTAATATTGGGTCAATGTTTTTATCCCAAGTTGCCCATATATCCATTTCATCTGGGTCTGGTAAATCTGTTAAAAATGAAAAAGATGATTGTGTATAACAATATGAAGATACTTTGCTAGTTGAAAAGGCACTGTTTTGCAAAGTTATTAATTGAGATTTATTGTACTTGGTTGTAAATTTATAGTCAGTTGACATATATGTGCTATCACGAAAAATATCGATAGCATTGTATTGTGATACTGTATTTCCGTTACTATCAACAACAGAAAAACGATAACCATCAACTGAGTTATAATCAGTATTTAGTAGTGCAAAGCTTGCATTTGTGGCAGATGTACCGCCACCTCCACCACCTGCTGTACTACCTTCCCACGAAAGAGCCGAAACACTTATAACTGTAAGTGATATCATCAAAAAAACTATAAAAACAGTACATATAAGTTTTAGTTTTTTCATTTAATCATTCCTTTCTAAATTATTTTGAGTATAAAAAAAGTCCTGTAAAATTAATTACAAGACTTTTGTTAGTATATTGAATTTTAAGCAAGTTTATTTAGCTGCAAGTGTGACAAGTATTAGCTATTACTAACTCTCCACATAAAGGACACGTAGTATCCATAATACATTGTCTACAAGTATTATTAGAACCATCACCCTCTAACTTACCACAAACACTACAATAAAGAGTGCTTGCATATTCTGGGCAAAGTGAGCCATCAACACAAGCATCACCCCATTGATTTGTTGCATAAAGTGATGGGCAAGTTTTACTTCCGCATATTGTACAGCCAGCTTCTCTCCGTGCTTCAACAAATGCTGAAACTGTTGATGATGTTGTAGTTGCTGCCGTTGTTGTAGCTTTTTGAGTTGTGGTTGTAGCTTTAGTTGTTGTTGTTGCAGCAGCTGTGGTTGAGGTCACATGAGTTGTTGCAGCTGTTGTTGTAGTTGCTTTTTGAGTTGTGGTCGTTGCTGATGTTGTGGTTGTGGCTTTTTGAGTTGTGGTCGTTGCGGCTGTAGTTGTAACAACTGTGGTTGGTTCTGTGGTTGTTGTAACCTCGGTTGTGGTTTCTTCAACTTCGTCAGTTGAAACGCTGTAAGTTTCACTCATTTCGCCAAAAACTGCTGTGCCATTTTCGTCACGAGTGAAAGCCTTAACTGCGAAAGTGTATTCAGTGTCACTGTCAAGCTCGCTAACTCTGTAAGTAAGAGTTTCGCTGTCTTGAATTGTTGCAAGCTTTTCAAACTCATCATCAACTAACATATAAACTCGATAGCCGTCAGCGTTGGTGGCTGCGTTCCAGTTAATGCGAATTGCATTTGATGTTTGAGTGCTTGAATTGATTTCAGCTTGAGCCACTTCGATTGTTTCGGTTTCTGTTTCTGTAACTTCTACTTCGGTTGTTTCTTCGATTGTGGTTTCTGTTGTGCTGTCTGTTTCTTCTGTTGAAAATGAAGTTATTAAAAAGCCGATAGCAGCGATTAAACCGATTGCGATTATGATTAATGCTATTATTTGATTTTTTGTAGGTTTTTTCATTAGTTTGTTCTCCTTTGAGTTTTAAGTTCAACACAATATTATCAATTATATCACAATAGAAATAAAAGTGCAATGATATGGAAAAAGTTTGCAACACACAATAATGATTGATTTGCTGTGATTTTATTTTACTTAACTGAAAATCAACGC
>JAWXUR010000138.1:0-3622 GCA_044426265.1 Clostridia bacterium
AAGCCATGTCCCTACGTTGTGAGCAGTGAGTTAGTTTTGTTGTTGCTTTTTTATTTTTGATAATAAAAGTGGGGTAAACGCAATTTTGCGAAAGCAAAATTTGTACCGCCCAAAATTAAAAGTTTTGTTGTTTTGGTTATTTTTGATTTTATATCTGTCAATAATTTTACCACCAAAATAAAAATAAGTCAACTGAAACGGCGATATTTGTGTGAAATTAATCTTAAAGTAACGTTTGTCTAATATAATTTGATATACGCTCAAATTAGTTGTTGCTATTTTTGTGAGTTTGAGGTATAATTGATATATAATTTTTGTTTAAGGAGATGATTTGTCCATTATGAGTACAATTAAAGTCGATTTCACGGATAAAAGTGGAATCAAAAAGAATTCTGAATCTAATAAAAAAGGTGGTAAGGGTGATAAAGTTAAATTTTCGCCAATTAAGGTTTTGCTTAACCTCATTATTACCGCTGTGATTGGTGGCGTTTGCTATTATTTCATGCTCCCACCGCTCAATATTAAAAGCACTGAAACTTATGTTTTCTTGTTCCTTATCTTAGGAATTTATGCGGTTGTTTCGCTTGTGACTAGCGGAATTAAGCTTGAAGAAACCACTGTTGTGATTGAGGGTAAAGAATATAATCAGCCACGGATTCCAAAGCAAATGAAAACTATGCTTATCGTACCTGCAGCTATCGCTGCTGTGCTTGCAGTGGTTATGGCGTTTGGTTTTATATCTTCTGCTGAAATTTTTCGTGCGAAGTCGTACGCTTCAATTTTAACTGTTGATGAAACAACAACTTTTGCCGACGATATCGAAGAGGCAGATTTTGACACTGTGCCAGTTTTAGACACCGCTTCAACTAAGGTGCTTGCAACACGTACACTTGGTGACTTGGCATCAATTGATGCAGTTTCTCAATTCGAAGTTGCTGGAAACTACAATCAAATCAACTACGGCGGTACACCTTATAGCGTTGTTACACTCGCTTATGGCGATATTTTCAAATGGTTTTCTAACACCGAAGAGGGCTTGCCTGGTTACATCTCAGTTGACATGGTAACTCAAAAAGCTGAGCTTGTCTTGTTTGACGAGGGCGAGTATATGCAATATTCACCTGACGAATATTTCCAAGAGGACCTCATGCGTATAGTGCGTTTTGAATATCCTACTTATATGTTTGACACCGAAACTTTTGAAGTTGACGATAGCGGTTACCCTTATTGGATTGTTCCAGTTTTAGACAAAACTGTTGGTCTTTTCGGCGGTACAGACGTAACTGGTGTGGTTGTTGTTGACGCTGTCACAGGCGAAATGCAAGATTACACACTTGAAGAGCTTTCAACAAATGAAGAGCTCGCATGGATTGACGGAGTTTATTCAAGCGACCTTTTAGTTGAGCAATATGACTATTATGGTCTTTATTCAAACGGCTGGCTCAACTCAATGTTTGGTCAAGATGGTGTTAAACTCACAACAGAAGATTCAAACTATCTCACAATGGGTGATGATATTTATATGTACACTGGCGTAACTTCATCAGGTTCAGACCAAGCTATTATCGGCTTTGTGCTCATCAACATGAGAACTAAAGACGCTAACTTCTATTCTGTTTCAGGTGCTAAGGAAACTTCAGCAATGTCATCAGCAGAAGGTGAAGTTCAAAACTATAGCTACTCCGCAACTTTCCCACTGCTTCTTAACATCTGCGATCAACCAACCTATTTCATGTCGCTCAAAGATGACGATAACCTCATCAGACAGTATTCAATGGTTAGCGTTCAATATTATCAAGTGGCTGTAACAGGCACAACAATTGCTGAATGTATGGAAGCATATATTGAAGCTCTTGCGAAAAACAACATTGATATCGATTATGATATCGGCGAGCTTGAAGATTTAGAAGACGCTGCAACTGACGAGGATACAGACGACGAAGAAACTGTTTACATTCAAGTGGACGGCGTGATTTATGAAATCCGCACAGCTGTCCTTGGTGGCGAGAGTATGTTCTATCTCCAACTTGAAGATAGCGATGTCTTTTATTCAATTCAAGCATCAAGTTATCCAGAAGTTATCATCTTAAATGTTGGTGACGAGGTGAGCGTTGAGTTTGAAGAAACTGACGAAGATGAAGTGATTATCGAAGCTGCGTTAGTTGACTAATTAAAAATTAAAAGCCTTAAAGTGTCGAGTTAATCGAACACTTTAAGGCTTGTTTTTTTGCGGTACAATTTTTTTCGGTTAACCGAAAAAAAGGAAACGAGAAAGTTTGCGATTAATTTTAATAGAGAAAAAATAAAAACCTACATCAAAAAAATGATGTAGGTTTTTGGCGCGCCGTAAGAGATTCGAACTCCTGGCCTCATGGTTCGTAGCCATGCACTCTATCCAGCTGAGCTAACGGCGCATTTTCTAATGCCTAAATATATTAGCATATAAAGTTGATATTGTCAATAGGAAAATGGAATAAATGTTGGAATTTTAAAATTTTTTTTGTAAAACATAAGTATAGCTAAAAAAATGAAGAAAACGAAGAAAAAAAGAAGAAAAAAGAAAATAAAGCAAGCAAAGCTTTACTCAATTTTTCACGAAAAATTGCGGATTCTTAAGGCAGAGCCTTAAGGCGCTCGTAGCAACGAGCGAAACACCCCAAGTAAATTGAGAATTGAGAATGGAGAATGGAGAATTAAAGCAAAGCAAATGCGATTCCAAAAAAATAGAACAAACTAACAAAATGCGGTGTCGTTACCTAAACAGCAATCTAAAGGAAAACGATAGCGCATTTGCGTTAGTAGTAAAAGAGCGAAGCGATTTTTACGGACTGGTTTATGAATTTTCGATTTTTCATGCGTATGGGACGGCTTCCCAGACGTCCCAGGGAACGAGAACAAAACCATAGATTACATCAATTTACAATCGATAACACAAAAGCTCTCGAAAACCACGAACAAAGTTCGTGCACCATCTCCGTAGGGGAGTGGTTCTACCGCTCCCAAGAACGGCGGCGAAACTCCCCATCACATCAACACAAAAGCGATAACAAAAAAACCAAACGAAATTTGCTGTTTTTATTAAAATATGCGTTAAACCCTGGGACGTCAATGATGCGTCCCCCTACAATTTTAAATTTTTGTTATCGAATTTACATTGATATAATGGGAAATTTTGCCGCCGTTCTTGGGAGGGGAAACCCAAGCGTGTTGATTAGGAAAAAATCTCAATTTTTCCTGCGTAGGGGACGGCTTCCCAGACGTCCCAGGGAACGAGAGCAAAACTATAAATTACATCAATTTACAATCGATAACACAAAAGCTCTCGAAAACCACGAACAAAGTTCGTGCACCATCTCCGTAGGGGAGTGGTTCTACCGCTCCCAGGAACGGCAACAAACCATAAATCACATCAACACAAAATCGATAACACAAAAACCAAACGAAATTTACTGTTTTTATTAAAATACACGTTAAACCCTGGGACGTCAAGGATGCCGTCCCCTACAATTTTAAATTTATGTTATCGATTTTACATTGATATAATGGGAAATTTTGCCGCCGTTCTTGGGAGGGGAAACCCCCATACTCGGGAACTTAAGAATTTCACTGTAGGGACATGGCT
>JAWXUR010000139.1:0-3614 GCA_044426265.1 Clostridia bacterium
AATTTTGTTTAAACCAAGGCGAAGGAGTGAGTAATACTTGCCGTATTGCGATCGACGACAACGCAGTTTTAAGCAAAATAACCGATAGATATGTAAAGGTTTAGTTGACACAGAGCACTAGTATACAATTGTTACCAAAAAAATTAACCAACGCTTAACCATAAAAATGAAAATTAAGATAAAGCAAGGTTAAATCTTAGCAAAATTCGCTCAAATTAATTAAATGTTGTTGCAATGTGAGCATAAACCTTGTATAATCAAGTAGTAAATAATTTTAAAGTGTTGTTATTTTGCATATAAGATATAGACTTCATATGTGCATAGTGCCGAAATGCTTTAAATTGATTGATTTTTTCTTTGAAAAGCTATATAATTATCTGTAAGAGAAAATTGACAAATGCGTGTATCTAAAAATTAAATTTATAGGAGAAAATTAAATGAATGATCAAAAGCAAAAACTGAACACTAAGATGACCATTTTGACCGGTTTCGGATTCATGGCAACTTCAATCGCTTGGGCGATTTATGACCCTTACATAACAAAAATCCTTGAAAAACTCCTCTCAAGTTCGGCTTTCATCACTGAACTTAGTGCAAAACTTAATGACGCTCTTCCTTGGCTTGCAAAACTTGCAAGTGCACAAGGTGAAGATGTAGGCTTTGGCGCAAGCATCACACTTGTTCCGCTGTTTATCGGTGTCATCATGACTTTTGATAACATCTTCGGTGTTATCTTCCAACCAACCTTTGGTAAACTTTCGGATAGATGTCACAGCAAATATGGTAAAAGACGACCTTTCATTATTATAGGCGCACCAATTTCTGCGGCTCTTTTCTTGCTCATTCCAATCGTTGCTCTCAACACTGGAAACATCGCTGCAACAATGGTTTGCATCATCTTGTTTGTTTTTGTTATGTCACTTTGGAGAGCTCCAGTTGTTGCCCTCATGCCTGACCTCACTCCTCCAGAGCTTCGCTCCGAGGGTAATGCTATCATCAACCTCATGGGCGGTATTGGTAGCTTTATCGGTATGATAGCTGGCACAATCGCAATTTTGATTTACACAGTTTTCGCTGGCACTCCTGCTGACGAATACGCAACATATCCAGTTGTTTTCGCTATCGGTTCAATCGTTATGATTGCTGGCGCTGTTGTTTTAATGTTCTTCGTTCAAGAAGAAGACAGCAGAATCGACATCAAAGCAGAAAAGAACATGGCTCAAGATGCAAAAGCTGAAAAAGAAGTTGCTAAGGCTGCAAGAAAGGCTGAAAAAGAGGCTGCAAAAGCTGTTAAGCTCACAACTCCTGAAAGAGTTAGTCTTATCTTCATGCTCCTTGCTTTATTCTTCCTTTTCTGCGCATCAAACGCAATTCAAACATTCTTCTCACTTTTCGCAGCAGAAATCCTTCACATGACAACTGCTCAAGCAACAATCGTTCTTGCAATCTTTGCAATTTGCGCTGCTATCGCTGCAATTCCAGCAGGTAAACTCGGCACAAAATTTGGCAGAAAGAAAACTATCGTTGGCGGTTTAGCTTTATTCATGGCTGCTTTCGTTGTATTCTTTAGCGTATATATCGGCGTACTTTCAAGCAACGACATCTCATCTTCAACTTACATCTCAGCTAACACAGTTTATGCAAACATTGAATCAGCTATTGATGAAGTTAACTCAAGCTTAACCACTGAAGATGGCGAAGAGGCACTAACGCTCACAATCGATGGTTATGTAAGTTATCTTGAAGATGGCGAAGAAACAGCTTACGAAGCAGTAACACAATACCTCGTAGACTCAACAGAGGGCGCATTTAGCCTTGATTCACTCATCACAACAAGCAATGATGTTTTAGGTCAAGAAGTGGCTGATGGCGATTATTCAGCTGCGCTTTTAAACATCACAAGCACAATTGATAGCGTGACAAAAATCCTCAAAGTTTTAATCTACCCTGTTCTTATCATCGGTGGTTTTGCTAATATGTTTATCACTGTTAACACACTTCCACTCGTTCTTGAAATTGGCGGTGTTGGCAAAGTTGGCACATTCACTGGTTATTATTACACAGCAACATTCTCAGCACAAATCGCATCACCAATCGTTTATGGTTTCGTTGCCATGATTAGTGGTACGTATATGTCGCTGTTCTACTACAGCCCAGTGGCGTTCGCACTTTGCTTCTTATGCATACTCTTCGTTAAACACGGCGAAGCTGTACCGCAAGAAATCATTGATAAAATTCAAGAAGAAAACGAAGATTAATTCTTGAGTTTAATATGAAAAATTAAATTTAACGCCCCAACTTCAACCGGTAAAGTTTGAAGTTGGGGCGATTTTTTGTGTTCAATTATATTGCACTTCACTTTGCAATCGAAACATCAAACCACATCTTGTTGACAGCTTTGACCATCATCAAACACAGTTTCAATCCTCTTTGCACAGCTTTCAGGCGAATAAGTCCACGAGCTGATATATTCGTTTTTATTGTAATACTGCACCGCTTCGTTTGGATATCCAGCGTCAAACGAATCAACAATAATTAGCTTGATTTTCATTCTTTCAGGGATTAGGTTTTTGATGTACACACTAGCGTGTTGTCCTGGCTCAACTCCTGGCACGTACTCGGCAAGACCAGCCAAATTCGGTTTAAGCTCAACAAAAATGCCATATCTTTCAACCGAGCGTACGATACCTGGCACAGTTTCGCCAGCCTTGAAGTTATTCGCATTTTCTTCCCAAGTGCCGAGAAGTTCTTTATAGCTAAGTGTCACTCTGCCATTTTCGTCAATGGATTTAACAACCGCTTTGATTTTTTGTCCAGCTGAAAATCTTGCTGATGGGTGCGGTATTCTTGAAATTGAAATGCTATCAATTGGCATGAGAGCCGAAATTCCAGCACCTATATCTGCGAAAATGCCGAAGTTTTCCATGTGAGTCACAACCGCATCAATCACACACCCTGGGGTAAGCTTGCTAACGTAATCACGAATGCAATCTTTTTGTACAGCCTTACGGCTTAGCACTGCGTACGTTTGACCGAGCTCGTCGGTTTTGAAATCTACAATCTTAAAAACCACTGGTTTATTAACTCTCGAAATTATTGCGATATCTCGAACAGATCCGTCGTCGATACCGATTGCGCCCTCATCTCGTGGAATAATGCCTTTCATCACTCCGAGGTCGACTTGCAAATTATGCTCTTTGTCGCAAATTGTGGCACGAGCTTCAATCACTCTTTCGCTGAAATACGCCTCTTTGAGCGCCGCTTTAGATGATAAGATGTTTTTGTTCTCCAATGTTGAAATTAAGTTGTTTTCTGGCAAATACTTTTTCATTTTAAAAACCCTTTCTGGTTTGTTATTCTTCTTATTTTTTTAATTATATGATAGTTTTTCCTTTTTCATGAATGGTTGTCGATTTTCTCGACTGTTTTAGATTTTTGGGAATTCTTTTATACTGTAGGGTCTACCCTCATAGTTGGGAACTTAAGGATTTTCAACGTTGAGGAAATTGTAGGGCACGACCCCTGTGTCGTGCCGAAGTTGGGATTTATTCGTGTTTTCTTAAACATTGTGGTTTTTGTTTCGTGAAATCACGAAACCGAACAGCGGCACGACA
>JAWXUR010000140.1:0-3554 GCA_044426265.1 Clostridia bacterium
GCGACCACAGGTCGCCCCTACAATTTACCTATTGTAGGGACATGGCTTGCCATGTCCGCAAGGATAGCACAAACCTAGTTTCTGACATGGCAAGCCATGTCCCTACGTTGTGCGTGATTGTTTTCCCATTAAGTTCCCTACAATTAATAATTAATATGTTTTGCGTAGGGGCGGATATTATCCGCCCGCAAATTTGCACAAATTGGTTTTGCGTTTTCATCATCCAAATAGAAAACGAGAACGACAGTGAACTTTTTCGGCTAAGCCAATTAAATCTAAATAAAAACAACCCAAGCTCGAGCAATTTAACTGCTCGGTGTAGCCGCTCCCAAATAAATCAAATCAACTCGGCGGTCGTGTCGACGTTGTCGACTGCTCGGCATAGCCGTTCCCAAATAGATAAATCTAACACGGCGTGCGTGTCGAGGCAGCTCGACTTATACAGTAATACCCTTACCGATGAATGTTGGATATGTTGGTGCGCCTGAGAGTTCTCTGTTTGGTTTGATAACTACTTCTTTGTCTAAGATTGTGCAGTTGAGTTTTGCACCTGCACTGATGTATGAATCTTGCATGATGATTGAGTTTTTAACAACTGCGCCTTCTTCGATGCAAACACCTCTGAATAAAATGCAGTTTTCAACTTCACCTTTGATGATGCAGCCGTCAGCAACTAAGCAGTTTTTAGCTGTTGCGTTAAGACCGTAAATCGCAGGCATATCGTCACGAACTTTTGTGTAAATTGGAGCTGGTGAGAAGAGTGCTTTGTAATCGCCAGCGAGTAAGTTCATGCTGATGTCATAATAAGATTGAAGTGAATCGATAACAGTTGCATATTCTTTAACTTCGTGACCTCTGATGTAAAGTTTATCGAGGTTTTTGCCGATTAACTCTTTTTCAAATTCTGTGTCGCCAACGCTCATTGACTCTGCAACAAGGCGTTGAAGAACAACACGTTTAACAACCATGATGTTGAGTGAAAAATCAGCTTCTTCGCCTTGAGCTGCGCCAACTTGAAGACCTGTGATTTTGTCACCATCAAAGCTAAATGTTGTTGCTTTTTTGATGTTAGGGCATTTGCCATGTTTGTAAGCGATAGTCATGTCTGCACCGCTTGCGATGTGCTCGTCAATGATTGTGCCGTAATCGATGTTTGTTACAACATTACAGTCAGTCATGATGATATATTCTTTATCTGCGTTTTTGATGTATGTATCAATGCAGTGAAGAGCTTCGATTCTGCTTGTGTACATTCCACCATCGTGGTTGAGGTTGAATGGAGGAAGGATTGTGATGCCTGAATTTTTTCTTGATAAATCCCAAGCTTTACCTGAGCCGAGGTGATCCATCAAAGATTGATAGTTGCTTTTTGTGCTGATACCAACAGTTGTGATGCCGCAGTTAACCATTGATGAAAGTGTGAAATCGATTAAACGATAACGACCACCGAATGGAACTGAACCCATAGTTCTCATGTTTGTGAGTTCACTAAGGTATGAATCATGTAAGTTTGAATAAATAATTCCTAAAACACTTGAAGATCTCATTTATTTTACCTCCTGTACGTCTGTGTCAATCATTAATTTAGCTTTAACACTTGCGCCTTTTCCGATTGTTACGTTTTCGCCAATAACTGCAATGCCCCACTCGTCACGATCATCATAAGTTTGTGGGTCTTCGCCAACGTGTGCGCCTTCTTCGATAACTGCGTTTTCTGCAACGATTGCATATTCAACAACAGCACCTGATTTGATTGTTGCCCCTGGCATAACGATTGAATATTTAACCTCTGCACCCTCTTCAACTGTTACGTTAGAGAAAAGAACTGAGAAATCAACATTACCTTCAATGAAGCAGCCTTCACCACTCATCATGTTTTTAGCGTTAGCTTTTTCACTGATGAAATGAGGAGGTGCGATTGCACTCTTAGAATAGATTTTCCATGAATTATCTGAAAGGTCTAAATCAACAGCTGGGTTGAGAAGGTCTAAGTTAGCTTCCCATAAGCTTTCGATTGTTCCAACGTCTTTCCAGTAACCATCAAATTCAAAAGCCATCATTTTTTCGCCGTTTTGGTGCATTGTTGGAATAACATCATGACCAAAGTCGTTTGATGAACCTTCTTTTGCTTCATCTTCGATGAGGTACTTGCGAAGTTTTGCCCATGTGAAGATGTAAACGCCCATTGAAGCTTTGTTGCTTGATGGAACTTCTGGTTTTTCTTCAAATTCTTTGATTGAGCCGTCATCATTGAGAATCATAAGACCGAATCTTGAAGCTTCTTCGATTGGCACTTCGAGCATAGCGATTGTGCAATCAGCTTGCTTTTCTTTGTGGAAAGCGAGCATTTTATTGTAATCCATTTTGTAGATATGATCTCCTGAAAGAACAGCCACATATTCTGGATTATATCTGTCGATAAAGTTAATGTTTTGATAAATTGCGTTAGCAGTGCCTTTGTACCACTCGCTACCATTCATTTGTTGGTAAGGAGAAAGAACATGAACACCACCATAAGATCTATCAAGATCCCAAGGCCGTCCAGTACCGATGTAATCGTTGAGTTCGAGAGGTTGATATTGTGTGAGGACACCAACTGTGTCGATTCCTGAGTTTGTGCAGTTTGAAAGTGGGAAATCGATGACACGATATTTGCCACCATAAGGAACTGCTGGTTTTGCGATGTTTT
The DNA here is from genome assembly GCA_044426265.1 of Clostridia bacterium. Lineage (GTDB taxonomy): Bacteria > Bacillota > Clostridia > Oscillospirales > Acutalibacteraceae > UBA6857. Next base: position 2,690 of record JAWXUR010000140.1, read on the forward strand.
TGGTGAGAATTCCAAGTCTACTACCTTGCCCACCTGCTAAAAGCATTGCTAAGCATTCAATTTTTCTTGCCATTGCCAAATTCCTCCATTAAAATTTTAATTTTTCTCTTTTTCTTTGCATTTTTTCTTCGTTTTCTCTGGTGTTTGCTTTTATAAATTAACTTCATTTTTTGTGAAGTTTAATTTGTTGGTTTTGCTTTTGGTTTTGGTTTTTTGTGGGTACAATTTTTTGTCGGTTTTCCGCCAAAAAAGGTTACGCCCAACATTGAGATTTTCCATAGATTTTTAATTTACAATTAATATAATCATAATTTAAAATCATCACTTCATCTCGTAGGGTCGACCCTGCGTGGTCGACCGTTGCTGGTGTTTCGTGCCTCACGAAACAAAAAGCAGCGTATTACATGACCACGACACAAAAAGCAACCGCATTTTCAATAAATTTGCAATAACGGCAACATCGGTTGACCACATAGGGTCGACCCTACGTGAGCGGTGAATGTTTTTTTGTTATTGGTCGGAAATTTTCGGACAACCGCAAGGGTCGTTCCTACAATTTTTTGCGTTATCGATTTTACATTGATATGTTGGAAAATTTTCCGCCGTTTCTGGGAGGGGTAGAACCCCTCCCCTACGTGGGGAGTTGGGGCGTTGCCCCTTTTTTATTGAAATTTCCGTTCATTTCATTTTTAATTTGCGTTTCGGCGATTTTTCGCCGCACATTCTCCGTAGGGGAGGGGTTCTACCCAAGCGTGTTGATTAGGAAAAAATATCCTTCAAAATCCAAGAAAAAGTTCGATAATGGCAATGTAAACTTTTGTATCTAAGCTTTCTTAAAAAAGATATAAAAGTATCATTACAATCA
>JAWXUR010000036.1:0-19298 GCA_044426265.1 Clostridia bacterium
TGGACATACTCATTTTTCTACAACGCAACTTACATGATTCCAGAGCTTATCTTAACAGCAATCGGCGCTTTCGTTATCGGCAGCATTTTCGAATTGCGTGGCGAAAAAGTTACTATGCTTAACTATGCTTAAAAGAAAATAATTTTTGGTCGTACAGGGCTTCGCCCATCTTTCATTTGATTTTAAAGTCGCACGGATTTATTTCTGTGCGGCTTTTTTGTTTTTTGCTTTTGTACGCAAAAAATCGCCCAGTTTTCACCGAGCGATTATATAAATTATACAGCCTCAACATCTTTAAATTCAATATGAAGTTCTTTTCCAAGCCCGAAAGCAACTTTTTTCAGCAACTCAATAGATGGGTTATAATTCCCGCTTTCTAAACGTGAGATATTACTTTGGCGTATACCAATTTTTTCAGCTAATTGTTGTTGAGTTAAGTTTTGCTCATTTCGAGCTTTAATTATTTGGCGTACAATCTCATAATTTGCATCTAAGGCATCATATTCTTTTTTAAATTCAGGGTTTTGTAGGTTTTCTTGAAGATAATCATTAAAGTTCTTCATTTTTTGCTCTCCTTTCATAATCGGCTTTGTATTTTAATGCTTTGCTTATTTCATTAGTTGGTGTTTTTTGCGTTTTTTTAATAAAACCATTGGTTAAGATGATTTTATTGTCAATATAAAAGAAATAGAAAATTCTAGATATATCAGACGCAAATTTTATTCTTAGTTCAAAGACGCCATCTTTTATATATTTGCAATAAGGTTCTCTTAGATCTTTGCCAAATTCACTTAAAATCGAAATATCTTTGAATGCCTTAGCTTTCATTTTAATATTAAGACTGTCTAAAAATTCGTTTACTGGAACTTTGTCGTTTTGCGTTTCATAAAATTCAATATCCCACATTTTTATTATTTCCTTTTTATTAGTATATACTAGATATGATATAATTATACCATATAAGATATATTTGTCAAGAGGGAAAAACAAAAAATCGCCCAGTTTTCACCGAGCGATTATTTATTTGATTAATTATTATTTTTGAGGTGAAATCTCGTCATTTTCTTTTTCAAATTCCTTAATTGAATTTCTAATGAAATATAAAAGTTGAGCATTAGCAGACCTACCCTCATATTCACAAAAATATTTGAACTTTTCTAAAGTTTCCTCATCTATCCTTAAAGATAAATGTTTAATTTTTTTCATATAATCACCTACTTTAATACAATATGAGTGCTAATTATTATCAGGTAAAATCTCACCGTGCTTTTCTTCATACTCAATAATGCAATCTCTTATTAAAATTAAAACTTGACTGTTTGCACTTCTTCCCTCATAATCTGCAACAAAATGCAGTTTATCTAGCATTTTTTCATCAATTCTAATCGATACACTTTTAATAGCCATAAAATCCTCCAAATTAAATATATTAATCTTTTTTACATTCGATAAGCTTATTTAAAAATTTCGCAACTGTTTTCAAATCATCAATATCGATATTTTCTACTGTTTTTGTTATAACATCGTCATTTTTAATTTGATTTTCTTGTTTATCACCAAAAAGTAAATAGTCGATTGAAACATAAAGATTTTGTGAGATATTTATTAAGGTGTCTAAAGATGGCTTTTGAAAGGCATTTTCGATTTTTGTGTAGGAGCTAGCAGAAATACCAATTAGTTCACTAAATGATTCTTGAGTATATAAAAAAGATTCTCTTCGTGCCTTAATTCTATTTGCCATTTGCTTTAGTTCGTTTTGTGTCATGTTAAATCACTCCTTTTATATAATTTTACATAAAAATCGAATGTTTAAACATTGACTATTGACGAAACACATGTGTATTCTGTATAATAGAAGCATAGACGTTCGCAATTAACGAAATATATCGGAGGAAAATCAAATGAAAATCGCAATAGTTGGCTCAAGAACAATAACAGATATAGATTTAAGCAAGTATATACCAAAAGAAACAACGGAAATAGTGAGTGGTGGAGCAAAAGGAGTTGACACGCTTGCACGAGATTATGCGCACGAGAACAATCTAAAACTCACCGAGTTTTTGCCCGAGTACGAAAAATATGCAAGATTCGCACCGCTAAAAAGAAATGAAACGATAGTTAAATATAGCGATATGGTGTTTGTGTTTTGGGACGGAAAATCAAAAGGGGCAAAAAATGTGATTAATAATTGTGAAAAGTTTAAGGTTGAGTTTGAGGTGGTGGAGGTTGAGGATTTTTATCTGTAGGGACACGGCTTGCCGTGTCCGATGTCTAGTTTGTGCTAACTTGCGGACATGGCAAGCCATGTCCCTACAATTTTCCATGATTATACACACGCAGTTTATAACAACTTCCAACAGCCTATTATAATAGTATGCGTTTACACGCAATTTCGACCCAAAAATCAGCAAAAAACGTATACTATTATAATAGGGGGAATTTTCAAGCGTACAAATGCAAAAAAATGCACTAAAAAAACGCTTGAAACACTTGGTTTAGTGGTAAAAAACGAGAAACGAAAAAAATCTGCGTTTTTCACAAACTTTTTTTCGAAATATTGTTGACATTCACAAAAAGCTGTGATATACTAGTTAAGCGTGTAAAGGCGGTTTGGGTATAACTCTGCTTTTATACATACACATGATATGCGTTGATGCAGGAGGTGGCTGTCCCTTGAGGCAGGAAATTTCTGCGGAGTATGTCCGATTTAAAACCGGGCGATCAATATTCACTCAAAAGTGCTGTACTTGCGTTAAACTGGGGACTGCTATGTCTTGAAGTTTTTAACAGTGCTGTGTGATTCACACTTTTGAGCCTTTTACCGGAATTTCAACATTACACTTTCCGGTTTTTATATTAATAAGGTTCAAAACACCCGAAAGGGTTGTTACAAAAAGTGTTGCCCGCCAATCTATTTAGGAGGCGCAAAAAATGGCAGTTACAGAAAAAATTCGCATCAGACTCAAAGGTTATGATCACAACCTTGTTGACAAAGCAGCAGAAATGATCGTTGAAGCAGCTAAACGTACAAACGCTACTGTTTCAGGACCAATTCCACTTCCAACAGAAAAAGAGATCGTTACAGTTCTTCGTGCTGTTCATAAGTATAAAGATGCTCGTGAACAATTTGAACAAAGAACACACAAAAGACTCATTGATATTGTTAGACCAACACCAAAGACCGTTGAAGCTTTAACAAATCTTGAGATTCCTGCAAGTGTTGAAATCGAAATCAAAAGATAGTTTTCGAATACCCAATTCACACGGCAGACATTTAGGTCACGTTGGCGCAGTAGTCAACCAATAACTTAAGGAGGATATTCCAAATGAAAAAAGGTCTTATCGGCAGAAAAGTTGGCATGACTCAAATCTTCAACGAAGCTGGCAAAGTTGTTCCAGTAACAGTTGTTGCTCTTGGTCCATGTGCAATCACTCAAATCAAAACAATGGAAAACGATGGTTATGAAGCTATCCAAATCGGTTTTGAAGACAAAAAATTAAACAGAGTTTCTAAGCCTATGAAGGGTCACTTCGACAAGGCAGACGTTGCTCCAAAAAAAGTTCTTAAAGAATTCAGACTTGACGACATCAGTTCTTACAAAGCAGGTGACATTCTCAAAGCTGACGTTTTCGCTGCTGGCGAAAAAGTTGACGTTGTTGGCACAAGCAAAGGTAAGGGTACAGCTGGCGCAATCAAGAGATGGAACTTCTCAAGACTTAAAGAATCTCATGGTACTGGCCCAGTTGCTAGACACGCAGGTTCTCTCGGTGCTTGTTCAGACCCATCAAGAGTTTTCAAAGGCAAAAAACTCGCTGGTCACTTAGGTGTTGAGCGTGTTACAATCCAAAATTTAGACGTTGTTAAAGTTGATGTTGAAAACAACCTCATCGCTATCAAGGGTGCAATCCCAGGTCCTAAAAAAGGAATCGTAATGGTAGTTAACAGCGTTAAAAAAGCATAAGAAGGGAGTTGCTATAAATGCCTAACGTATCAGTATTCGACGTATCAGGAAAAAAGGTGTCAGAGATTGAACTTGCTGACGGTATCTTCGGAATCGAACCTAACACATCAGCTATGCACCTTGTTGTAGTTAATTATTTAGCTAATCAACGTCAGGGCACTCAATCAACCCTGACTCGTGCCGAAGTTCGTGGCGGTGGTAAAAAACCATGGAGACAAAAAGGAACAGGTCGTGCAAGACAAGGTTCAACAAGAGCTCCTCAATGGTACCACGGTGGTGTGGCTCACGGGCCAAAACCTCGCTCATACGGCTTCTCAATAAATAAAAAAGTTAAAAGACTTGCTCTTCAATCAGCTCTTTCAAGCAAAGCTGCTGCAGAAGAAATCATTGTTCTTGACGACTTAAAACTCGATGCAATCAAAACTAAAGAAGTGATTAAAGTTCTTTCAGCTCTCGAAGTTGGCAAGAAAACATTAATCGTTCTTCCAGAAAAAGACGACATCGTTTACAGAAGTGCTAGAAACATTACAGGCGTGAAAACAACACTTGTTAGCACACTTAATGTTTATGACATTCTTAATTGCAATTCAATTGTTGTTCTCAAGAGCGCAGTTGAGAAAATTGAGGAGGTATACGCATAATGAAATTAGCTCAAGATATTATCTTAAAACCAATTATCACTGAAAAAAGCATGATGGGTGTTGCTGAAAACAAAAAGTACACTTTCAAAGTTGCTAAAACAGCTGGTAAAGCAGAAATCAAAGCAGCAGTTGAAGAAATCTTCGGCGTTAAAGTTAGTAAAGTAAACGTTATTAACTGCAAAGGTCACTTAAGAAGATACGGTCGCTTCAGTGGTTACACACCATCTTGGAAAAAAGCTATCGTTACTTTAACAGAAGAATCAAAGACAATCGATTTCTTTGATGGCTTAATGTAATTTTTATACAAAATCATCTATCCGATGGCAATGTATGTAGGTTGACAATCCTACGCTAAACCATATTAGGAGTGTGAATAAAATGTCAATTAGAGTTTATAAACCAACCACTAATGGTCGCCGTAACATGTCAGTTACTGACTACAGCAACCTTTCAAAATGTGGTCCAGAGAGAAGCTTATTAGTTCCTCTTAACAAAAAAAGTGGTCGTAACAGCTACGGTCGCATCACTGTTCGTCACAGAGGTGGCGGAAACAGAAGAAAATATCGTTTAATCGATTTCAAAAGAAATAAATTTGACGTAAAAGCTGAAGTTATGACTCTTGAGTATGATCCAAACAGATCAGCTCACATCGCTCTCGTTAAATACGAAGATGGCGAAAAGAGATACATTCTTGCACCTGTAGGTCTTAAAGTTGGCGACATGATCGAAGCTGGTCCTAAAGCTGATATTAAACCAGGTAATGCATTAGCATTAGCTAACATCCCAACAGGTACATTAATCCATAATGTAGAACTTTACCCAGGTAGAGGCGGTCAACTTGCTAGAGCAGCTGGTAACTCAGCTCAACTCATGGCTAAAGAAGGCGGCTATGCTCTTCTCAGACTTCCATCAGGTGAACTTCGTAAAGTTAGTGAACTTTGCATGGCTACTGTTGGTACAGTAGGCAATGAAGATCATGAAAACGTTAAGATCGGTAAAGCTGGTCGTACACGTCACATGGGTATTCGTCCAACAGTTCGTGGTTCTGTAATGAACCCTTGCGATCACCCTCACGGTGGTGGTGAAGGTAAAGCACCAATCGGTCGCTCAGGTCCAGTTACTCCTTGGGGTAAACCTGCTCTTGGTTACAAAACTCGTGCTAAGAAGAAACGTTCTGACAAGCTTATTGTTAAGCGTCGTAACGACAAATAAGGTCGATTGAAAGGAGCTAAAAATAATGAGCAGAAGCCTTAAAAAAGGACCTTTTATACAACCTAAGTTATATGAAAGAGTTTTAAAAATGAATGAAAAGGGCGAGAAAATCGTTCTTAAAACATGGAGCCGTAGCTCTACAATCTTCCCTGAGTTTGTAGGTCACACTTTTGCTGTACATGATGGTCGTAAACACGTTCCAGTTTATGTAACAGAAGATATGGTTGGCCACAAATTAGGTGAGTTTGCACCAACAAGAACCTACAGAGGTCATGCTGGTTCAAAAACTACAAAAAGATAATCAGTCGAAAGGAGTGTATTCAAAATGCAAGCAACTGCAAAAGTTACTCATGTGCGTATGTCACCAAGAAAAGTTCAAATCATTCTTGATTTAATTCGCAATCAGCCAGCTGAAAAAGCAATGGCAATCCTTAAATACACGCCTAAGGCTGCGTGTGAAGTTGTATCTAAACTTTTAAAATCTGCTATGGCAAATGCAGAAAACAAAGATATGGATATGGCAAGCCTTTATGTGTCTGAGTGTTACGTGAGTCAAGGTCCAACTCTTAAGAGAATTAGACCAAGAGCTCAAGGTAGAGCATTCCGCATCAATAAGAAGACATCTCATATTACCCTTGTTCTCAAGGAAAAAGAATAAGCGAGGAGGAGGTAAAACAATGGGTCAAAAAATTAATCCAACCGGCTTAAGAGTTGGTGTTATCAAAGACTGGGAATCACGTTGGTATGCAAACAAAAATACTTTCGGTGATTTACTCGTAGAAGACTATGAACTTCGTGAGTATCTTCTTGAAACACTTGCTGGTGCTGGTGTACCAAAAGTAGAAATCGAACGTACAGCTAAGCGTGTACGCATCAACATTCACGTTGCTAAACCTGGTATGGTTATTGGACGTGGAGGCAGTGAAATCGAGAAACTCAAAGCAACTCTCGAAAAGAAAGTTGGCAAACCTGTTTCTCTTAACATCATTGAAATCAAAAACCCTGATGCAAACGCAACTCTCGTTGCTCAAAGCATCGCTTCTCAACTTGAGAGAAGAATGTCATTCCGCCGAGTGCTTAAACAATCAATCGGTCGTGCAATGAAACTCGGAGCTAAAGGTATTAAATGCCAAGTTTCTGGTCGTGTAGGCGGCGCAGAAATTGCTCGTTCAGAAACTTATAAAGAGGGAACTATTCCTCTTCAAACAATTCGTGCGGATATCGACTATGGTTTTGCAGAAGCAAAAACAACATATGGTCGTATCGGTGTTAAGGTTTGGATCTATACTGGTGAAGTGCTTCAAGCATCTAACAACCAACCAAGCCAAAGACCAAACCGCCGTAGACCACGCAAAGAAGGAGGAGCTAGATAATGTTATTACCTAAACGTGTAAAACGCCGTAAAGTACACAGAGGTCGTCTTACTGGTAAAGCATACAGAGGCAACAAAATCAGCCACGGCGAATTTGGCCTTGTAGCTCTTGAACCAGCGTGGATTACTTCAAGACAAATTGAAGCTGCTCGTATCGCTATGACTCGTTACATCAAACGTGGCGGTCAAGTTTGGATCAAAATTTTCCCAGACAAACCAATCACAGAAAAACCAGCTGAAACTCGCATGGGTTCAGGTAAAGGTTCTCCTGAATATTGGGTTGCTGTGGTTAAACCAGGCAGAGTTATGTTCGAAATCGCAGGTGTTGATGTTGAACTCGCTCGTGAAGCTATGCGTCTTGCTGCTAATAAACTTCCAATCAAATGTAAGTTTATGACTAAAGAACAACAGGAAAAGGATGGTGCGCAGGCATGAAGGCAAACGAAATAAGAAAATTGTCCGCCGCTGAGATGGATTCTAAAGTTCTCGAACTTAAAAAAGAACTTTTCAATCTTCGTTTCCAACAAGCTGTTAATCAGCTTGACAACACAATGAGAATCAGTGCTGTAAAGAAAGATATCGCAAGAATCAAAACGGTTCAACGTGACATCGAACTCCACGGCACTAACTCGTAAGGAAAGGGAGGTTACACACAATGAGCGATAGAAACCTCAGAAAGACACTTGTTGGTACTATCTCAAGTGATAAGATGGACAAAACAGTTGTCGTAACAATCAAAGATAAAGTAAAGCATCCGCTTTACAGCAAAATCGTTAACCGCACAACAAAAGTGAAGGCTCACGATGAAAATAATGAATGTGGCATGGGCGACCGTGTACTCATCATGGAAACTCGTCCTCTTTCAAAAGATAAGAGATACAGAGTTGTAGAAATAATCGAAAAAGCCAAATAATTGGTGCTACTAAAGGAGGCCAAATACAATGATACAACAGCAAACTTATCTCAAAGTGGCTGACAACACTGGCGCAAAAGAAATTATGTGCATTCGTGTTCTCGGTGGTACTGGTAGAAAATATGCTAATATCGGTGACGTCATTGTTGCTTCAGTTAAGAAAGCAGCACCAGGTGGCGTAGTAAAAAAAGGTGACGTTGTTAAAGCAGTTGTTGTTCGTACTGCAACAGGCGTTCGCCGTGATGACGGAACATACATTCGTTTCGACGAAAATGCAGCCGTTCTCATCAAAGAAGACAAAAATCCAAGAGGTACTCGTATCTTTGGACCAGTGGCTAGAGAGCTTCGTGAAAAAGAATACTTAAAAATTCTTTCACTTGCTCCTGAAGTACTTTAATAAGGAGGGCGATAATATGAGTAAATTACACATCAAATCAGGCGATAAAGTTATCGTTATCCAAGGTAGCTGTCGTGGCGACAGTGGTAAAGTTCTTCAAGTTAGTCCATCAGAAGGTAAAGTTATCATCGAAGGCGTTAACATTGTTACTAAACACGTTAAACCTCGTAAGATGGGTGAACCTGGCGGCATTGTTAAAGCAGAAGCTGCTCTTTACGCTTGTAAAGTTCAAGTTTTATGCCCAAAATGCGGCAGACCAACAAGAATCGGTCATGCAATTGGCAAAGACGGCAAAAAAGTTCGTGTTTGTAAAAAGAGCGATTGTCTCGCTCAATTTGAATAAGGGAGGAACATGACAATGGCAAGATTAAAAGAAGCTTACGTTAATGAGGTTGCACCTGCATTAATGAAAAAGTTCGAATACAAAAGCGTTATGCAAATCCCAAAGCTTGACAAAGTTATCATCAACGTTGCTGCTGGCGAAGCTATCAGTAACTCAAAAGCAATTGATGCTATCATTTCTGATCTTAGACAAATCACTGGCCAACAACCAGTTCGTTGCTATGCAAAGAAATCTATTGCTAACTTCAAGCTTCGTGAAGGCATGGTTATCGGCGTTAAAGTTACTCTTCGTGGTAAACAAATGTATGAGTTTGTTGATAGATTCTTCAATCTCGCTCTTCCAAGAGTTAGAGATTTCAGAGGCATCAACCCTAACTCATTCGACGGTAGAGGTAACTACTCACTCGGTATCAAGGAACAATTGATTTTCCCTGAAATCGAATATGATAAGATCGACAAAGTTCGTGGTATGGACATCTGTTTTGTTACTACTGCAACTAAGGACGAAGAAGCTAGAGAGCTCCTCAAATTAATGGGCGCTCCATTTGAAAGATAGGAGGTAGGTTTACTATGGCAAAGTCAGCTATGAAACAAAAGCAACAAAGACCAGCTAAGTATTCTACTAGAGAATACAACAGATGTAAAATCTGTGGTAGACCACACGCATACCTTCGTAAGTACGGAGTATGCCGTATCTGTTTCAGAGAACTTGCTCACGCTGGTCAAATTCCAGGCGTGAAAAAAGCAAGCTGGTAAGCAATTGCAAATTTTAAGGAGGTATAGGAATAATGCAAGTTACAGACGCAATCGCTGATATGCTTACGAGAATTCGTAACGCCAACTCAGCAAAACACGATCAAGTAAAGATTCCTGCATCCAACATCAAGAAGGCAATTGCTCAGATTCTTGTGGATGAAGGATACATCAAAGGATTTACAGTGGAGGACGACGGTAAACAAGGTATTATCGAAGTTGCACTTAAGTATGGTCCAAACAAAGCAACAGTTATCACTGGTTTAAGAAGAGTTTCAAAACCAGGTCTCAGAATTTACACAAACTGTGAAGATATGCCAAAAGTTATGAGAGGTCTCGGTATTGCGATCGTTTCAACTTCAAAAGGCATCATGACAGACAAGGACGCTCGCAAAGCTAACGTAGGCGGCGAAGTTCTTGCATTTATCTGGTAAGGAGGTGCTCAAATGTCACGTATAGGTAGATTACCAATTACTATTCCAGCAGGAGTAGAAGTTACTGTTGACGGCAGCACTGTTACAGCTAAGGGCCCTAAGGGCACACTTACTAGAACATTGCACAGCAACATGACAATCGCAAAAGACGACAACACTATCACAGTTACTCGTCCAAACGATAACAAACAAAACAGATCACTTCACGGTCTTACACGTACATTAATCGCAAACATGATCGAGGGCGTTAACGTTGGTTACAAAAAAGAACTCGAAATTCATGGTATCGGTTACCGTTGTGAGAAAAAAGGTAAGGATCTTGTAATGAAAATCGGTTACTCACATGATGTTATCATGTCAGAAAACGAAGATATTACTATCGAAGTTCCAGCTCCAACTAAAATTACTATTTTAGGTACTGACAAGCAAAAAGTTGGTCAGTTCGCTGCTGAAGTTCGTGAAAAACGTACACCAGAACCTTACAAAGGTAAGGGTATCCGTTATGCTGGCGAATATGTTCGTCGCAAAGAAGGTAAAGCTGGTAAAGGTAAATAAGATTGGTAAAGGAGTGATTTGCAAATGGTTAGCAAAAGAGATAAAAACAAAGCTAGACTTAAAAGACATAAGAGAGTTCGTGGCAAAATCAGCGGAACTGCTTCATGTCCACGTCTTGACGTATACCGCTCACTCAGCCATATCTATGCACAGTTAATTGATGACGTAACAGGTACAACACTTGTTTCAGCTTCTTCTGTGGAAAAAGATTTTACTGAGTACGGTGGAAACAAAAACGCTGCTCACGCTGTGGGCGAAACATTAGCTAAACGTGCTGCTGAGAAAAACATCGTTGAAGTTGTTTTCGACAGAGGTGGTTACGTTTATCACGGTCGTGTACAAGAACTCGCTGAGGGTGCTCGTGCTGGCGGCCTCAAGTTCTAAGCAAGGAGGAAATTAATTATGTTAAAAATTGATGCATCAGCTTATGAACTTACAGAAAGAGTTGTAGCGATTAATCGTGTATCAAAAACAGTTAAGGGTGGTCGTATTTTCAAATTCTCTGCTCTTGTTGTTGTTGGTGACGGTAATGGTATTGTAGGATTTGGTCTTGGTAAATCAGGCGAAGTTCCTGACGCTATCCGTAAGGGTATCGAAGACGCTAAGAAAAACCTTCACAAAATATCTCTTAAAGGAACAACTATTCCTCACGAGATTCTCGGTAAGTTCGGCGCAGGCGTAGTTCTTTTAAAACCTGCAGCACCTGGTACTGGAGTTATCGCTGGCGGCGCAGTTCGTGCAGTAATTGAAACTGTTGGTATCAAAGATGTTCGTACAAAAGAACTTCGTTCAAATAATCCATGTAACGTGGTTAGAGCTACAATTGATGGTCTTACAAGACTTCGCACACTTGAAGAAGTTTGTGCTGTTCGTGGCAAGACTGCTCAAGAAATTTTAGGTTAAGGGGGAAGTACAAAATGGCTAATTTAAACGTTAAACTTGTTAAAAGTCTTATCGGTTCAAAGAAAGATCAAATTGCTACTGCTAACTCTCTTGGTCTTCGCAAAATCAGCGATAGTTCAGTTCAACCTGACAACGCTCAAACTCAAGGAAAAATCAAAAAAATCAGTCACCTTATCGAGGTAACAAACGCTTAAACAAGGAGGTGCGAAAAATGAAATTGCATGAACTTTCTCCTGCAGCAGGTTCTACTAAGACTCGTAAACGTATTGGTCGTGGTACAGGATCTGGTAACGGAAAAACAGCTGGTAAGGGTCACAAAGGTCAAAAGGCTCGTGCTGGTAGAGGTATGCGTCCTGGTTTTGAAGGCGGTCAAATGCCACTTCAAAGACGTATTCCAAAAAGAGGTTTTAATAACATCTTTAGAACTGAAATAGCAATTGTAAACGTTGCATCACTTGAAGAGGCATATAATGCTGGTGACGTGGTAACAATTGATTCTCTCATTGAAAAAGGACTTGTTAAAAAAGCTCTTGATGGTGTTAAAGTGCTCGCTCATGGCGACATCACAAAGGCTCTCACAGTTCAAGTCAATGCTTTCAGCGAAACTGCTAAAGAAAAAATCGAAGCAGCTGGCGGAAAGATTGAGGTGATCTGAGATGATTAGTACTTTTATAAATGCCTGGAAAGTCGCAGATCTTCGTAAGAAAATGCTCTTTACTGCACTTATAGTATTGATTTTCAGAATAGGTGCAGCAATTCCTGTTCCTTTCACAGATATCGTTGATGGTATTATTGATCCGGACAGCGAATCTTTCATGAACTATCTTAGCATGATGACTGGTGAGGCTTTCAACTATGGTACATTATTTGCGTTGTCAATCACACCATATATCAACAGTTCGATTATCATTCAACTTCTCACCGTTGCAATTCCTTATCTTGAAAGACTTGCAAAAGAAGGCGAAGAAGGCAGAAAGAAAATCGCAACTATCACACGTTATACAACTATCGTTTTAGCTCTCGTACAAAGTACTGCTTACTTTATCTTCTTAAGATATAGTGGCTACGTCGTAACTGATGCAGCTGGTGATCAATTCACTGGTTTCTCAGCAGTTCTTCAAGGCGCAGTAATCGTACTTTGCTTGACAGCTGGTTCAACTTTCGTTATGTGGCTCGGCGAGTCAATCAACGAAAAGGGTATCGGTAACGGTATTTCAATCATTCTTTTTGCTGGTATCGTTTCACGTATGCCAACAATGGTTTATTCTTTCTATGCTTACCTTCTCCAAGGTGGTGCGTACTATGCTTTAGTGCCAATCGCAGTTCTTTGCTTGCTTGCAATGATCGGCTTCATCGTTTGGATGGATAACGCTGAAAGAAGAATCCCTGTTCAATATGCAAAAAGAGTTGTTGGTCGTAAAACTTACGGCGGACAAAGCACACACATTCCAATCAAAGTTAATATGTCTGGTGTTCTTCCTGTTATCTTTGCATCATCAATCCTTTCACTTCCACCAACAGTGGAAATGTTCATGGATTCTGATACAATGAGCGATGGACTCACATCATTCTTTGGCTGGTTCTCATCAGATCACATTGTTTATGCTGTTCTTTATTTCTTCTTAATCTTATTCTTTGCTTACTTCTATGCAAGCATTCAATATAATCCAGTTGAAATGTCAAATAACATCAGAAAAAATAGTGGTATGATTCCTGGTATTCGTGCAGGTAAACCAACTGCGGACTACATTCAAAAGATTTTAAGCAGAATGACACTCATGGGTGCGTTACTTCTCAGTGTTGTAGCACTTTTCCCAAATGTTGTTTCAATCTTCACAAATCTTATCGGTAGCCCAATGTCAATTTCACTTGGCGGTACATCACTCATCATCGTTGTTGGTGTTGCACTTGAAACAGTTAAGCAACTCGAAAGCCAAATGATGATGCGTCACTACAAAGGATTTCTTGACTAATACTTAAGGGAGATGAACTCATGAATTTAATTTTACTCGGAGCTCCTGGCTCAGGTAAAGGTACACAAGCAGAATTCATTTGTAACTTTTTGAGTATCCCAACGATCTCAACTGGTAACATCATTCGTGCTGCTCTTAAAGAGCAAACCGAAATGGGTATTAAAGCAAAGGAATTTATTGATAAAGGCTTATTAGTTCCAGATGATGTTGTAATCGGCATCATTAAAGAACGCTTAGTTCAAGACGATTGCAAAAACGGTTTCATTCTCGATGGTTTCCCTCGTACTATTCCACAAGCCGAGGCTTTGGATAATATGGGCATCGTGATTGATAAAGTTGTTGACATTGAAGTTGATGATGAAAAAATTCTTCAAAGACTTTCAGGTCGTCGAGTTTGCCAAGGTTGTGGCAGTTCGTACCATATGCTTTATAAAAAGCCTAAGGTTGAAGCTGTTTGCGATTCTTGCGGCGATACTCTTGTAATTCGTGCTGACGATGAGCCTGCAACTATAAAAGACAGATTGGATGTTTACCACACCCAAACTGAACCACTTATTAATTACTATGAAAAACAAGGAAAGTTATTCGTAGTTGTTGGACAAGAAGAGATTTGTGATACAACTGCTCTTGTTCAAAAAGTTTTGGAGGATTAGCATGATAGTGCTTAAAACTACTCGTGAGCTGACGCTCATGAAAGAGGCGTGCAGAATTTCTGCCGCAGCATTAAAAGTGGCTGGTGAGGCGGTTAAACCTGGTGTAACAACTGAGGAAATTGACCAAATCGCTTATAACTTCATCAAAAGTCAAGGCGCTGAGCCTAACTTCTTGAATTTATATGGTTTTCCAGCTACGGCGTGCATTTCCATAAATGAAGAGGTAATTCATGGAATACCTAGCAAGAAACGAGTGCTTAAATCTGGCGACATTGTCAGCATTGATTTAGGTGCGAAGTACAAAGGCTTTAATGGCGACAATGCTGCCACATTCGCCTGCGGTGAAATATCCGACGAGGCAAAGCGGCTGCTAGATGCAACAAGAGAGAGCTTGAATAAAGCTATCGAAGTTGCTCGTGTTGGCAACAGAATCGGAGACATTGGCCATGCTGTACAAAGTTATTGCGAAGAGCTAGGCTACGGAGTTGTTCGTGAATACACTGGACACGGAGTAGGTAAAGCTTTACATGAAGATCCGAGTGTACCAAATTATGGTACAGCCGGCAAAGGCGTACGCCTGTTAGCTGGCATGACAATTGCTATTGAACCTATGATTAATCAAGGAACTGCTGCTGTTAAACAACTTAACGATGGTTGGACTATTGTCACCAAAGATAAAAAGTTGTCGGCTCACTTTGAACACACAATCGCCATCACTAATGATGGCCCTGTAATCCTGACTAGTATATGAGAGGTTACGAATGGAGTTTAAAGTCGGTCAAATAGTTAAGTCAATCGCAGGTCACGATAAAGGTGATTTGCTAATGATCACAGAAATTGAAGAAAATAGCGTTTTTGTTAGTGATGGCAAGCAAAGACCTTTGGAAAAACCAAAGAGAAAAAACTTACGTCATGTCGAGGTTACATCAAGCATTTTTGATGTTAACTTAATAGCGACCAATCGAAAGTTAAGAAGAACAATCAACGAATTAAAAAAACTTAGTGAGGTAAATTAGTTATGTCAAAACAGGATATGATAGAAATTGAAGGCACAGTTGTTGAGGCGTTACCAAACGCAAACTTCCAAGTTGAACTCGACAATGGCCACAAGATTCTTGCACACATCTCAGGAAAACTTAGAATGAATTACATTCGAATCCTTCCTGGCGATAAAGTAACAGTCGAAATGTCTCCTTACGACTTGACTCGTGGAAGAATCACATGGAGATCTAAATAACCAAAAAAGGTTAAATTTGAAGGAGGTAATTCATATGAAAGTCAGACCTTCTGTAAAGAAAATTTGCGAGAAGTGCAAAGTAATTAAACGCAAGGGAAAAATCATGGTAATCTGTGAGAATCCTAAGCATAAGCAACGTCAAGGCTAATAAAAAGCCTGATGAAACCAATTTGGAGGTGCAACTGACATGGCTCGTATTTCAGGTGTTGACTTACCAAGAGACAAGAGAATCGAAATCGCTCTTAGTTATATCTTTGGTATCGGTCGCAAAACTGCAAGCGACATCATCGCTGCAACAGGTGTAAATCCTGACACAAGAGTTAAGGATTTAACAGAAGAAGATGTTTCTAAACTTCGTGAATATATCGACCGCAACGTTAAAGTTGAAGGTGATTTAAGAAGAGAAACAGCTTTTGACATTAAAAGACTTATAGAAATTGGTTGTTATCGTGGAGTTCGTCATAGAAAAGGTTTACCTGTAAGAGGTCAACGTTCTAAGACTAATGCTCGTACTCGTAAGGGTCCAAAGAAAACGATAGCTAACAAAAAGAAATAAGGAGGGCGCTATTATGGCTGCTAAGGTAGGAAAAAAAGCTACCGTACGTCGTCGTCGTGAACGTAAAAATATCGAACGTGGCGCGGCTCATATTCAATCTACCTTCAACAACACAATCGTTACTATTACTGATGTAAACGGTAACGCTGTATCATGGGCAAGTGCTGGTGAAATGGGCTTTAGAGGCTCAAGAAAATCAACACCATTCGCTGCACAAACAGCTGCTGAAACAGCTGCTAAAGCTGCAATGGAGCACGGCATGAAAACTGTTGAAGTATTCGTAAAAGGACCTGGTCAAGGTCGTGAAGCTGCAATTAGAGCTTTACAAACTGCTGGACTCGATGTAACACTTATTAAAGACGTTACTCCAATTCCACACAACGGATGTCGTCCACCAAAAAGAAGACGTGTCTAGTATAGAAAGGAGAAACTAAATTATGGCTAAAAACACACAACCAATCGCTAAACGCTGCAAAGCGCTCGGCATTTCTCCATCTGTCATGGGATACGCTAACAAAGAGACAATTCGTAATCCAGGCGGTCAAATGAGAAAAAAGAAGAGTGAATACGCTCTTCAACTTAATGAAAAACAAAAAGTTAAATTTGTTTATGGTATCTTAGAAAAGCAATTCTCAGCATATTATGAGAAAGCTACTAAAATGCCTGGTAAAACTGGCGATAACATGATGATTCTTGTTGAACGTCGTTTAGATAACGTTGTTTATCGTTTAGGTTTTGCTATGACAAGACGTGAAGCACGTCAATTTGTAAGCCACGGTCACTTCACAGTTAATGGTAAAAGAGTAGATATCGCTTCTTACTCAGTTAAACCAGGTGATGTTATCGAAGTTTGCGAAAAAAGTCGTTCTTCAGTTAAATTTGAAAGACTCACTGGTGAAGGTTCAGTTGTTGTAACTCTTCCACAGTGGCTTGACCGTGACATGAACACATTAACAGGTACTGTTGCAAAAATGCCAGTTCGTGAAGATGTAGACTTCCCTATCGAAGACCATCTTATCGTTGAGTTCTATTCTAAGTAATAGGCGTTTATCCGTAACACACATCCACAATAGAATAAGGAGGGTTTTACATGATAGGCATAGAAAAGCCAGGAATCGAAACAGTTGAATTATCTGCAGACGGTACTTATGGAAAGATCGTCGTTGAACCACTTGAGAGAGGATATGGTACAACTTTAGGTAACAGCTTGAGAAGAATTCTTCTCTCTTCACTCCCAGGTTACGCTATAACTAGCGTGAAAATTGACGGAATTCTTCATGAATTTTCAACAATCGAGGGAGTTAAAGAGGACGTAACAGAAATCGTTCTTAACTTAAAGAGCGTTGTTCTCAAAATTGTTGGCGAAGGTCCAAAAACTGTATTCATCGACGCATCTGGTGAAGGAGAAGTTCAAGCTAAAGATATTAAATGCGATTCAGAAGTAGAAATCTTAAATCCTGATTGTCACATTTGTACACTTGACAAGGGTGCCCATATTGGTATGGAAATCACTGTTGCAAAAGGTCGTGGATATGTTTCAGCGGAACAAAATAAAGCTAGTATGCAACCTGTAATTGGACTTATTGCGATAGATTCAATCTATACACCAATTTTAAAGGTTAATTACAATGTTGAGAATACAAGAGTCGGCGGAGTTACAGACTATGACAAGTTAACACTTGAAGTTTGGACTAACAAAACGATCTCAGCTCCTGAAGCTGTATCGCTCGCTGCGAAATTCCTCAACGAACATTTTGCTTTGTTCGCTGATCTCTCTGACGAAGCATTCGGAACTGAAATCATGGTTGATAAAGGTGAAGATGCAAAAGAGAAGGTTCTCGAGATGACTATTGAGGAACTTGATTTATCTGTTCGTTCTTTCAATTGCTTGAAACGTGCAGGTATAAACACAGTAGAAGATTTAACAACAAAGTCTGGCGATGATATGATGAAAGTTAGAAACCTCGGCAAGAAATCTCTTGACGAAGTTATCAACAAACTTCAATCATTCGGACTTGACCTACGCAGTGAAGATGAGTAATTCATCTCACATACTATATTACACTACAGTAAAGGAGTGATTTCAAAATGGCAGGAACAAGAAAGCTCGGAAGAACAAGTGACCACAGAAAAGCTATGCTTAGAAATATGGTTACTTCTCTCTTGGAAAACGGCTCTATTGAAACCACCGTTACTAGAGCTAAAGAAGTACGTGCAATGGCTGAGAAGATGATTACTCTCGGTAAAGACGCAACACTTCATAATAGACGTCAAGTACTCGCTTATGTTATGAAAGAAGACGTAACTAAGAAATTATTTGATGAGATTAGCCCTAAGTACAAAGAAGTTAACGGCGGTTACACACGCATCATCAAGACAGGTCCACGTCGTGGTGACGCATCAGAAATGTGCATCATTGAATTAGTTTAATTCAAAAATCACATCAATGAAAATGAATTTAGCATCTCCCATCGAAAAAAATCGATGAGAGGTGCTTTTTTTGCGTCCAAGCAGTACAATTTTTTTGCTCCGCAAAAAAAGGAACACCCCCACCACCAAAAAAAATCAAAAAAAACATTATTTTCAATGAAATTGCAATAACGGAAACATCGGTCGACCACACAGGGTCGACCCTACGTGGTTTAAAGGGTTTCGCTGAAAATGTAGGGACAACCCTTGCGGTTGTCCGCAAATTTCCACCCAATTCCCAAAAAACGTAGGGAACGGTCTTGACCGTTCCAAAGGTTAGCACAAATCAAAAAAATATAGCGTAGGGGAGGGGTTTCCCCTCCCGAAGAACGGCGGAAAAATCCCCCCATAAAAACAACATAAAATCGATAACACAAAAAAACCACCCAATTCCCCCTACAATTTAATTTTATCGTTATCGATTGAAAATGTGATGTAACAAAAAAATCACCGCCGTTCTAGGGAGGGGAAACCCCTCCCCTACGTGGTTTCGAGGAAATTCTGCGAAATTTTTTCATTTGCTTTTGGTGTTATCGATTGTGGCAAATCGTAGGGTCGACCCTACGTGGTTTAAAGGGTTTCACTGAAAATGTAGGGACAACCCTTGCGGTTGTCCGCAAATTTCCACCCAATTCCAAAAAAACGTAGGGAACGGTCTTGACCGTTCCAAAGGTTAGCACAAATCAAAAAAAATTTGCGTAGGGGAGGGGTTTCCCCTCCCGAAGAACGGCGGAAAAATCCCCCATAAAAACAACATAAAATCGATAACACAAAAAAAACCACCCAATTCCCCCTACAATTTAACTTTATCGTTATCGATTGAAAATGTGATGTAACAAAAAAATCACCGCCGTTCTAGGGAGGGGAAACCCCTCCCCTACGTGGTTTCGAGGAAATTCTGCGAAATTTTTTCATTTGCTTTTGGT
>JAWXUR010000037.1:0-19202 GCA_044426265.1 Clostridia bacterium
TTTCTGTCGAGCTGCCTCGACACGCACGCCGTGTTAGATTAATTTATTTGGGGGCGGCTACACCGAGCAGTTAAATTGCTCGAGCTTTTGTGGTTGAGAGATAGGTTTGATGAACTTATCCGAAAAACCTCACTGTCGTTCGGCGTTTCTACTTGTGTATTAGGGATGCAGTGGTTTTCTTTTGGCTTTTAGTTTTTGGGACACTTCGGCGAGCGTTTAATTTTGGCTTTGCCAAAATTATTGCGAGCTTCGCACGCAATGTCTACGGCCTCGCCGTAGACAAACGCTCGCCGAAGTTACCGAGTAACCAACGAAATCAGCAAAACAGATTTAAAATTATAATTCGAGATAAAAGACTACATCAAACAAAAAATAGTTAAAGCCTCCTCAATTTTTTCATAAATCTTAAATAAATCTGACTGCGGCAAAGGGTTTTCGCCTTTTCCGATTTCAAACGTAAAAGCAGGGCGATTAAACTCATAAATAAACCAATCTTTAAGACCACCATGTGAGGCTAGACCGTCATTATCAACCAATTTATAACCGCATGAGTTGGCTAAAATCTTCGCCATCATCTGTGAGTGTGGTGGTAAGGTGTCACCATATTTCCAAAAAATTTCCTCACCTTGCGAGTGTAAACTCAGGCACTGCCTAAAGTTATTCATGCGGCAAAGTTTGGTTATCGCTTTGGTTTCAAGTTCGCTTTCGGCGTATTGGCCACCAAACTGTCTTGGGCAAGGTTTAGTGATTTCACTTTCGTGCTCAATACGCTTCAAAGTTTCCCAGCCAGCGTTGAAGTTGTGGTTTATGTCAACGCCCATAGCGTTAGCGTTGTATTTTGAATAATCTTGGCAGTGCATGGACTTCAAAAATTTTCGCAAAGTTCCAGAGGCGGCTTCGCCGTGTACGGCAATTTCAACACCATCAGGATTTAGGCAAGGCACGATAGTGACACCAAGTTGAGTGAAAATCTTTGATATATTCACACCAGCAATATCGTGATTATGTTTGATGCTATGGCAAAGTTTTTCTGTGAAAAGCAGCAGTTCAAGGCTTGTTAGCCACTCGCAGCCGTGAGTGCCTCCAACATAAAGCACAGAGTTTTGTTGATTGCCAAGGGTTAGAGAATAAATGTGACGACCAAGGCAGGTTGTGCCACAAATTTTTGCAGATAAAAACGGATATTCTCGACAAAGCTCTTTTATTATTTTTTCATTTGTGTTATAATCATAAATAACAGGGTTAACGATGTTAGTATTCATTTTAGCCACCTATTCTTTTTAACTAATATATATTGAAAAATTAAAATAAATATAACTCAAGGAGATAATAAAATGGAATTTTTTGAAAAAACACTTAGCGAGAAACTCATCTTTGACGGCAAAATAATCAAAGTTCATGTGGACGAAATCGAGCTGCCAGATGGCTCAAAGTCAATGCGTGAAGTTGTTGAACACAGCGGTGGTGTCTGCGTTGCGCCGTACACTGAAGAGGGTAACCTCATCTTTGTGCGCCAGTTTCGCTATCCTTATAAAAGAGAACTTTTAGAGCTTCCAGCAGGTAAACTCGAAAAAGGCGAAGACCCTCTTGAAGCAGGCATCAGAGAACTCGAAGAAGAGTGCGGAGTTGTTGCAGATAAAATCATCTCACTTGGCACAGTTTATCCAACAGTTGCATATTGCAGCGAAATTATTTATACTTATTGCGCTGTTGGTTTAACAAAAACTGCTCAGCGTTTAGACGAAGGCGAGTTTTTAGCTATAGAAGAAATAAGCCTAGAAAAAGCAGAAAAAATGGTTATGGACGGCGAAATTTCAGATTCAAAAACAGTGGCAATGGTGCTCAAAATTGCGAATTTAAAAAGACAAGGTGTTATATAATGAAAAAATTTATTTTGGCTTCAGCTTCACCGAGAAGAAGTGAGATTTTGAAAAATGCGGGCTTTGATTTTGAAGTGGTCGCTTCACAGGCAGATGAAACAATCATTGGCAAAATAGAACCTAAAATTGTTGTGCGAATGTTGGCAAAACGCAAGGCAAACGCTGTTTTGAATGATGTTTTAGATAGCTGCGTTGTTTTGGGGTGCGATACGATCGTTGTGCTTGATGATAAAATTTTGGAAAAGCCAAAAGACGAAAAAGATGCAATCAAAATGCTAAGCCGACTTTCAGGCAAAACTCATTATGTTTACACAGGAGTTTGCATCACAGATGGTGCGAAAGAGAAAACTTTTGTCAGCGAAACAGAGGTGGAGTTTTTCACACTCAGCGCAAAAACCATTGAAAACTATGTCAAAACTGGCGAGCCAATGGATAAAGCTGGAGCATATGGAATACAAGGATTAGGCTCAATTTTGGTGAAAAAAATCTGGGGAGATTATTTTGCTGTGATGGGTCTGCCAATAGCGAAAACGGCGAGAGAACTCAAAAAATTCGGTGTTGAATGTTCAATTTTATAATCAAAACAAGGCGATGTAAACATTAAAAGTTTATGTTGCCTTGTGTTTTTTTTCGTACTTTTTTTGGCGAAGCCAAAAAACTGTACCGCCCCAACTAAAAACGAGAACTAGAAAATCAACTAATTAATAAAAAACAATTAATTTTTATCTAACCCCTTGAGTAAAAACGAAAAATAGGTTATAATAGAAATTAAATATGGGGTTTTATCATCATTTTTGCTAAAACCTTGATTTTTAATGAGAAATTTACTCGTGAACTCGGTTTATATGAGTATAAAAATAAGTGAACTCAAAAAAGGGGATTATTATGTTATTTTCACAAGATATTGGTATCGATTTGGGTACGGCTAATACTTTGGTTTTTGTTAAGGGTAAAGGTATAGTTATTCGTGAATCATCTGTGGTGGCTATTGATGCGAGCTCAAAACCTTCCAAGGTTGTTGCAATTGGCTCAGGCGCAAAAGAAATGATTGGCAGAACTCCTGGTTCAATCGTTGCAATGCGTCCACTTAAAGATGGCGTTATTGCAAACTTTGACATCACTTCAGAAATGCTTAGAAGATTCATTCAAAAAGCACTCGGTGGCTCATTTTTCGTGAAAGCTCGTGTGGTTATTTGCATTCCATCAGGTGTCACAGAAGTTGAAAGACGTAATGTGCATGACGTGGCAATCGAGGCTGGCGCAAAATTTGTTAGCTTAATCGAAGAGCCAATGGCAGCAGCAATCGGCGCTGGGCTTCCAGTTAGCGAGGCTATCGGTTCAATGGTTCTTGACATCGGCGGCGGCACAGCGGAAGTTGCAGTTATTTCTTTAGGTGATATCGTAACTTCAAAATCAATTCGTGTTGCAGGTGACACTTTTGACAGCGCAATTAGTCAATACATCAAAAAGAAATATAACCTTTTAATCGGCGATAGAACAGCCGAAGATATTAAAATCAAAATTGGTTCAGTTATGGAGTATGATGGCGAAGGCAAGATGGAAGTTAAGGGTAGAAACACTGTTGACGGCTTGCCAAAAAGCACAATTATTTCAAGCGAAGAAATAAGAGAGGCACTCGCTGACCCAATCAATCAAATTGTTGAGCTTGTTAAAGACACACTCGAAAAAACTCCACCAGAGCTTTTGGCAGATATCATGGACCATGGCATCACACTCACTGGCGGTGGTGCGCTTCTTCGTGGGCTTGATAAACTTCTTTCAACACAAACAGGCATGCCAGTTAACGTTGCAGATAACCCACTCGACTGCGTTGTTGAGGGTACTGGCGTTTATTTAGAATTAGAGTCACTTGGCTCACTTGGCAAAAGAATTTAATTAGAAAGGCAGTGTAAGTTTACATACGCTGTGGTATAAATAATGCTTCAGTTTTTCAAAAGTAAAAAGTTTAATGCGTTTGTTGCTGTTATTTGCGCACTGCTTTTAGGCTTAGTTATTGCGATAACAACGCAAAACTCAGTTTCACCAATTTCAAGTTTTTTCGGTAGTATCTTCTCACCACTTCAAGAGTTATCGAGCAAGATTTCAGAAAAATTAGATTGGTTTGAAGAAAGCTTTGCTTTTTCAGGCAGCTATCAGCAAGAGATTGAAAGATTAAACGCTGATATTGCTGAATATGAACGGCAGTTAGTTGATTATGAAGATATGTTAAATAAAATAGAGTCATATGAAGCCATGCTTGAAATCAAAGAAGAAAATGAAGATTTTCTTTTTGAAAGAGCAGATGTTATCGGCTCAGACACAACAGATGTGTTTAATTCAATCATTATAAATAAAGGTTCAAATGATGATATCAGCGTTAACGATGCTGTTATTAGCGGAAATTATGTTGTTGGTGTGGTTAGCAAGGTTTACCCAACTTATAGCATAGTTTCAACCATTTTGAGCGAGAGTGTAAACATTAGTGCAATGGATAGCAGTTCAAGAGAAATTGCCTATGTTTCAACAACAATTGAATTTTCAGAAAATGGCTATTGTCTAATGCAGCCTCTAACAAGCGACACCGCAATTTCACCTGGTAGCTTGATTATAACTTCAGGTATCGGCGGAATTTATCCAGGCGGCATGATAATTGGCACAGTAATTCAAATTGAAGATAGCAAATATGACTTATCAAGTTATGCAGTTATCGAGCCAGGAATTGATGTAACTCAATTAGAAGATGTTTATGTTATAACTTATTTTGATTCTCAAGGTGTAACGATTATAGATGAATAATTAAGGAGGGAAAAGATGGGATTTCAAAACAGCAGAAATCTTTATATTAGAAGATTTGTCTTTGTTATTATAGTTGTGTTTTCAGCTGTATTTGGACATTCTCGTGGTTTAATTCCTCAAATTGATGGTGTTAGTGCCATGATTTTAGTGCCACTAGTTGTTAGCATTGCAATGTTTGAGCGCAGCTTTATAGGCATGCTCTATGGAGCTTTTGCAGGAATTTTGTGGGATATGTTTAGTGTCACGGCAGACGGCTATTTTGCCATAGTTTTGGCAACAGTTGGCTTTTTTAGTGGTATGATTATAACTTTTCATCTTAGAAACAATATCATTTCAGCATTCATCTTAAGCTTTGTGGCAACAAGTGTCTGCGTGTTTGGCTATTGGATTTTCTTTATCCTTGGCAATTCTTACACCGATGCGGTATATATCTTGCAAAGATATTATCTGCCAAGCATTCCATACACGATGGTGTTTGTAGCAATTTATTATTATATAATTGCCCTTATTTTCAAATTAACGATTGTTAAAAAGCGTAAAATTACGTATTAACATTATTTCATCACAAAATTCGAATATAATGAAAAAAGATTTTTCATTTAGATCTTAGCTTGAAATAGCTATATAAGGAGCAAAAAATGTTAGGTAAAATACAAAAGAAAAGAATGACTTTAACCGTGGTTGCAATTGCACTGGTTTTTGCTTTGTTTTTAACGAACTTATTTCAAGTTCAAATTGTTGAAGCACTTCAAACAGCAAATTCAGTTTCATCAGTTGTAACTCAAGAAATAGAAGCCGAACGTGGCGAAATCTTAGATAGAAACGGAGTAAAATTAGTTGTTAACGAGCAGGTTAACACAATTGTTTTTGAATATCTCGAGTTTCCAACAACATCTTCTGAAAGAAATGTGATTATCTTCGCATTAATTGAGCTTTTCGAGGCTAATGACTGCGAATATAACGATAAACTGCCAATTATTTTTGATGATGATGGTAACTTAGCTTTTGATGAATCAAGTTCAAGCGAGGTAACATATCTCAAATCATCTGCGTTTTTAGATTTAAATTATTATGCAACAGTTGATAACTGCTTTGATGCCTTAGTTTCAATGTATGGGCTTGAAGAATATAGTACCGAAGATGCAAGAAAAATTGCAAGTGTTTATTATTCAATGATGAAAAACGGCTTTAGCAGCACCACAAATTATGAATTTGCTTCAGATGTTTCGTCAAGCATGGCGTCAATCATTAAAGAGCAACAAGATGTTTTCACTGGTGTTGACGTTCAAGTGGTTAGTGATAGAGAATATCTTTACACAGAGCTTGCTCCTCACGTTTTGGGTACAGTTGGACCTGTTACCGAAACCGAATATGAATATTTAGCAGAT
This sequence comes from Clostridia bacterium, assembly GCA_044426265.1. Taxonomy (GTDB): domain Bacteria; phylum Bacillota; class Clostridia; order Oscillospirales; family Acutalibacteraceae; genus UBA6857. The sequence goes on from JAWXUR010000037.1 coordinate 6,065, forward strand.
GAAGGGTATAGTCTAACCGATTATGTTGGTAAAAGCGGAATAGAATATGCATATGAAGAAAATCTTCGTGGTGAAGATGGCGTTTTAACAATAACGGTTGATGCCGATGGCAATGTTACAGAGGAAGTGACACAAGAGCCAGTGGCTGGTGACACTGTTGTTTTAAGTTTAGATATGCAAATGCAGCTTATCGCTCAAGATTCACTTCAAGAGCTCGTTGACGAGCTTCAAGAAGAAAGAGATTTCGACATGTCTGGTGCTGTGGTTGTTATGGATGTTGACACTGGCGAAATCTTAGCCTCTGCCTCTTATCCAACTTACACATATGAAGAATATGAAAATAACTATGACGAACTCAGTGCTGACGAATCAAACCCACTTTGGAACAGAGCACTTAGAAGTACATTTATGCCTGGTTCAACAATTAAACCAATTGTTGCAATTGCAGGCTTAGAAGAAGGTGTTATCACCGGAGATACTCTTATTAATTGCACCGGTATTTACACTTATTATGACGATTATCAACCAACGTGTACTGGTACTCACGGCAACTTAGACGTGGTTTACGCTTTGTTTAACAGTTGTAATATTTTCTTTTATGAAACTTCAAGACTTTTGGGAATTGAAATATTAAACGATTATTTCACAATGTTTGGTCTTGGCGAATCAACAGGAGTTGAGCTCACTGAATCTGTTGGTACTGTTGACTCAGTTGAACTTAGAGAATCAGTTGGTGACTCTTGGACACCAGGTCTTACAATTCAAACAGGTATCGGCTATGGCATGAATGAATTCACTCCACTTCAGCTTTGCTCTTATGTTTCAACAATTGCAAACAAGGGCACAAGATATGAAGCAACCTTTGTTAAAAGCATATTGACAAGTGATTACACTCAAACTGTTTTCGAACATAGTGCAACAGTACTTTCAAATGCTGAATTTTCAGATTCAAGCTGGGATTTAGTTTATGAAGGTATGCTCTTAGTAGGTACTGAAAGTTACGTTGACTTTTCCGGTGTTAGTGTTGATGTTGCTGGTAAAACTGGTACAACAACAATCGTTAGAACAATTGACGGCGAAGTTGTGGACACATATAATGGTTTTATCATCTGTTTTGCACCTTATGATGATCCAGAAATTGCAATCGCTGTTGCAATCGAAGGTGCTAGCAGTGGTGGTAGTGTTGCCCCAGTTGCTTCAGCCATTTTGGAATACTATTTTAACACTGATGAAACAGAAGAGTCAGTGCAACTTGAGGGTGTCTTACTTCAATAAAAGGTAGTGTTTTCGAATGATATACAACAATATGTTGTTTTTGACTATTTGTAGGCTAATTTTTGTCGAATTTGAGCAATGATTAGCATTTACACAACAACTTCGCAAAAAATCGTAAAAAATACTATAATATTCTTATTTAAGCAAAAAAATATATGATTATTTATGAAAATCTATTGCATTATTTAATATTATTTGTTATTATATGAGGGTAGAGTTGTTTATTTGAACGACTGAACATATTTGTATATGAAAGAAAGGTGGCAGAAAATGAATATAGCTATTATCGCACATGATTCTAAAAAAGAATTAATGATTCAATTCTGCATTGCTTATTGTGGCATCTTGAGCAAGCATGATTTGTATTCTACAGATACAACCGGTAAGGTTGTTAGTGAAGCAACAGGACTTAACATCACAAGACTACTTAGTGGTCGTCAAGGTGGTGCTGAGCAAATTTCTTCTCTTATCGCTTGCAATGAAATAGATTTATTATTAGTATTTAGAAACTCATTAAGACCAAAAGATGACGAAGTTAAAGAGGGAAATCTCTTAAGACTTTGCGACGTTAACAACATTCCATTTGCAACAAACATTGCAACAGCCGAGGCTCTCATTCATGCACTTGATAGAGGCGATCTTGATTGGAGAGATATTGTTAACCCTAAATCATCTTTTTAATCAATAAGTAATAAGCGAGAAAATTAAACTTTGATTATATTTAATATATTAAGTTTTAAGCTTAATTGCACGATGGCAAGCTTGCTTGCCTGTACAACAAAACGCAAACTTGCTTCATCTCAAAACTTAGTGGGATGAAGCTTTTTTACATTTATTTGTGAAACTAAAACTCATGGAGGAAAATAATGGCATTAATAACAAAATCGATTAAAGGCACAGCGGATATGTTGCCAAGTGAAAGTTATAAACATGAATTTATTCAGCAATCAATTTTCGACATTGCTAAAAATCACGGTTTCAAGCAAATAGGCTTGCCAGTTTTTGAGCATACCGAACTTTTTAAACGTGGTGTTGGTGACACAACTGACGTGGTTCAAAAAGAGATGTACACTTTTGACGACAAAGGCGGAAGATCAATCACTCTTCGTCCAGAGGGCACAGCTGGGGTTGTACGCTCGTACCTAGAAAATGGACTTTTCAATGAGCCTATGCCTCAAAAACTTTGCTATAACATTTCGTGTTATAGATACGAAAAACCACAAGCTGGCAGACTTCGTGAATTTCACCAATTTGGCGCAGAATGCATCGGAAGTGCAGCTCCTGCAGCAGATGCAGAAATGATTAGCATGGCTAACGACATCTTTAATTATTTGGGTGTTAAAAACTTAAAACTTGAGCTTAACTCTATCGGCTGCAAAACTTGCCGTGCTGAGTATCACAAAGCTCTTAAAGTTTATTTTGATTCAAAAGTGGACGAGCTTTGCGGCACTTGCCATGATAGACTTGATAAAAATCCAATGCGTATTTTGGATTGCAAATCACCAGTGTGTCATGAAATTGGTGTTGATGCTCCAAAGGTGACAGACTTCTTATGTGAAGAATGTGACGCTCACTTCACTTCAGTTCAAACTTACCTTAAAGCGATGGGCATTGACTTTTCAGTTAATTCAAGCATCGTTCGTGGGCTTGATTATTATTCTCGCACAGTTTTCGAGTTCGTTTCTCAAGACATCGGCGCTCAAGGCACAGTTTGTGGCGGCGGACGCTATGATGGCTTGATTGAGCAAATGGGCGGAAAACCAACACCAGCTTTAGGTTTTGCAATGGGTCTTGAAAGACTCATGCTTATTTTGCAAAATCAAAAAGCACCTTTCCCAAATGAGCAAAAATGTGATGTTTACATTGCAACAATGGGCGAGGCAGCATCAATTAAGGCGGCTCAAATTGTAACTTCACTTCGCAGTGAGGGAATGCACGCTGAGTTTGACGTGGTTGGCAGATCTGTTAAAGCTCAAATGAAATTCGCAAACAAAATCGGTGCAGCGTTTACGATTGTTATCGGTGACAATGAGCTTGAAACTAAACAAGCTAAGCTCAAAAATATGGATACAGGCGAAGATATCGAAGTGAATCTCGATAGTTTCGAAGATGATTTCATGAGAATTTCAATCAATGAAAGCCTCAAAGGTCTTGAAGACTTTGGTTACGAAAGTAACATTGATATAAACTCAATTTTAAACGGAAACTTATTTTAATTGGAGGACATAAACATGGATTTTATGACAGGACTTAAAAGAACAAATTATTGCGGCGACTTCACAATTGACAACGTTGGTCAAGAAGTTGTTGTTGCAGGTTGGGTGCAAAGACAACGTGACTTAGGTGCGCTCATTTTTATCGACCTTAGAGATAGAAGCGGCATCGTACAACTCTCATTTGGCGAAAGCACAGACAAAGAAGTTTTTGAAAAAGCTTTCGGTGCACGCAGTGAGTACGTTTTAATGGCAAAAGGTGTTGTTAAAGAGAGAAGCTCAAAAAATAAAGACATTCCAACTGGCGAAATCGAGATCGACGTAACAGATCTTAGAGTTCTTGGCAAAAGTGAAACACCTCCTTTTGAGATTGTTGCAGATTGCCACACAAGCGAACTCACAAGACTTAAATATCGCTATTTAGACCTTCGTCGCCCTGATTTGCAAGCAAACATTTTAATGCGCCACAAAATCACAAAAATCATTCGTGATTACTTTGATGAAAACGGCTTTATTGAAATTGAAACTCCAATGCTCATCAAATCAACTCCAGAAGGTGCTCGTGACTTCTTAGTTCCAAGCCGCATTCACAAGGGCAGTTTCTATGCTCTTCCTCAATCACCTCAACTTTATAAACAACTTTCAATGGTGGCAGGTTTCGACCGCTATATGCAAATTGCAAGATGTTTCCGTGATGAAGATTTACGTGCTGATAGACAACCTGAGTTCACTCAAATTGACGTTGAAATGAGCTTTGTTGACATGGAAGACATCTTAGATATGATTGAAAAATTCATCATTCGTCTTTTCAAAGAAGCTCTCGGTGTTGACGTTAATGCTCCTTTTGTACGCATGACATATGCTGATGCAATGAACAAATACGGTTCAGATAAACCTGATACACGTTATGACATGGAAATTTGCGACATCAGCGAAGAAGTGAAATCTTGCGGTTTTGGTGTGTTCACTGGCGCAATTGAAAATGGTGGAAAAGTTTGCGCAATCAACGCTAAAAACGGCTATAGCAAACTCACAAGAAAAGAAATCGATAAACTCGTTGAATATGTACGTGGTATCGGCGCAAAAGGTCTTGCATTTATGCGTATTGCGCAAGATGGCACAGTTGCATCTTCATTTGCAAAATTCATGAGCGAAGACGAAATGGCTGCTATCATGGCAAAAACAGATGCAAAACCTGGTGACGTTATCCTCATCGTTGCAGATAAAGCTGCAACAACTCTCAGTGTTTTAGGCTCACTTCGTCAAACAGTTGCAGCTAAACTTGACATCATTCCTCAAGATAAATATAATCTTCTTTGGATTGTTGAATTTCCATTCTTTGATTGGGACGAAGACGAAGGTCAATTCGTTGCAATGCATCACCCATTCACATCTCCAATGGACGATTGTGATCTTGAAGGTGACAAAGCTAACGTTAGAGCAAAGGCGTACGACTTAGTTCTCAACGGCGTTGAGCTTGCTAGTGGTTCAATCAGAATCACAAACCCAGATCTTCAAAAGAGAATGTTCACAATGCTCGGCTTTAGTGATGAAGAAGCACAAGAAAAATTCGGCTTCTTAACAGATGCATTCAAATATGGTGCACCTCCTCACGGCGGCATCGGTCTTGGTCTTGACAGACTCATCATGCAAATGCTTAGACTTGAAACTCTTCGTGACGTTGTTGCTTATCCAAAAGTGCAAAATGCGAGCGAACCTATGACACAATGTCCTGCTCTTGTTGATGAAATTCAACTCGGAGATTTAGGCATTGCGTGCATTAAAGAATAAGCAATTATCAATTAAAAATAAATAAAATAATAAAAAGCGGATAAATGAGAAAACGAAGTGTAAACTTTTAAAACTTTCTTGTTTTTTCGCTTTTTTTAATTGACTTTATCATCGAAAAGTTGTATTATATATAAAGATAGAATAAGATGGAGAAATTAGGTATAGGAGGGAATTTAAATTGAAGTTTAAACGAATTATTGCATTAACTTTGGCGATGCTTTTTGCTTTTAGTTCATTTGTTTCACTTTCTGCTTCTGCAGTAACAGTGGATTACTATAATTATGACATTCTTCCAGGTAAAACACAATCTTTAACACCAGATTATAGTTATTCTTGGATTTCGAATTTGATTGTACGCTCAGACATAAACGCTGTTATTTCAACAGAGATTGAGCCTGTTTGTGACTATCCATATGACACAACTTATGAGCAATACGTTGCAGATGTGCTTAATTGCTCAAGCTTATATGAAGTTGATGAAACAACAGTTGCACGGACATATGAAGAAATCTGTGAGCTTATTTTTTACGTTGTTGTAGCCTTAGGCATGACAGCTGATTACGATACAATGACAGCTTACCTCGTTGACGAATGTGGCGTTGTGATGCCAGAAAATCCAGATGGAACAGACCAAATGCACGTTGCAGTTTTGTATGCAGCACTCAAATATAACGCTTTTTACGTTTTATATGAGCAAAACGTTGAAATTCCAGAGGGAACAACACTCGAAGGGGCTATAGTTATTATCTTAGCAACTTTCACAGCTGTTGAAATGCCTGAAGATGTTGATACAATCGAAGGCTTTGCAGTAGCAGGAACTAAGCGGTATGTTCAAACATATGAGGAAATTCCAATCAGTGACGATCCAAGCAACGAAGAAATTTTCTTTTGGACAAAAGTTATCACCGTTTCAAGTGCTGGCTATGACGTTCCTCTTTATCCTTATGATGAATTAACAGGTGCTCAAAAAGAGTATGTTGATTACGCATATTTTGCAACAATTTTAAATGTGACTTATGATGTTGAAGTTAATCCAATTTTAGTTGCAGCAGCATATGAAAGTGAAGATGAATTAGCTTTTGAAACATTGATTTTAACTTCAATGCTCGATTCAGTTGAAGCCGAATATGATGATGATAGCTCTTGCGAAGATCTTTTCTACTTAGCTTGTGAAAATGGTTTCTTTGAATTAGATCAAGATTTTTATTCAGATATTTTCGAATATAACGTGGTTGTTGCAAGTGATTGCGAAGAACTTTGGTTCACACCGGTTGCAATTGCAGCTGAACTCACAGACGGCAACAACGATAATGCCATGATTCTTTTCGGTGACGACACATCTGCAACTTCTGGTCAAACAGTTTCAATTGCACTTGACCCAACACTTGAAGAGCAAACAATCACAATGGGCGGTTATTATATCGATGATGAATTAGGCATCTATGAAAAAACAATATATACCTTTAATATAACACGTAATGATGAAGTTTTGGCTCAATCTCAAATTGATCAAAGTGACATCGTAGGCTCGATTGAGGGTTATATCAGCAATATGCTCCCAAGTTCAAGCGAAACAGCTGACACAATTTTGGGCGCAGTTATGGACTCAGTTGAAGCAGTTCTCGACGGAGATGTCGAGAGTGAAGATGTGATAAACATTCTCACAACTTTCGGTGTTGGCGTAACTGATTCAGATGATGTTTATAGCTATAGTGGCTATGATTTTGTAGACGAAGCCTTTGATTACACATATGATGTTGAAGAAGTTGTAGCATCAACAACAGTGAGTTACAGCGTTGAAGCAACAACAACTCAAACATTCGTTGAGCAGGCAACCGAGGCAGTGTCAGAAAACCCAGAAATTGTTATCGCACCAACAAGCCTAGTTATGATTGGCGGTTTAGCTGGTTATTTCTTCAACAAAAAGCGTAAAGACTTGGAAATGATTGAAGAACTTGAAAAAGGCGAAACAACACAAACCGCAGAGGAAGAAAAAGATATCTCAAGTTGGTTCGAAGAATAAAAAATTATTAAAATAATTATAAAGCAGAGTGATTAATTTCATTCTGCTTTTTTTATTTTTCAGCTGTACATTTTTTTGCGGTTTACCGCAAAAAAATCGTAAGCCCCACCCTCGACTTTCAAGACTTAACTCACAGATAACAGAAAAAATTTAGTCGAGGGCGAACGAAGTGAGCTGTATGAAAAAATAAAAATAATTCATAAACTAGAAAGAAAAAATTAAATCGTTAAAATCTGTTAAAGCATTGTTTTTTGAAGATATTACACAATCGATTTTCAATACAAATTACATTTTTATGCAAATTATAAAAAAATATCACAATATTAACCGAAAATTACTTGACATATTATGATTTATGATTTAAAATATATAGGATAGATATTTATCTATCATTCGAGTAATATTACTGGAAATCTTTTGATGATTAATTAAATTTTTAAAAAAACTTTTAAAAGAAGGAGGTGCTGCTGCTTTGACATTAACTATAATTACTGGTGTAATCGCACTCGTTATCGGCTGTGTCGTTGGCTTCATTTTAGGTCAATCACACCGCAAAAAAACAGCTGAAGGGCTTATGGGCTCTGCTGAAGAAGAAGCAAGAAAAATCTTAAATCAAGCTGTTAATGAGTCAGAAACAAAAAGAAAAGAATCAGTTTTAGAGGCAAAAGAAGAAATTCATAAGTATCGCAATGAAGTTGAACGTGAAGTTAAAGAAAGACGTAACGAAGTTCAACGTCAAGAGAGAAGAATGATTCAAAAAGAAGAGAGCTTAGACAAAAAAACAGATGCTATTGATAAGAAAGATGATATTCTTAACAATAAAATCAAGAACGCCGAAGCTCAACTTAACGAAGCAGAAAGCATCAAAAGAAGTCAGTTAGAAATGCTTGAAAAAATCTCATCTTTAACAAAAGAGCAAGCAAAAACTCAATTGTTAGATTCACTTGAAGACACTCTTATCAGAGAAAAAGCAATGAAGATTAAAGATTATGAGCAAAAGACTAAGGATGAATCAATCCTCTTAGCTCGTGACATAATCGCTTCAGCTATTCAACGCTGCGCTGCAGATCAAGTGGCTGAAACAACTGTTTCAGTTCTTAACATTCAAAATGATGAGATGAAGGGCAGAATTATCGGTCGTGAAGGACGTAACATCAGAGCCTTTGAAACAATCACAGGCGTTGATTTAATCGTTGATGACACCCCAGAAGCTATCACACTTTCATGTTTTGATCCTGTTAGAAGAGAAGTTGCAAGAATCACCCTTGAAAAACTTATCGCTGATGGCAGAATTCAACCAACTCTTATTGAGAAAATTCATGAAAAAGCAAAACGTGAAGTTGATCTTTCTATCAAACAAGCTGGTGATAGAGCAGTTCTTGATTCTGGTGTTAACGGCATCAATCATGAATTAGTTAAACTTTTAGGTAAACTTAGATACCGTACAAGTTATGGTCAAAACGTACTTAACCACTCAATGGAAGTATCTTATATCGCTGGATTTATGGCTTCTGAACTCGGTGTTGATGTTAAACTTGCTAAACGTGCAGGTCTTTTACATGATATCGGCAAGGCTATCGATCACGAAAGAGATGGTTCACACGTTGAACTCGGCGTTGAAGTGGCTAAAAAATGCAGAGAAAATGAAGTTGTTATCAATGCAATTCATTCTCACCATGGCGATGTAGAGCCAACAAACATCATTTCTTGCCTTGTTCAAGCAGCTGATGCAATTTCAGCAGCAAGACCAGGTTCAAGAAGAGAGAACTTGCAAAACTACATCAAACGTCTTGAAAAACTTGAAGAGATTGCAAAATCTTATAAAGGAATCGAAGGTGCTTTCGCAATTCAAGCTGGTCGTGAAATTCGTGTACTCGTTAAACCTGAACTCATCAATGATGATCAAATGGTTCTCGTTGCACGTCAAATCGCTCAACGAATTGAAGAAGAACTTCAATATCCAGGACAAATCAAAGTTAACATGATTAGAGAAACTCGTATCGTTGACTTTGCAAAATAATTGAAAAATTATAGCACCCACGATTAATTTTGTGGGTGCTATTTTTTGTTTATCGTAAGAAAAAACAAGCAAAGATTTACTCAATTTTTCACGAAAAATTGCAGATTCTTAAGGCAGCGCCTTAAGTCGCTCGTAGCAACGAGCGAAACACCCCAAGTAAATTGATAATTGAGAATGGAAAATTAAAAATTAGCAACAAGCAAATGCGAAAAAAAATAAAGCAAATCAACTAAAAAGCGATAACGTTCCACAATTATAAAATCAAAAGAAAAACAATATCGCATTTGCGCAACTAGTAAAACAGCGAAGCGATTTTAACGACTTGATTTATCAAACTAACCAAAATAGACAGCGGCAGCGGACTATTTTGGTGACCTCGAAACATTAATTTTAGATTATCTAAGGTTTTATAAAATCTCGTTAATTAGAAAATTAGTTCTATATTTTGGACGCAGGAAATGCACTACTTTAATCAACAGCTTGGTTTCTTATGTCAGTCCGTAAAAACCGCTACGCTGTTTTACTACTAACGCAAATGCGATATCGCTTTCCTCTACGTTGTTGTTGAGGGAACGATATCGCATTTTTTTACTTATTCTATTTTTGAATCGCATTTGATTTACTTTAATTTTCCATTCTCCATTTTCAATTTTCAATTTACTTCTGGTGTTTCGCTTGTTGCGACAAGCGACCAAGGCTCCGCCTTTGGAAACCGCAATTTTTCGTGAAAAATTGAGTAAAGCTTTGCTTGTTTTCCTTTATGCTTTACTGCCTTTTGTTCCCTCAGCTCCGCCACCAAAACTAACACCTTGAAGCACATTAGAATCAAAAGCATAAGTAATATTACTCTCTTCACGCTCTCTCTTAAGCGCAAAAGAAATCATCTTATCAAGCAAGTCACCATACTTAACCCCAACAGGTTCCCACAAATAAAACGAAAGCGAACCAGGAATAGTGTTAATCTCGTTCAAATAAATCTCATTAGTTTCAGTGTTCATCATGAAGTCAATACGGCTAACGCCATTACAGCCAAGAATCTTAAACGCATCAACTGCCATCGTGCGAATTGTGTCACGTTGCTCCGTGGTGATATCAGCAGGAATTTTGCGTTTTAGCGTTGCCATACCCTTACTGCCACCACCAGACTTGCCGCCTATTTTGCCGCCTTTGCTGCCCTTTGAGCTGCCGTTACCGATGTACTTATCTTCAAAACTTAAAATCTCATCAGAGTTAACAGGCTCTTCGCACTCCGAAGCCTCGGCAGTTTCATAGTCGCCAAGAACAGAGCAGTTAATTTCTTTAAGGTTTTGTACAGCTGGTTCAGCTAAGATTTTTGATGCAAACATAAACGCATTTTCAAGTGCTTTATAAAGTTCATCTCTATCTTTAGCAAGTGAAATTCCGATTGATGAACCGAGATTGATAGGCTTAATAATCAGCGGATAACCGATTGATTTTTCGATTGTGTCAACAACACTTTCTTCATCTGAATCAAACTCTTTACTGTTGAAACATTTGCAATCAAGCACAGCAATGCCGTTATCTTTAAGCACAGTTTTCATCACATATTTATCCATGCCAACAGCCGAAGAAAGCACGTCACAGCCAACATAAGGAATGTTAAACATTTTCAAGTAACCTTGAAGTGTTCCGTCTTCAACATTTGTGCCGTGTACGATTGGAAAAGCGATGTCAATTTCGCCGACAACTGGATTTCCAAAGCGTTTTTGTGGGTACTTTATGAGCTGGGTTTTGCCGCCATCATTGACTAAGATAACTCTTTGAGAAGTGCTAAGCAAAGTTTTGATGTCGGTGTAAGATTCGATTTTGCCCACGTTTTCGCCAACGTAAAACTCATTATTTTTAGTGATATAAATTGGAGTTACCTCGTATTTGTCGCTATTTAAGCTTCTAATTGCTTGAATTGCAGAGATTATTGAAATTTCATGTTCAACGCTTTTTCCGCCAAACATAACACCAAGTTTGATTTTCATGTCTTATCTTCCTTTACTCAAAAATTAATAATTATCTGGTAAGTCATTTTCAAGTAAAACGACTTTTTTTCGTCCGTTTGAATTTAGGGCGTACACCTTGTTAAGACCCTCTTGAATTGTGTTTGCCACGAAAATTTTGCTTTCGTCATAGCCATTTTCAAGCAGACCAGCATGAATTGGCACAGCTTGTTTTTCGCCAACGAGTACGACAAAATCGCAAACCTCAGCAGCATTCTTGCCAAATTCACAGTTGAGTTCATATTGTTTTTCACCGAGTTCAACCATGCCAGGAGTTACGAGAATTTTGTAGCCGTCAAACAGTGAAAGTGCCTCGAGAGCTGCTTTTGTGCCTGATGGGTTTGAGTTGTACGCATCATCGATGATGGTGAGATTGCCTTTTTCAGTGAGTTCAAGGCGGTGCGGTACGCCTTCAAGACGTCTAACTTGAGCCTTGAGATCTTTAAGGCAAATGCCGAGTTTATGAGATATCGCAATCGCACCAGTGATGTTAAGCACGTTGTGGCGACCAATAAGTTTTGTTGAATAAGTTTCAGTTTCGCCATCTTTTGTGCGTACGCTGAAAGTTGTGCCTCTATCATTTGCTTTAACGTCAAAAGCACGATAATCAGCATCACTATCAATAGCGTATGAGATGAATTTTCTATCGCCTTTGTGAGCCATAACGTTTTCATCATCTGCGTTTAAAAATAGCATGCTGTCGTTAGCTGTAACAGCGTCTGCAAGTTCGTATTTTGTGTTTTTAACAGCGTCAAGTGTTTTGAAACTTTCTAAATGTTGAGGTCCAATTGAAGTGATAACACCATGGTGAGGGTGTACGATGTCGCAAAGTTCTTTGATGTCACCAACCCATTTTGCGCCCATTTCGCAAACAAAAATTTCATGAGTTGATTTGAGAGAACCACGCACAGTTTTAACCACGCCCATAGGTGTGTTGTAGCTTTCAGGTGTCATAAGTACGTTGTATTTCGCTTTGAGTAGGGTTGTGAGATAGTATTTAACACTGGTTTTGCCGTAGCTGCCAGTGATTCCGATTATGTCTAAATCTGGGCAAGATTTTAAGATGCGTTTTGCATCGTTGATGTAGTGTTGATTGATTGAAAGCTCGATTGGTTTGTTGATGAGGTTGATGAGGAGCAAGATCATGTTTGAAAAAGCGTATAAAAGACCCATTGCTAAAAGTGCGATGCTTTCGTGGCTGTCTGGTACGTAAATGAATGAAGTTATGCCGATGGTTAAGGCTGTGACAGCGAAGCAAGTGAGGAGCATTCTTTTAACTCTTGCGGTGTACACGAGAGGTTTTTTCGCCTTTTTTGGCTTTTCGATGAAAAGTGAGATAGCGAGAATCGCCGCCGAAACGATTAGTTTAATGTTGATATCGTAAGAAAACAAGATTACGATGAGCCAAATTACGCTTAGGGTGTTGTGCGGCAAATATTTGTCGAAGTTTTGTTTTATCCAGTTTGAGTGGGTGTCGAAGCGATAGGAATTGAGTTGGAAGAAGTGCATTGAGTCTACGATTGCCATTGAGAAGCTTATAGTGAATAAGACAAGGCAGATTAAGAATAAGATTATAGTTAAAGTCATAAAAAACTTCCTTTCAAATTAAAATAAATAAAAAAGCAACGCAAAATAAAAGAAAAAACACAAAGTCAAAGAAAAAACAAGCAAAATTTTACTCAATTTTTTTTAAAAAATTGCGGTTTCTTAAGGCAGAGCCTTAAGTCGTTCGCCGCAGCGAACGAAATCCCCCAATCGTCAAAAAAATCAGGAGGATAGGCAAAGTGTCCAGTGGACATTTTGC
>JAWXUR010000141.1:0-3515 GCA_044426265.1 Clostridia bacterium
CGTGTTGATTAGGGAAAAATCTCAATTTTTCCTGCGTAGGGGACGGCTTCCCAGACGTCCCAGGGAACGAGAACAAAACTATAAATTATATCAATTTACAATCGATAACACAAAAGTTCTCGAAAACCACGAACATAGTTCGTGCACCACCTGCGTAGGGGAGTGGTTCTACCGCTCCCAGAAACGACGGCAAAAATCCCCATCACATCAATGTGAAATCGATAACAAAAAACCAAACGAAATTTGTTGCTTTCATTAAAATATGCGTTAAACCCTGGGACGTCAAGGATGCCGTCCCCTACAAATTAACGCTCAAAAGCCCCTAATCAACACGCATGGGAAGCACTCCCCTACGTGGTGAGTGGTAATTTTTCCCTTAAGTTGCTTGCATAGGGTCGACCCCAATGCAAGCAACTTAAGGAGTTTTAATTAGTTTTATATTATAATTAATTGAAAATGGAGAATTGAGAATTGAGAATTATGGGAAAAATCAAAGATTTTTTTGGATTTTAACCTTTTTTGCGAAGCAAAAATTACAATCGGAGCACTGGCTCCCTTTCAAGGGAGCTGTCAGCGAAGCTGACTGAGGGTTCGACCTTTAATTTTCCATTCTCAATTCTCAATTCTCCATTGTTATTTTTTGATTATTCCTTAAGTTGCTTGCATTGGGGTCGACCCCAATACAAACAACTTAAGAGTTTATTTATAGTTTTTTCGTGGTGGTTAGATTGCTTTGTTTTGCCTACGGCAAAATCAAGGAACCCCTTAATAGGGTTCCTTACGGCAAAATGTCCACTGGACACTTTGCCTATCCTCCTGATTTTTTTGACGATGGGGGATTTCGTTCGCTGCGGCGAACGACTTAAGGCTCTGCCTTAAGAAACCGCAATTTTTTAAAAAAATTGAGTAAAATTTTACATGATTTTTCCTTAAGTTGCTTGCGTTGGGGTCGACCCTACGAGATGAAAAAAATGTTTTTTAATTAAAAACATCTCTAATCGACACACATTGGTAAAATCCCTCTCTATGCGGGATTTTAATATACAAATTAATATCTATTGTTGAATAACTCGAGGATAGTCGCTAAATCTTGTTGTGAGAAGAACTCAATTTCGAGCATACCTTTATTACCTTTTGTAACATTGATATTTGCTTTTCTTCCGATTGTTTCTCTAAGAGCGATTTCCATTTCGTCATACCATGTATCTCTTTTTGGCTTAGCTTTTTCCTTAGGTTTATCAGCTTTAGGTGAGTTCAAATTCTTGATCATCTTTTCAGTTTCACGTACTGATAAGTCCTTTGTTATGATGTCGTCAGCTAGTCTTAAGATTGTCGCTTGATTCCCTACGCTTATAAGCGCTCTTGCGTGGCCAGAGGTGAGCTGACCCTCTTGAAGCAAGCCGAGGATTTCCTCCGGCAGTACGAGCAAACGCAAAATGTTTGCAACAGCCGAGCGAGATTTTCCCACACGATTAGCCACTTGCTCTTGAGTTAAATTATAAGTGCTCATCAAAAGAGCGAAACCTTGTGCCTCTTCAACTGGGCTCAAATCTTCACGCTGTAAGTTTTCAATGAGAGCGAGCTCCATAGCTTCGCTGTCGTCCATCTTGCGAATGACAACTGGAACTTCGGTGAGCTCCGCCATTCGAGCGGCTCTCCATCTTCTTTCGCCAGCAATTAGCTGATATGAACCATCAGCCATTGGGCGAACTAAAAGAGGCTGGATAACGCCGTGCATTTTGATGCTGTCGCTTAATTCTTGCAACGCTTCATCGTCAAAAATTTTACGTGGTTGATCTTTACTAGGCTCAATCTCGTTGATTTTGAGTTGTACAGCGCTGCCGCTTTCTTCTTCTAAAGAATTATCTAAAAACAAGGCATCTAAGCCCTTGCCGAGTCCACTTTTTTTCTTTTGTACCATAGTTTCCTCCTACTTTTCTTCGTTTTATCATAGTGTCAAATATGCACCCATTTCAAGCGTACAAATCGACAACTGTTTTCTTTTATTTTTCTGTCTTCACTTTTTTATTATTCTTACCCAAAAACTCTTGAGCAAATTCGCAATAAGCCTTGCTACCTCGAGAAGCCTTATCATAATAGTACACAGGCAAACCGAAACTTGGTGCTTCTGAGAGCCTTACATTTCGAGGGATAACTGTTTGATAAACTTTTTTTGGGAAAAATCTTTGAACTTCGCTCACAACTTGTTGAGTTAAATTCAATCTGCCATCAAACATTGTGAGTAGTACGCCTTCAACGTCAATGAGCGAATTATATAAACGCTTAACCTGTCTAATTGTGCTCATGAGCTGTGAAAGACCTTCGAGCGCAAAATATTCACATTGGATTGGAACTAAAACTGTATCGACAGCGCACAAGATGTTCACTGTTAGCAAGCCGAGTGACGGCGGACAGTCTAAGATGATGAAGTCGTAAATCTCCGTCATTGGTGCGAGTGCGGTTTTGATGCGTTTTTCTCGTGATTCGAGATTAACGAGTTCGAGTTCTGCGCCGGCAAGATTCATGTTAGATGGAAGCAAGTCCAAGTTATCAAAATCCGTGGTGAGCAAAATTTCTTCCGCCTTAACTTCGCTAACTATCATTTCATATGTAGACAGCTCGATTTCTCGCTTATTGTACCCCAAGCCGCTTGTCGCATTGCCTTGAGGGTCGACATCAACGAGCAGGGTTTTATATCCGTAAAGCCCCAAACTTGCTGCGAGGTTAACCGCAGTTGTAGTTTTGCCGACTCCGCCTTTTTGATTTACAATCGCTATTGCTTTACCCATTTTTCTCCCTTTCTTTACTATATTAAGTCTTTTTTCTTCTTACTATTAATTATAGCACATGAAAACTGATTTTTAAAGTATTATTGAGAAAAAAATATATTAATTTGTTGTTTTTGTTGTACTGTTCGCTTCGCTCACGCATATAGCTCTCAGTGTGCGTTGTTTCACGTGAAACAATTGATTTTGGGGGTTAAATTGTTATTTCGTAGGGGAGGGCTTCCACGCCCTCCCGAAGTTGTCCGATATTGCTCGTTAAAAGGAAATTCCATCTAACCTTCGGACAGGCATGGAAGCCTGTCCCTACATATTCATGAAATTTATTCATGTTTTGTAGGGAACGGTCTTGACCGTTCCACAAGGTTAGCACAAAATTCTAATAAAACGAATAATTGCAACGTTTGATTTTGTTGCATACTAAATGACAACGTGGTTATCGATTATAAATTGAAATAACAAAATGCTGTCGTTGCTGGGAGGAGTAGAACCCAAGCGTGTTGATTAGGGGATTTTGAGCGTTAATTTGTAGGGGACGGCATCCTTGACGTCCCAGGGTTTAACGTATATTTTAATGAAAACGGCGAATTTTTTTGGTTTTTTGTTATCGATTCTATGTTGATGTGGTGGGTGGGTTTGTTGCCGTTCTTCGGGAGGGGAAACCCCTCCCCTACGTGGTTTATTTTTTGGTTTTTTGTTTATTTTTAGATTTTTTTGCCGTTGGTTTTGGGG
>JAWXUR010000142.1:0-3471 GCA_044426265.1 Clostridia bacterium
AAAGAGAGATTTCAAAAGACGAATATGAAGCTCAAATCATAGCCGAAAAAATCGAGGAAATGGTTAAAAATGGAGTCACAGTTAAAGACGGCGACACAAGGCGAGCAGTGAATTATGGCGATTTTTGTGTCATGCTGCGAAGTGTGAATGGCGGTCGAGGTGCGATGTACGCCCAAACTTTTAAAGATGTCGGACTTCCAACTTATGTTGAATTTACAACCGAATTTTTCCAGTCGAGCGAAATCACAATGATTTTAAGCTTGCTAAGAATTATCGATAACCCAAAACAAGACGTGCCACTTTTAGCCTTGATGCACAGCCCAATTTATGGCTTCACAGTTGACGAAATTGCAAGCATAAAAATTGCTCAAAGAAAAGGTAGTTTTTATTCAGCCGTAATGAGCTTTGCTGTTGGCGAAAATGAAGAGAACAAAAAGGCACTTGAAAAGGTGCTGAGTCAAAAAGATTATGACGATTTAGTTTTAAAGGTGCAAAACTTTCAAAATAGCATAAATTCATATCGAAGTTTGAGTGTCTGCCTTGGCACAAGCGAGCTTATTCGAAGCTTATATGAAGAAACCGCCCTAACGTGCCTTGTTGATGCGATTGATAAAACTGGAATCAAACGCTCAAACCTCATGCTGTTTTTGCAATACGCTAAAACCTATGAAACCTTAGGTTACATTGGACTTTCTGGCTTTATCCGCTTTATCGACCGCCTTGGTGAGTCGAAATCTGATTTGCCGAGTTCACTTGGCAGCTCACAAGAGCTTGCAGCGATTAAAATCATGTCTATTCATAAATCTAAGGGTCTTGAGTTTCCAGTGTGCTTTTTAGCAAACTGTGCAGGACGCTTTAACACCATGGACGAGCGAAAAAACGTGATTATCAATTTAAAACACGGCTTAGGTCTTGTGAAACGTGATGCAAAAACCTATGAACAGTTTCAATCTGTTTCTCACACAGCAATGAAACTAGGTCAGCGACTCGAAAGCTTAAGTGAAGAGTTAAGAGTGCTTTATGTTGCACTGACTAGGGCAAAAGAATATCTTTATCTCGTTCATTCAAGCAAAGACATTCAAAAAGAGATAGTCAAGGTCGCTTCAAAAATCAACAGACACTCAAATGTGCTCTCACCATTTTTGGTGTCAACTGCAACGAGTTTTTCAAGTTGGATTTTGCCAGCACTTTTCAGGCATGGCGATGCAGAAAAATTCTTGAGTGAAAATGCACTTAATGGCAATTTAGTTAGAACCAGATGTGGCAAAGATAACAAATATGATAAACACCCACATTTGCAGATGTTTGAGTCAAGCATAAATTGGCAGCAGTGGGAAAAAGACAAACAGAGCGTTGCCCAAAGTGAGAAAAACCAAAACAGTGAAAAAGAAATTCAAAGCGAACTTGAAAAATATGAAAACCGCTTTAACTTCAAATATGCATATGAGCCACTGACAATGCTCACAAGCAAGCGTGCCGCCTCGGAGCAAGAAAATGAGGGCATAGATGAGAAGTACTTCGCTACCGCTAAGCCGTCATTTTTAAATGATAACGAAATGAGCGGCGCACAAAAGGGCATCATCACCCATGAATTTGTGCAATACGCTGATTTTAAACTTGGCGCTGTTGACGTACAAAAGGAAATTGATCGCTTGATTGAGCAAGGTTTCATTTTAAAAGAGCAAGCAAAAGGCATCAACCAAAAGGCAGCTGCAAACTTTTTTAATAGCGATATAGTTAAAAGAATGAATGAAAGCGAAGCGGTGTATCGTGAAAAGAAGTTCACATTTGAAGAGTCTGTGAGCGTACGTGGTGAGGAGTTCGCCGAATTTAAAGATGAAAAAATCATGGTGCAAGGCATCGCCGACTGCGTTTTTGTGGAAGATGGCAAGCTAGTCATCATTGATTACAAGACCGATAGGGTGCAAGATGAGGCGGAACTCGTGCGAAAATATAAGGCTCAAGTTGACACTTATGCAGCGGCGCTAAGCGTGTGTATGGCCATGCCAGTGAAGCAAAGTTTGCTATATTCGTTTTATTTAAATAAAGAAATTGCTGTTTATGGCAGTAAATAAAATTTTTTTCAACTATTTTGCAAAAAACATTGATTTTTGCGTTTAAATGTGTTACAATACCTTTTGCTATGAATAGAAATTAATAAGTAAACCAATCGAAACGAGGTGACAAGATCATGAAACAAAATATTCATCCAACTTATGAAGATGTAGCAGTAAGATGTGCTTGCGGTGCTATCATCGATACAAAATCTACTAAAAAAGAAATGCGTGTTGACATTTGCTCAAGCTGTCATCCATTCTTCACAGGTAAACAAAAACTTGTAGATACAGGTGGACGTGTTGACAGATTTAACAAACGTTTAAATCTTGTTAAAAAATAATTATTAGTAATTTGGTTTAGACGGGGCTTTGGCTTCGTCTAAATTTTTTATATAAGGTGATATAATGAATGATTATAAGACAATAAAAATTGAGGCTCAAGATGAAGTAGTCATCAAAAAATCCCACTTCATTGGCTACGCTAAGCCAGTACAAACTGCCGAAGAGGCAATGGAGTTTGTAAACAAAATCAAAAAGATGAATCACAGTGCAACTCACAACGTTTTCGCCTATGTGCTTAAAGACGGAGTGAGCAAACGATATAGCGACGATGGCGAGCCACAAGGCACGGCAGGAGTGCCAATGCTTGACGTTATCACAAAAGAGGGAATTGTTGATTGCGCAGTGGTTGTAACTCGCTATTTTGGCGGAATTTTGCTAGGAACTGGCGGTTTAGTCAGGGCGTACACAGAAGGTGCGAAAATTGCCTTGAAAGCGGCGCAAATCATCAAAATGACGTCATGCAAAACAGGGCAAATTCACTGCGATTATAATTTTTACGGAAAACTCAACGCATTTTTAGGAAATAAAGATGTCGAAGTTGTCGGCACAGATTTTGCAGATAATGTTTGTTTAAACGTGAAGATGCAAGCCAAAGATTTTGATGAGTTTAAAAGCGAAGTTTTCGATATGTCGCACGGACGATTTTCTTGCGAAGAAGTTTGTGAAGAATTTTGTGAGTGGGCTGGCTCACTTTGTTCGCCGAAGTAATAAGTAATAGTGAAGAAGTAATAGGTGTGGGAAAAATCAAAGATTTTTTGGATTTGTGCAGCAGCTTGTTGCACAAATTACATGGGATCACAACGCAAGCGTGTTGATTAGGGATGTTTTTAATTAAAAATCATTTTTTCATTTCGTAGGGTCGACCCCAATACAAGAACTTAAGAGAAAATAGATTGATAATTAAAAAATCGAGGTGAAAATCAAAAAACAAAAAGAAAACCAACAAACCAAAAATCCAGTACCAAACCCAAAGAAAGCTACCGCAGTGCGAGAGGATTTTCAAGGATACCTCCTTGAATGCTTTTTTTGTTTTTCTTTTTTTCCAGAAAAAAAGAAAATGCCATTTTTTTGG
>JAWXUR010000038.1:0-18792 GCA_044426265.1 Clostridia bacterium
GGCAGCATCTTAGTTGAAACTTCTTCAACTCAAACCGGCACAGTTAAACTCACAGATAGTGCTGGTAATGTCTTAGTTGAAATTGAGCCAGCTAAAGAATATGAAGCAGTTATCATCAGCACACCGGATATCGTTCAAGGTGAAACTTACACCTTAGTTGCTGGAACTGAAACTTACACTATTACTATGGATAGCCTTATTTATGGAGATGGTGGCAGTGAAAGCCAAAACTCATTCATGCAAAATGGTCGATAATCTCTCTTGATTTTCCACCGCAGTAAATTTTCAAATTTACTGCGGTGGTTTTTTGTTTAATTAAGCGATTTATCCTTGACCTTGAAAATAAAGTGTGTTATTATTACTTATAACAAAGAGGTGATACTAATGTTTAA
This sequence comes from Clostridia bacterium, assembly GCA_044426265.1. GTDB lineage: Bacteria > Bacillota > Clostridia > Oscillospirales > Acutalibacteraceae > UBA6857. Next base: position 393 of record JAWXUR010000038.1, read on the forward strand.
CAAAATAAAAGAAAAAATCACAATGAAAAAAATGCCAATTGAAAAAATTGATGATTCTGCTTTAAATGCATATCTTAGCCAAAATCAATGCCAAAGATGTCACAATCATTGCAATCTTGATGCAATCAAATGTGGTGGCGGCGTTGCTGATAGAAGTGCAAAAGTTGCTGAATTTAAGGCGCAATAAACATCAAATTTTAAGTTTCGCCAGTTAGCGAAGCGGTGTACAAAGGAGAAAAAAGATGAGAAAAATTGATCATTTAAATTTAAAAGTTAAAGACATTGACAAGGCTATTGAGTTTTACACAAAAACTTTAGGCTTCACACTCACTTGGAAATTAATCGAAGAAAATCGCAAATTTGCCTTTTTAAATGACGGCACAATCACTTATGAAATCATTGAAGATAAAAACTTTGAAAATGGCACTTTCGATCATATCGCCTATGTGAGCGAGGATATTTATGCGGATTTTGAGCATTTTAAGGCTCTTGATGAAAGCATGATTACTTGCGAAGTTGGTTTCGCTCCGTTTTTGTTTGAAAATGGTATGTATTACTTTTTTATTAAGGGTGCAAACGGCGAAAAAATTGAATTTTGCCAAAGAAAAGCTTAACTCAATTTATAAATTATGGCTACAGCTATTCGTTATGGATGGTTGTAGCTTTTTTGTTAAAAACTTCTTGAATTAGGTTAAGATTTATGTTACTATATTATAATGTGAAAAAATAGATATCATTTCGGAGGGAAAATTTATGAAAAATCTCGGTGCAAAGGCACTATTACCAATTATTGTTTTTTTAGTTTTATTCATCGGCTTCGGCGTTGTGACAGGCGACTTTTATCTCATGCCTGCTCCAGTTGGGTTCATGATTGCCTTAATTATTGCGTTTTTGCAAAATCGCAAGGTTAAACTTGATAAAAAACTCACAATCGCTGCCAAAGGTGCTGGCGACACAAACATCATGATTATGTGCCTTGTGTTCTTGCTCGCTGGTGCGTTTTCTGGCTCTGTTTCAGCGGCTGGTGGTGCAACAAGTGCGGTTAACTTTGGGCTTAGCATTTTGCCAACTAACGTTGCGGTTGTTGGAATATGCTTAATCGGCTGCTTAATCTCAATTTCAATGGGCACTTCTGTTGGCACTGTTGTTGCACTGACTCCAATTGCTGTTGGCATCAGTGAAAAAGCTTCAATTCCAATTGCGCTTTGCGTTGGTGCTGTTGTGTGCGGTGCAATGTTTGGTGACAATCTTTCAATGATTTCAGACACCACAATCGCAGCAACAAGAACTCAAAACTGCCCTATGAACTCAAAATTTAAAGAGAATTTCAAAATAGTTTTACCAGCGGCTATATTAACTTTTGTTTTATTTTTCATCATGACAGCTAACACAGATTACCAAATTGAAGGCAGTTTAGATTATAACATATTGAGAATTTTACCATATGCCCTTGTTTTAATCACGGCTTTAATGGGAATTAACGTTTTCATTGTGCTTACTATGGGAACAGTTTTCAGCCTCGGTGTTGGTCTTTTTTATGGCGATTTCGGTTTCCTTGACATTTTTCAAGTTATCGGAGATGGCATGAGTGGTATGTTTGAAATCACTATTATTTCTATCACAGTGGGTGCTGTTTTTGCTCTTATTAAAGAAAATGGTGGAATCGAATTCATCTTAAACTTCATCAAGAAATTCGTTAAAAATCCTCGTGGCGCTCAGCTCGGCATTGCAGCAATGTCACTTGCAACTGATGCGGCAACAGCAAACAACACTGTTGCAATCGTTATCGCTGGACCTATCGCAAAAGACATCAGCGAAGAATATAACCTCGAGCCAAAACGTGTTGCTTCTTTGCTTGATATTTTCACTTCAATTGGGCAAGGTTTAATTCCATATGGTGCTCAAATTCTCACCGCTGCAAGTTTGGCAGCAATTGCTCCAACGGACATCATTCCTTATATGTTTTACCCAATGCTCATGTTAGTTTCGGCTATCGTTTTCATTTTCTTGCCATCGAAGAAAAAAGACAAAGTTGATATTCAAAATGAAGAAAGCGAAACACAGACACAAGCTCAAAATATTGAAATATAGGCTTAAAGTTTAGTGAAAAAACTGTGAAAAATGAACTCGTTTGTTTTTTGCAGTTTTTTTGTACATCGCTACGCTTTCACTGGCGAAATTTTTAGTTTCGATAATGAACAAATAGGAGAAAATTATGACTTTACAACAATTAAAATATGTGATTTTAACCGCCAAACATGGCACTGTGAGCAAGGCAGCAAACGAAGCTTTTATTTCACAGCCGAGCCTTTCTTTAGCTATTAAAGAGCTTGAAGAAGAAATTGGTATAAAGATTTTTAACAGAAGCAATAAAGGCTTAACAGTTACGGCTGATGGTGATGAGTTTTTGTCTTATGCTAGGCAAGTTGTTGAGCAATATCAAATGATAGAATATAAATATATCGATAAAAAAGAAAACAAGAATGAGCATTTTGCTGTTTCAACTCAGCATTATTCTTTTGCTGTTAAAGCTTTTATGAGCACTATTAAACAGTTTAACAGCAACGATTTTGAATTTGCAATTCGAGAAACAAAAACTCACGAAGTCATTGAAGATGTTAAAACTCTACGCAGTGAAATCGGCGTTTTATATTTAAGTCATTTTAACAAAATGGTTTTAAGCAAACTTTTTAGGGAATATAATCTTAGCTTCACTCCCCTTTTCAATTGCCAAATTTATGTTTATTTGCACGAAGATAATCCACTTTTAAATCATGACAAAATAACGCTAGAAATGCTTGAAGATTATCCATGCTTATCTTTTGAGCAAGGCTCTCATAACTCTTTCTTTTTCACAGAAGAAGTGCTAAGCACGCACAGTTATAAACAAATCATTCGAGTTAACGACCGAGCAACAATGCTCAACTTAATGCAAGGCTTGCAAGGCTTTACCCTATGCTCTGGAATCATTGCAGATGAATTAAATGGCAGCAAATATCACGCCGTACCTTTGGTTTGCGACGAGATTATGCAAGTTGGTTATATACATAAAACTAATGTTATTTTAAGTGAAATCGCTCAGGTTTATATTGATGAGATTATGAAGATTTATCGTAATAGTAACTCGTAGTGAATTTTTTTTGCTTTTAATTTGTTGTAATGGTTAGGGTTCGCTACGCTCACAATGAAAAATTAATAATGAAAAGTGAATAATTGTGGTGGCGTGCGTTGCACACATTGTAAGCGCAAGGGCGACCTGTGGTCAAGCGTGTTGATTAAGGGTTTTTGAGTGTTAATTTGCAGGGGACGGCATCCTTGACGTCCCAGGGTTTAACGCATATTTTAATAAAAACAGCAAATTTCGTTTGGATTTTGTGTTATCGTTTTTGCGTTTGTGTATTTTTTGATTTTTCTGCCGTTCTTGAACCCACCTCCCTCGAGAGGGAGGCTGTTTTTGTTATCGATTATAATTTGTTGTTGTGGATAAATTTCGCTTTGTTTTTTTGTTTGTTGATGCGGTTAGTGCAGTTTCTGCTGCCGCAGGGGCGTTACGTTTTTTTTTGCTTGCCCAAAAAAAGTAACCAAAAAAATGGCATTTACTTTTTTTATGAAAAAAAGTAAAACAAAAAAGCATTCAAGGAAGTGTCCTTGAAAATCCTCTTGAACTGCTCTGCTTTTCTTTGGGGTTGGTACTAGATTTTTGTTTAATGTTTTTCTTTGGTTTTTTTCACCTTGATTTTTTAATTATTAATCTATTTTCTCTTAAGTTGCTTGCGTTGGGGGCGACCTGCGATCGCCAGTTTTTTTGGCAAAGCCAAAAAATTATAATCCGGAACGAAGCGACCCTTAATTTTTCATTATTCATTATTCATTTTTCATTGCGAGCAAAGCGAGCTTTCTAGGTATAGGCAAAACCTATAACAAGCCTTAGTTTTTAAGTATTTTACAAACCAAACAACCTCATGTATACTAAAATCATCTCAAGAAAGGAGATTTTAGAACATGAAAAATAACTATAAATTTGAAACTTTACAACTACACGCTGGGCAAGAAACTCCCGACCCAGTAACAGGTGCACGAGCTGTGCCGATATATCAAAGTGCATCATATGTTTTTGACAACTTCGAACAAGCTCAAAATCGTTTTGCTCTTAAAGATGCAGGCAACATATATAGCAGACTTACAAACCCAACTCAAGGTGCTTTTGAAGAGCGTATCGCAGCGCTTGAGGGCGGTGTTGCGGCTTTGGCTGTTTCTTCAGGTGCGGCTGCAATTGCGTACACCATTGAAAATTTGGCTAGTGTTGGCGATCACATTGTTGCCGCAAAAAACATTTATGGTGGCACATATAATCTTTTTGCAAACACTCTTTCAAACTTTGGCATTTCAACAAGTTTTGTTGATTGCTTTGATTTAAATCAAATTTCTGCTGCGATTAAAGATAACACTAAGGCAATTTTTATTGAGAGTTTAACAAACCCAAATAGTCTTGTTGTCGATATTGAAAAAATCGCAAAAATCGCCCATGATAACGGCATTGTTTTGGTCGTTGATAACACTTTTGCAACTCCTTATTTAATTCGACCTATCGAATATGGCGCTGATATCGTGGTGCACTCTGCAACTAAATATATAGGCGGTCACGGCACAACTTTAGGTGGCATTATTGTTGATGGTGGAAAATTCGATTTTGATTCAAATGATAAATATAAATCAATCAGCGAACCAAACCCAAGCTATCATGGACTTAGCTTCACAAAAGCTGTTGGTGAGGCTGCATTCATTGTTAAAGTTCGTGCAATTTTGCTGCGTGATTTAGGTGCTTGCCTGTCGCCTATACATTCGTTTATTTTCTTGCAAGGTTTAGAAACACTTTCTTTAAGGCTTGAACGCCACACGCAAAACGCTTTGAAAGTGGTTGAATTTTTGAAAAACCACGAAAAAGTTGAGCGAGTTAATCATCCAAGCGTATCACAAGACGAAAATCAAATTGAGCTTTATAATAAATATCTGCCAAACGGCGGCGGCGCTATTTTCACCTTTGATATTAAAGGTGGACTTGAAGAAGCGAAAACTTTCATTGATAATCTTAAACTCTTTTCACTCCTTGCAAATGTTGCTGATTTAAAATCACTTGTTATTCACCCAGCAACAACCACTCATTCACAACTATCGTCTAGTGAGTTAGACTCTCAAGGCATTAAAGAAACAACAATTCGTCTTTCAATTGGTACAGAGCATTATGAAGACATCATTTTTGACTTGCAAAATGCATTTTCAAAAATTTAAATTTGACTTATTATGCATTAAATAGTATAATAAACAAAATAATTAGTGAATCATCAATTCACTTAAAAAGGAGGGTTTGCCGTGTTTGAATTAAAGATTAATTTTGATGAAGTTGTGCGTTATCTTGGCATGAAAGCTGACAATGTTGATGACACCACTGCTCAAGACATTTCAAAAGCGGTTAAACTCCTAATTGATCAAGCGGATTACAAAGTCGAATATAAAATTTTCAGTATTGAGAAAAAAACTGATGGCGTTGCTGTGATTGGCACTAACTTAATGCTAACGGGCAAGGCAATTGCTAGTTTGCTTAAAGATTGCGACAAATGCATTTTATTAGCTGTCACTTTGGGGCAAAATGTTGATGCACTTCTTCGAAAGTTGCAAATAACTCGGCTTTCGCAAGCTGTTATTGCTGATTTTTGCGCTAGCAGCATGGTTGAAGACTTGTGCAATCAATTTAATGATGAGCTCAAATCTTCTCATAATGATCAATGCTTGTTTTTAACAGATAGATTTTCAGCTGGTTATGGTGATTTACCGCTTACGATTCAAAAAGATTTTTGCGAGGTACTAAGCACGCAAAAAACTATGGGTTTAGCTGTTACTTCAAGCGGTTTGATGATTCCTAGAAAGTCAATTACAGCAATTATTGGCATTGCTAAAACTCCTCAAAAAATGAAGATAAGCGGCTGCAAATATTGCGATTTTTATAAGGACTGCGAATATAGAAAAGGTGGAAAAGTTTGTGATTAAAAAATTATTCGAAAAAGAATTTATTATATTAGATGGTGCAACTGGCACAATGCTGCAAAACAGCGGCTTAAAACTTGGTGAACGCCCTGAAATGCTTAATTTCACCAAACCAGAACTCATTCAAAACGTACATAAAGCATATTTAAATGCTGGCTCTGACATTGTTTATGCTAACACTTTCGGCGCTAATAAACACAAGCTCGAGGGTTTTGATTATAGCGTTAGCGAAGTTATTTTCAAGGCGATTGAAAACGCTAAAATCGCTTGTGCTGATTTTGATGCCTTGGTTGCTCTTGACGTTGGCCCTATTGGTGAACTTCTTGAACCATCAGGCACTCTTAAGTTTGAAGAGGCTTATGATGTGTTTAGTGAAGTTGTTATTGCTGGGCAAAAGGCTGGTGCTGATTTAATCGTTTTTGAAACCATGACGGATTTATATGAAGTTAAATCGGCAGTTTTGGCGGCTAAAGAAAACACTGATCTTCCAATTTTTGTTACAATGACATTTGAAGAAAATGGCAGAACTTTCACTGGCTGCGGCATTGAAAACATGGCGCTCACTCTTGAAGGCCTTGGCGTTGATGCAATTGGAATGAACTGCTCATTAGGGCCAGTTGAAATTTTGCCACTAATGCAAAAACTTTCTACTTGTACTTCCCTACCTCTAATTGCAAAACCTAATGCTGGACTTCCTGACCCAGAAACTGGCGGTTATAATATTGACGCTGACGAGTTTGGAAAAGTGATGAAAGACTACGCAAATTGCGGTGTTAAAATACTTGGTGGTTGCTGCGGTACAACTGAAAAATACATTAGTGCACTCAAAACTAACCTTGGAACTGCCACGCTCGCAGAGCGTGTGTACGAACCAAAAACTAAATTTTGCTCGGCAACTGAGGTTGTTGAGGTGGACACTGTTCGAGTTATTGGCGAAAGAATCAACCCAACTGGCAAAAAAAGATTCGCCGCCGCCCTTCGTGAAAGAGATATTTCTTATGTACTTGGACAAGCAATCGAGCAAGTGGAATCTGGCGCTGACATTTTAGATGTCAATGTTGGTGTTCCTCAGCTTGACGAGGCACGGCTCATGGTGGATATCGTGAAAGCTATTCAAAGCGTTGTGAGCGTTCCTCTTCAAATTGATTCGTCAAAATTCGAAGCTTTAGAAGCTGGACTTCGTGTTTATAATGGTAAACCAATCCTCAATTCAGTTAACGGAGAAGATGAAAAATTGCACACGATTTTGCCACTTGCAAAAAAATATGGTGCGGCTGTTGTCTGCCTTACTATGGACGAAACTGGAATCCCCAAAAATGCAGCTCAACGTGTTGAGATAGCAAAAAAAATCATGAACACCGCTTTGTCGTACGGCATTAAAAAGCAAGATATTCTTATCGACTGCTTGACTTTAACAGTTTCAGCTCAGCAAAAAGACTGCTTTGAAACACTCGAAGCGATGTCTATAATCAAAAATGAACTCGGCTTAAATCACGTTTTAGGAGTGTCTAACATATCATTTGGCTTGCCTAATCGAAATTTAATTAATCATACATTCTTAACTCTTGCAATGAATAATGGGTTAACTTTGCCTATTCTAAACCCAAATTCAACTAGCATGATGGACGCTATTTCAGCTTACAAAGTGCTTAGCGGCTATGATACAGACAGCGAGATGTTTATTGAAAAATATAAAACTAACCCCTTGGCAGAAGTTTTAAGCGTACAAAAAAATGAGCAGACTATTGAAAATGCTATTTTAAAAGGGCTTGGTGACGAGGTTAAAACTCTTGCATCGCAGCTGCTTTTAAGCATGAAACCGCTTGAAATTGTCAATGGTATTTTGATTCCAACGCTTGATATTGTTGGTCAAAAATATGAAAGTGGTGAGTTTTTCTTGCCTCAACTTATTCGAAGTGCGAGCGCTTGTTGCGGCGCTTTTGATGTGATTAAAGATGAAATCAACAAAACAAATCAAGAAAGCATTAGCAAAGGCAAAATTATTCTCGCCACTGTTAAAGGTGACATTCACGACATCGGCAAAAACATTGTTAAGGTGATTTTGGAAAATTATGGGTATGATATTATTGATTTAGGTCGTGACGTTGCGCCTGAATTGGTGCTTGAAACTGCAATCAAACATGAGGTGCGTTTAATAGGTCTTTCAGCGCTGATGACAACGACTGTGCAAAGCATGAAAGAAACTATTGACTTGATTAAATCTTCTAATCATGAATGCAAAATCATGGTTGGTGGCGCTGTGTTAACTGCGGAATACGCAAGCAAAATAGGTGCTGATTTTTACGCTAAAGATGCTCAAAAATCGGTTGAAATTGCAAAGGAAATTTTAGGATAATGAATGTTAAAAAATATTTAAAAGATAATATTTTGCTCTTTGATGGCGCAATGGGTACATATTTCTCTGCCGTTTTTGATGAGCCACTTTATAAATGTGAATATGCAAATATCACAAGCCCAAACACAATTAAACAAATTCATAAACGCTATTTACAAGCTGGCGCAAAAGCGATTAAAACTAACACTTTTTCTGTGTTTTCACAAGCTGGCGATGTGGCGGAGTTTTCATATAAGCAAATAATCAAAAGCGCTTATGAAATCGCAACTTCATGCGCTAAAGAGTTTGACGCCTTCGTTTTTTGCGATGTTGGTACGCTTTCAGCTTTTGGCGAAGATGGAAATTTTGAGCGGTACAAAAAAATTGTTGATGAATTTATTGATTTAGGCGCACAAAACTTCTTGTTTGAAACCTTTGTTGATGATGAAAGCTTAAACGAGCTTGCAAGATATATCAAATCTAAAATTGAAGATGCTTTTATTTTGGTTTCGTTTGCTGTTGACCCTGACGGCTTCACCAAAACTGGCAAATATTCTTCGTTTTTGCTTGGCAATGCGTGCGAAGAAATTGACGCTGTCGGCTTTAACTGCGTTTGCGGCCCTCATCATATGAATAAGCACGTTAAAGAAAACTCAAACATTAAAAAGCCACTTTCAATCATGGCAAATGCGAGTTATGCAACTGTTATTGGTGAGCGTGTGAGTTATGAAAACAACTCTAAATATTTTGCTAAACAGATGATTCAAAACGTTTTAGACGGAGCAAAAATCATTGGTGGTTGCTGCGGCACAACGCCAAACTTCACGGCTCAAATGCGGCTTGAACTTTCTAACATGAAACTGCTTGAAAATTTCAATCAAACTAAAATTAAAAAAGTCGAGCCTATCATTTCAAATGATAAACCGATTGCAAAAAGTGAATTTTATGAAAAATTGCTCACTGGCAAAAAGCCAATCGCAGTTGAACTTGATTCGCCAATGAACACTGACATTAGCCAGTTTATGCAAGGCGCAAGCGTACTCAAAAATGCTGGTGCTCAGCTTATCACGATTGCAGATTGCCCTATTGCTCGTGCAAGAATGGACAGCAGTTTGCTTGCGTGCAAGTTAAAGCGTGAGCTTAATATCAATGTTTTACCTCATCTCACTTGCCGTGACCGAAACATCAACGCAACAAAAGCCCTGCTTTTAGGTCTTAGCATGGAAGAGATTAACAACGTTTTAATCATAACTGGTGACCCAATTGCCAACGAAAATCGTGACGAGGTGAAATCGGTTTATGAGTTTAATTCTCGCAAACTTATCAGCCATATTTCAAGCTTAAATCAAACTCTTTTTGACTCCCCTTTTTATCTTTATGCAGCGCTTAACATCAACGCTCGCAATTTTGATGTACAGCTTCGCATGGCGAAGCAAAAGGTGGAAAACGGAGCTATGGCGTTTTTCACTCAACCAGTTCTTAGCGAAAAAGCTCTGGAAAATTTGAAGCGTGCAAAAGCTGAACTCGGTGTGCCAATTGTTGGCGGAATTTTGCCGATTGTTAGCGAAAGAAATGCTAATTTCATCAATAACGAAATCCCTGGCATCACTGTTAGTGACGAAATCGTTCGGCTTTATAAAGATAAATCTCGTGAGCAGTGCAGCGAAATTGCTGTTAAAGTTTCAAGTGAAATTGCTAAGCGTATAAACGACTTCGTTGATGGTTATTACATTATGACACCATTTAAGCGTGTTGACATCGTTGCTCGAATTATGGAAAATATTTCTTTATCGCAAGTATAAACTGAATATTATAGATAAATCTTATTGTAAACCACTTTTATTTAAAGGGTTGACAATAAGATTTTTTTGTGTTATCATTAACAAAAATTAAGAAAGGCGGATATATATGAACGCTAAAGAAAAAGTTTTACAACTGCTTTTAAAATCAAATGGTGAGCATTTATCAGGCGAGCAAATGGCAAACACTCTCGGTGTTTCTCGTGCGGCAGTTTGGAAGAGTGTTAAGCAGCTTGAAAAAGATGGCTTTGTTATTGATGCAATTTCAAATAAAGGCTATGCGATAGATAGCAGCAATGATGTTTTAACAGAAGTTGGAATAAAAAGACATTTAGATAAAAAAACTCATTTCAGTTTTGAAGTTTATGACTCTTTAGAGTCAACTAATAAATTAATGCGTGAAAAAACTACAAATGATGAGGGGTTTGTTATTCTCTCGCAAGAGCAGACAAAGGGTGTCGGCAGATTATCAAGACATTTTTTCTCACCTAAAAATAGCGGACTTTACATGAGCTTATTATTAAAACCACAACTTAAAGCAAGTGAAACAATTTATATAACCACAACTGCGGCAGTTGCTGTTTGCAAGGCGATTGAAAAAGTTTGCGACCAAAAACCACAGATTAAATGGGTCAATGACATTTTTGTTGGAAATCGCAAAGTTTGTGGCATCTTAACTCAAGGCTCGTTTAACATGGAAAATAGCCTTACTGAATATATCATCTTAGGCATTGGCATCAATGTTTACGCACCTGAAGAGGGATTTCCAGAAGAAATTAACGAGATTGCAAGCTATCTGCTTAAAGACAAACAGTACGACTTTAAAAATCAATTGTCAGCTCAAATTCTTAGTGAATTTTGGGATTTATATAAAAACTATGAGCCTAAACAAATCAATGAGATGTATAAAACTTATTGCTTTGTTATCGGTCGTGATGTTATGGTGCATAAGCTCGACGAGCGTTTTAAGGCTAAGGTTTTAGATATTAACGAAAACTGCAATTTGATTGTACAATATGAAAACGGTGAAATTCAAACGCTAGATTCTGGCGAAATTAGCATAAAATTATAGGAGTATAACATGAAAAAGATTTCAATTCAAGATTTAACACTCGTGGCACTTTTTGCGGCATTGATCGCTGTTGGTGCTTTTATTAAAATTCCAATGCCTTATGTACCATTCACTTTGCAAGTGCTTTTCACAACTTTAGCTGGCTTATTATTAGGCGCAAGACGTGGCGCTCTTAGCGTTATTGTTTATGTGGTTTTAGGGCTTATTGGTCTTCCAATTTTCACTTCAGGTGGCGGAATAAGTTATGTGTTTAACCCAACTTTTGGCTATTTAATCGGCTTCATTGTCGGCACATATCTCACTGGTAAAATTGCCTATGCCAAAAAAAATCCATCGATTGCAAGACTTATTGCTGCTAGTATGGCTGGTCTTTTAGTTGTTTATTTCTTTGGCGCAGTTTATTATTATTTCATCGCTAATTTTTATTTGCTTTCACCTATTGGTGTTTGGCCTGTTGTGCTTTCTTGTGTTATCATGGTTGCACCTGGCAACATTGTTTGCTGCGTGTTGGGTTGTTTCTTAAGTAAAAGGTTGATACCTGTTATAAAAAGAGGTAGATAAATGGATATTATTTCAAAATTGAAAGCTATAGTTTTGGGCGGTGGAGAAATTTCGGCTGAGCAAGCGTTAGCGCTGTACGACCAAGACACTGAAAAACTTGGTGCGGCTGCAAATGAAATTCGCAAACATTTTTGCGGTGACAGCTTTGATTTTTGCACGATTATCAACGCTAAAAGCGGAAAGTGCAGCGAAAACTGCAAATATTGCGCCCAATCTGCCCATCATAACACAAATTGTGAGGTGTACAGTCTTCGCTCGAGCGAAGATGTTGTGGCTGGAGCGATCAAAAATGAGGGGCAAGGAATTAAGCGATATTCGCTCGTGACTTCTGGTAGAAAAATTTCTGACAGCGAAGTTGATAAGGTTTGCGAAATTGTGAAAGACATAAAAAAAGTGTCTAGCGTTCACGTTTGCGGCTCATTTGGTCTTTTGGACACTCCTCAATATGAAAAGCTCGCAGCAGCTGGGTTAACTCGTATTCACAACAACTTGGAAACATCAAGAGATTACTTTCCTAAGATGTGCACAACACATAGTTTTGATGATAAATTAAACAGCATTTCCATGGCAACAAAGGCTGGACTTAACGTTTGCTCTGGCGGAATTTTTGGCATTGGTGAAAGCGTGAAAGATCGAATTTCTCTCGCTTTTTCGCTCAAAGAAATTGGCGTGACGAGCGTACCGATTAACCTACTAAACCCAATCAAAGGCACACCTTGCGAAAACAACACTCCCCTATCTAGCGAGGAGCTTTGCAAGATTGTTGCAGTGTTTCGTTTCATTTTGCCTTGCGCTTTTATACGTGTTTCTGGTGGCAGAAGTTTATTAGAAGATAAGGGCAGACAGGCGTTTTTATCAGGGGCAAATGCTGCGATAACTGGCGACTTGCTCACAACTTATGGAATAACTGCGAGCAGCGATTTTAAGCTGATTGAAGAGCTTGGATTTAAGGCTCGACTTATGGGCGAATAAAATAAAAATATATGCACTTTGTTGATTTTTAAGTTAGCAAAGTGCTTTTTTGTTTTAATTTTTGTTTAAAATTGGTGGTTTTTCGTACTTTTTTTGCGGTAAACCGCAAAAAACTGTACCCCAACTGTGAATGTGACTTGATAAAAGTTTGATTTTATGGTAAAATAGAAATATGAAGAAAATTTGTGAGCCTTATTAGGCGAGAAAGAGGACTTTTATGTGGGCATTCGAAACTTGCTTTTATCAGTTTTATCCGATGGGCGTGTGTGGCGCACCGAAACAAAATGATGGCGTTTATGTTAATCGCTTGAAAAATATCGAGAATTTTATTCCGCATTTAACTAAACTTGGGGTTGGCGGTGTTTACTTCTCCCCTATTTTTGAATCAGATTCTCATGGTTATGACACTCGTGATTATGGCAAAATTGATTGCAGACTCGGCAATAACGAGGACTTCAAAAACATTTGCGATATGATGCATAAAAATGATATCAAAGTTGTTTTAGATGGAGTTTTCAACCATGTTGGTCGTGGATTTTGGGCATTTAAAGACGTTCAAGAACATAGACAAAATTCGAGATATAAAGATTGGTTTAAAATCAGTTTTGATGGCAATAGCAACTATGATGACGGCTTTTGGTACGAAGGCTGGGAAGGTCATTTTGAGCTTGTGAAACTCAACTTGGAAAATCCTGAGGTTATCGATCATATACTTTACAATGTTGGCAAGTGGATTGATGAATTTGACATAGACGGCTTAAGACTTGATGTGGCTTACATGATTAATGAGCATTTTTTATATAGACTTCGTGAATTTTGTAGCAGCAAAAAAGCTGACTTTTTCATCGTTGGCGAGTGCATTCATGGCGATTACAACAGACTGCTCAATTACATGGACAGCGTGACAAATTATGAATGTTATAAGGGACTTTATTCGAGCTTTAACTCAATGAATATGTTTGAAATTGCTCATTCACTCGGTCGTCAGTTTGGTTGTGAGCAATGGTGTTTATATCGTGGCACACATTTGATGAGCTTCGTTGATAATCATGACGTGTCAAGAATTGCGAGCTTAATTCAAGATCCCGGTCAACTCAAGGCACTTTATGCAATGCTTTTTGCTATGCCTGGTATCCCTTGCATTTATTACGGCAGCGAATGGGGTCAACTTGGCGAAAAATCTCATGGTGATGATGCTCTTCGCCCTTGCATTGAAACTCCAATTTGGAATGAACTCACTGATTTTATTGCGCAGCTTATTAAAGCTAAAAAAGAATCAAAAGCACTCAATTACGGCGATTATTTTAACTTGCAAATTCAAAATAAATATCTCATTTTGCAAAGAAGTTGCAGTGAGCAACGTGTAATCGCAATTATCAATGCTAGTGGTGAAACTCATCAAGCTCATTTTAATGCTAATTGTGGACGTGGAATTGATTTATTCACTGGTGATTATCATGATTTTGGTGGTGGCAGTGAGATTGGTGGTTATGAAGTTAAGTTTATAGAAGCTGAATAAAAATAAAGATGTATTAGTTATCACTGCTTGGTGAAATTCTAATACATCTTTTTTATTTATCTTGTCGAAATTCTCTTGGTGTCATACCGCAAAATTTACTGAAAACTCGGTTGAAAGTTCTTTGAGTGTCAAATCCACAGCTTTCTGAAATTTGCAAGATTGATAAATTATCCTCAGTTTTGAGCAGTCTTTTTGCATTTTCAACTCGTTGACTGTTTACATAATCAGTAAGCGACACCTTGATTTTTTTGCTGAATATTTGCGATACGTAAGATTTACTTATGCCAAGTTTTGATGAAATCAGATCAAGAGAGATATTGTCTTTGTAATTTTCACTGACATATGTGATAATTTTGCTTGTCATGTTTGTGCTGGTGATATTTTTGTCTTGCTCAAGATTCAATTGCGGAATAATTCTTGCAAATATAAGTTGTAGCAAACTTTTTAAAGCGCTGATGTTTTTATTATCGAGTTTCACTTCTAAAAGCAAAGAATTTATGGCTAGCTTAACATCTGTGTGAACAAGCTCCGCTCTAATAAAATGTTGTTTTGGCACAAAATTCAAAAATGTTGTTGAAGCTTCACCAAAATATTCTCTATTGCAAATTATACCTGTTGTTTCGCTGTCGTCATTTGAATTATCGTAAGAATGAATTACATTCGGAAAAATCACCACTAAATCGCCACTTTGAAAGGTTTGATGCTCACCATCAAGCACCATAGTATAGGGCCCTTTGTTTATGAAAATCATTTCAAGATTTATGTGCAGATGAGCCGGAAAATATTTCAAATTTGATTTTTTCACTATTAATGTTTCTGGTCTAGTTTCATAAAACGGATTCAATAGCCTCTTCCCTCCTTTAAGTGTGATATTTGTCTACTTTTTATTTCCTTATGTCTTTAATTATAGCACAAAATATGTTATCATTCAATTAAAATTAAGAAAAAAATGAGGTCTTTTTACATGAAACATACAATGGCAATCATAGGTTTTGGCGGAATGGGCAGATGGCACGCTAGAAATATTACTGAAAGAATTGACGATATTAAAGTTAAAGGTGTTTTCGATATCAGTGACGGTGCTAAAGAGTTTGCTAAAGAAAAAGAGCTTTATGTTTATTCTAGCTTAGAAGAAATTTTAGCTGATGATGAAATTGAACTCGTTACTATAGCTACTCCTAATGATGTGCATAAATATTATGCAATTGAATGTTTAAGAGCTGGCAAAAACGTTGTTTGCGAAAAACCTGTTACTCTTTGTGCTGCGGATTTAGAAGATATTATTGCTGTTTCAAAAGAAACTGGAAAAGTTTTTTCAGTTCATCAAAACAGACGCTGGGATCGTGATTTTAGAACTGCACTTAAGGTTATTGAAGATAACATGATAGGCCACGTTTACTTCATTGAGGGTCGTGTTCAAGGTTCAAGAAAAGCTATGCACGGCTGGAGAGGTCACAAAGTTAATGGTGGCGGCATGGTACTTGATTGGGGCGCTCACTTAATTGATCAAGCTCTTATGATGGTTAAATCTCCAGTTGTCAGTGTTGATGCTCACCTTTTGAGCCTTTATTCAGATCAAGTTGAAGATAATATTAAACTTTTCTTACGCTTTGAAGATGGTGCTTCTGTTATTTTAGAAATGAGCACTAACTGCCTTATCAAAGCACCTCGTTGGCACGTTAGCGGCTTAGAAGGTACTGCAGTTGTTGAAAACTGGGAATGTAACGGTAATATTATACAGCTCAAAGAAGATGCAGAAGTTAAATGGGAAGATGAAATCGTTTACACTGAAGCTGGCCCAACAAGAACAATGGCTCCTAGACCAAGTTATTCAACAAACGAAATAGCTTTGCCAGAAGTTCAAACTAACTGGGAAGATTATTATAACAACATCATTGGCGTTATTGACGGCACTGCTGAATTAATCGTTAAACCTGAACAAACTTTAAGAGTTATGAAAGTTATTGATGCAATCTTTGAAGCACACGAGAAAAATGCTGGTGTTGCTTGTAACATATAAAACTTAAAGTTTCGTCAGTTAGCGAAGCGGTGTACGCAAAAAAATTCAAGAGAGATTAAAATTTTAAAAATATAAGGAGATTTACTATGAAAAAAGCTTTAATAGTTCAAGGCGGTTGGCAAGGACATGAGCCAAAACTCACCTCAGCACGTTTTGCAAAAATGCTTGAAGAAAATGGTTACGAATGCGTTTTAAGCGAAACTTTAGACGTTTTTGACGACCTCGATTATCTCAAAACACTCGATTTAATCGTTGCTTGTTGGACAATGGACACAATCAAAGGCGAGCAAAGCATGAATGTCAGCGAGGCTGTTGCTTATGGTGTTGGTCTTGCAGGCTGTCACGGCGGAATGTGTGACGCTTTTCGCAATGACACACGTTGGCAGTTCATGACTGGCGGTCAATGGGTTAGCCATCCAGGTGGTGACGGCATTGATTACATGGTTAATATCTGCCACGGATCAAACTCGATAACACAAGGAATTGAAGATTTCTCAGTTTGCAGTGAGCATTATTATCTTCATGTTGATCCAGCAATTGAAGTGCTTGCAACAACTCGCTTCCCTAGTGTGAATTATTACCACATTTCAAATAAACCAGTTGATATGCCTGTTGCTTGGACAAAGTATTGGGGCAATGGCAGAGTGTTTTACACTTCACTCGGTCATCACGATGATGTTTTTGATATATCTCCAAATTCAGCTGTATTGATGCAAAGAGGTATGCTTTGGGCTGGTGAGGGTAAACAATATATGATCGACAACGAACTTAATTTGGATCGCTTTAAAAACGATGCAAAAATGTATTAATTAAGGAGAAAAATAATGAAAACAGTTAAAATTGGTATGGTTGGCGTTGGCGCAATCAGCGGAATTTATCTTAAGAATATCACTGGCTTATTTAAAGAAATTGAACTCGTTGCAGTTTGTGATCTTGTGAAAGAAAGAGCTGAAAAAGCTGTTGAAGAATATGGCATTGCAAAAATCTATGACACAATGGACGAAATGTTCAAAGATGAGGAAATCGACATCATTTTAAATCTCACAAGACCTTATGAACATTATGAAGTTACATCTGCCGCTCTCAAAGCCGGCAAACACGTATATAGTGAAAAACCACTTGGTGCAACACTTGAAGAGGGTGAGAAACTCGTTGCTTTGGCTGAAGAAAAAGGTTTAATGCTCGGTGGTGCACCTGACACATTCATGGGTGCTGGCATTCAAACTTGTCGTAAACTCATTGAAGACGGATTTATCGGCGATGTTATCGGCTGCACTTGCTGCATGATTTGCCATGGTCATGAAACTTGGCATCCAGACCCAGAGTTTTATTATCAATTTGGTGGCGGCCCAATGATGGACATGGGACCTTATTACATAACTGCTCTTGTTAACTTGATGGGCGGAATTAAAAGCGTTAGCGGCATCACAAAATCAAACTTTGAATATCGCACAATCACAAGCGAACCTCATTTTGGCAAGCAAGTTAAAGTTGAAGTTCCAACTCATATTTTAGGTATGCTCAACTTCGACAGCGGTGCAACTGGCTCAATCATCACAACTTTTGATGTACATTACAAAGGTCAAGCACGCTTTGAAATTTACGGCACAAAAGGCACTCTTTACGTTCCAGACCCTAACACTTTCCGTGGTGATGTTAAGCTTCTTCGCCCTGAAAACGGCGAAATTATGGATATTCCACTTTGCTTTGACTATAAGGAAAACTCTCGTGCTTTAGGACTTGCTGACATGGCAAAAGCGCTCTCAACTAATCGTGAATTTAGAGCTGATTATCATCAAACTCTTCACGTTCTTGAGGTGCTTACTAGCTTTAAACGCAGCAATGATTCAGGCGCTTTTGAAGAGATTAAAAACAAATACACAACTCCTCATATGGCAATGAAAAATAATGCTATGCATGGTGTTTTGGATTGATTTATTGATTTGAATATGATTTTAGGCAGCACTTCTTTTGAGGTGCTGCCTTTTAGGTTTTGCTTTGTTTTGGGTGTACAGTTTTTGGCGGTTTTGCCGCCAAAAGGTACGACTGTTTCAATTTAAACAGCTTAATTTTGATTTTT
>JAWXUR010000143.1:0-3435 GCA_044426265.1 Clostridia bacterium
CACTCTTCTCCCATGTAACCGCCGATTATATCTGGCTTTGGTGAAAGAGGGAAGTCTTCCACTTTCATGCACGAAATGCACGAGCCTGTTTTTTCATTATATGCGCCAAAAATGACTTGAGAAATTCTTGCGTTAAAGATAGCACCCATGCACATAGGACAGGGTTCAAGGCTAACATAGAGAGTGCAATCGCTAAGTCGCCAGTTGTTTAAGTGCTGGCTTGCTTTTGAAATTGCAATTGTTTCAGCATGAAGAGTTGCATTGTTTTCAAGTTCACAGCAGTTTTTGCCTTCACCGATGATTTTTCCATCTTTAACAATAACAGCGCCAACTGGAATTTCTCCATTTTGCATTGCCTCTTTTGCCAAAACTAAGGCTCGATTCATAAATTCGCTTTTCATCTTCATCTTATCCAAAGCTAACATAGCTAAATGAAACACTAATGAAATAAATAAGAGCGACAATCATCACTGGTGCACCAAAATATGCACGACATTTTTGAGCAAAACTTAAATTATCATATGGATTTATATTATCAATCGCTTCAGTTTGGCTGCGCTTAACAAATTGAGTGAAACAAATTATACCGATGATAATTAAAGCGTAAGTGAAAATTGTATAAAGACTATTAATGACGTTTTCGTCCATAATCAAATACATATAACTAACAGTGATTGAGATAAAGTTGTTTAATGAGTGGATAATGATGCCAGTCCAAACGCTGCGAGTTTTGATAGTTAAATATCCAAGACCAAGACCAACGATTAATGCAAAAGGTGCTTGAACAAAGTTTGCATGCATCAAGCCGAAAATAACAGCTGAGGCAAAAATAGCAAATTTTATGCCGAATTGTTTTAAGTTACCCATTGTGAAACCACGAAGAGAAATCTCTTCAACAACAGAGGCAACGATCACAACTTGAATGTAGGTTAAAATAACATCAATAATGCTTAAACTTGTTGTGGTGATGTCTGGCGAACTTAGGTTTATGCCGAACATAGATAAGAAAAGCACAAAATAAACAGTGATGTAATTTGCAATCATGCAAAGTCCAAGACCTGAAAAAATAGCCAAAGCTAATTGCTTCTTATCTTTTGGTGCATCATATTGGATAGGCTCTTTAACACCTGAAACCTTATTCATTTTGATGCCAAAAAAAGCAAAAGCAGCCGCTATGCTCAAAATAACCACGAAAATATTATATCCAGTTTCAAATGTTGCACTCGTTAAATAAAAACTAGAACCTCCGAATAGCTCCAAAAATATGGCGCAAAGGCTTTGAATGAAAACATAGCTTAAAAGTGCGAATCCAGTGAGATTACCAAGTTTTTTCAAGTCTTTTTTTTGCTTTGTTTTCTTTTCTAACTGCTGCAAATAAGCTTGAAATGACTCTTGCTTTCTCGCCGCTTCTTCTGGAGATAAATTTTGCCACCCATTTTGAGCAAACTGTGGATTTTGATTGTAGTTGCCGTTTGGCGCAAACTGTGGGTTTTGATTGTAGTTGCCGTTTGGCATGAATTGTGGGTTTTGATTGTAGCTGCCGTTTGGCACGAACTGTGGGTTTTGATTGTAGATGCCATTTGGCGTGAATTGTGGGTTTTGATTAGATGCGTTGATGAACTGTTCCTCAATGCCTTTCATATTATGATTAGGCTCTTGAGTTTGATTGCCTTGTTGATTATTAAATCCATTTTCCTGATTTTGCATTGTTGCCACCGCCTATTTTAAAGATTTTTTAGTTATAAACTTATTTATTGTTTGTTTTATCTTCATTGGATTGATTAACTTCGTTAGTTTCTTTATTCTCTTTATTATCAAAACCTTCTGTGCTCGATGGCAAGAAAATAATTTTGATGGTCATTAAAATTAGCTTCAAATCTTCAGTGAGTGATTGAGCGCCGATATACATTAAATCCATTTGAAGTTTGTCGTAAGGTGGAGTGTTATATTTGCCATAAACTTGAGCATATCCAGTTAAGCCGGCTTTTGCTTGAAGTCTGAGGGCAAACTCTGGTGTTTCTCGCTCATATTTTGCTGCGATTGATGGTCTTTCCGGTCTTGGACCAACAATTGTCATTGCTCCTGAAAAGATGTTGAAAAGTTGAGGGAGTTCATCAAGTCTTAGCATACGCAAGTATTTACCAATTGGTGTGATACGTGGATCGTCTTTGGTTGAAAGTTGAGGGCCGAATTTTTCTGCGTCAGTTCTCATTGTTCTAAATTTTATGATGTCAAACTCTTTTGCATTCAAGGTTAAGCGAGTTTGTTTATAAAAAACTGGACCTTTATCATATAGTTTAATCGCAAGAGCAACTAAAAGCATGATTGGCGCTGTTACAATAATGCCAATGCTTGAGCAGATGATATCGGCACTTCTTTTGATGGTTTGATAAATAAGGCTTGTGTCGTTTCTTTTGCAGCGATAAACAGGAATATTCATGAGCTGAATAACTCTTGCGCCGCTTAAGATAGTGTCTGAAATCTTAGGTTTAACATAGGCGAGTTTTCCACAGCCTATGCAGTGTTTAATCACTTCGTTTCGATATTCTGATGGCACACCGCATAAAAACACAGCGTCAACGCTTTTGATTGCTTCATATAAATCTTTGAGCGATGTTTTTTCTGAATTGATTGTGCGAACAACGCTAAAACGCTTGTCCATGCTGCGAATGCCTTTTAATGAGTGATAAGAAGCAACATTGTTGAAAACAACGATGGTTCTTTTTGGCTTGTGCATTTTGAAATATGCAAAATCAATAATAAAGCACCAAAGAGAACTTATACAACAAAGCAAAACTAGCATAACGACGAAAGGCATGATTTCGAGTAGTCTATAACTTAGCAGTGAAAACACTAGATAAGATGAGCCTAGCACAAACATTGTTGCAAGTATCTGCGAAAATATTAAATCTGTTACTGGAGAAGTGCCAACCAAAAAACCACCATAAACCTTAACAAAGAGCATATACATTGCTGCAAACAAGAATGCCATGAGATAGTTACCATCTCTAAAAAATGGTGTTGGAATAAATGGGTTATAAAGGTTCATCCAAAATGAATACATTAAGCCTGAATAGGTCAGCGTGATGACAAGTTTTAAAAAGTAAAGTATTAATTTTTCTTTTATATATTTATTTTTATGCATAAAATTTCCTCTTTTAATTTTCGATATCTTTTTCATTATATTTGAATTTTACTAAGCTATACTTATATATAGTTAAATTTCAGTTTAAAACTATATATATAATAAATTATAATACCATATTTTTCAGCTTTTGTAAAGATTTAATAAAGTTATTAGCTTATTTAAATAAAAATCGTTAATTCCCAAAGTAAATTCCACAGTGGAATTTGATGTGGAATTTAGTCTGGGAAGAAAAATGTGGTAGAATTTAGTCTGGGAAAAGAAAGGAGCCCAGATTAAATGAACGAAAA
>JAWXUR010000039.1:0-18547 GCA_044426265.1 Clostridia bacterium
GAGATTTCGTTCGCTGCGGCGAACGACTTAAGGCTCTGCCTTAAGAAACCGCAATTTTTTAAAAAAATTGAGTAAAATTTTACATGTTTTTTCCTTAAGTTGCTTATATTGAGGTCGTCCCTACAATTTTTCTATCGTAGGGACATGGCTTGCCATGTCCGCAAGTTAGCAGCGACTGCATGGAATTTCGTTTTTTCTTTTTTTATTTTCGAATAAGTTTAATCATCTTAAGCTTAGCACTTTTTGCAAGTGGCATAAGCTTAGAATAAATCAAATATTGTGGTTTTTTGCTCACCAAAATGTATTCGCCAACATATTCGTGATAATTTGCACCGAAGCTTTTTTTGAAATCATAGATGCCTTTGAAATCATCTCTTGGTACAAGCGGAGCTAACATTCCGTCTTCTTCTTTTGTCACTTCTGCGAGGTTTACTGCGCCTAAATCATGGAATTTGCAGCCACGATTAATGCTCTCGCAAAGTCTTAAATAGTTGAGATAGTGGCTAGATCTTGTGTTGTTTCGAATTACGTCACGAGTACCGCCAAAAAGGCATGAACCTGTGCCAGCGTAATAAATTGAAAGTCCGCCAGCCACGCAGATTTTATCTTCGCTTGAAAACTCATTTGCTTCTTGCATACGTTTTTCATAGTGCTCTGTTTGCTTATCTACACTTGAAATTGTTTCGTTTAATTGGCGTGCTTTTTTCTCGTGAGCGGTTTCTAATTGCGCCACTGCTTGAGCTTTTTTTGCAAGTCGCTCTGCTTGGAGTTTCTTGTCTAAATTCTTATCATAATAAACGAGTTTTAAGTCGCAAAACTCGCCCATTTCTCTCATGATTTTTGTGCAATAATCGCCAGAGCGACCCACAAAATTATCACGTTTTGAAGTGTCTTTCATGATAGCCATGAAATCGTCCATCAAACTTGGGTCTTTTTCGATGTCAGCAATTGTGCAAGTTTTTTCAACTAAGCCTCGTTGTTGACCGATTCTGATGCTGTATCTAACACCTTTATCGCATTTTTTGAGGATTTTATCCGCTGTTTGTTTTTCGCCATCTTGAGTGAGTTTCACCAAAAACTCGGTTGGTTGTTTGTAGGTGTAATTATCAATGTTTGCGTTAAGCACGTAGCCAAACTTGGTTAATGCTCGGTGCAAATCTTTGCTGTCAAACTGGATTTCATTATCAATTCTGTGTGAAACACTTGGGTCAACAACTAAAATTGTTGCACCTTTTTTCTTCATCTCACCTTTGATAAAATCGGTGAACTCTTTGATGAGCTCGAAATTATTATAGTTGCAAACAGGCCCACCAGCGGTGTACCAAATTTTGCCAGCACCTGGAAGTTTTCTTTCCATCACAACAACTGCAAGCACTTGTTTTTCTTCGTGATATCCAGCGTAATAAGTGCATTTCCATGTGGTTTTAACGTTAGCCCAGCGTGATGATTGGATATATAAACCATCATTTTTAGTGACAAAATCATCATGCTTATTCATGTCATTTTCTATTTTAAAGCTGTACATTTTAATTATACCTCTCACTTTTATCTATCTAATTTTGATTACTTTATAAACTTTTTCATTGCTTTTTCAACTTCGAGTCTTTCGCTAAATGGTTCATAAATTCCATTGATTTTCATGTATTGCTCATGCCCTTTACCGGCTAAAATGATGATGTCGCCAGCTTGTGCATTTTCAATCACATAATGAATTGCTTCACCACGGTCAGGAATTTTCACAAATTTGCCATCAGATTTTTGTACAAACTCGCCAATTTCTGTTGCGATTTTCATTGGGTCTTCAAAGTTAGGGTCATCTGAAGTGAGTACGGAAAAATCACTGAGCGCTCCTAAAGTTAAACCAACTTCTTCACGTCTGCACTCTGCTCTGCCGCCAACGCAGCCAACCACTGTGACAATTCTGCCATGATCATATTGTCTTAAAGTGTCAATAAGAGTTTGAATGCTTATGCCGTTGTGAGCGTAGTCGATGATAACGAAGATGTCGTTTGTCACTTTGATAAGCTCTGAGCGACCTTTAATTCTCACTTGAGCAAGCGCCTTGCGTACGAGCGAATCTTCAAGACCAAATTCATGGGCAAGCGCCAACGCAACAAGGGAGTTAAGCGAGTTAACTTCACCGATTAAGCTAAGCTCATATTCGTGGATTTTTTCGCCGTGTACGACCTTAAATCGAGTGCCTAAAAAGCGATCGTTTTGTGTGATTTCATTTTCGATGAGCTGATAATCTGCATTTTCATGCACACCATAAGTTGTCACTTCACCGCTGCATTTTTCAAGCACCTTAGGCGAAAATTCATCATCTATGTTGACAATTGCCTTTTTGCACATTGGGAAAAGTTCAGTTTTCCAGTAACCATATTCTTCGAGTGAATCGTGTTCGTTTGTGCCGACATGATCTGGTGAAAAGTTTGTGAAAACTCCATATTCGAAGTGAGTTCCTTGCACTCTGTGGTGTTTCAAACCGAGCGAAGAAGCCTCAATTGCAACAACCTTGCAGCCACCATCTGCCATCGTACGCAGAATTTTTTGAAATTCGTAGCTTTCAGGTGTGGTGTTAACTGTTGGGATTTCGATATCGGCGTACCAAGCGCCGATTGTACCGATTGAGCCAGCCACAATTCCTGAATTTTCGAAAACTGATTTAACTAAGTTTGCGATTGTGGTCTTGCCTTTTGTGCCAGTGATTGCAACAACGCACAACTCTTTTGATGGGTGATTGAAGAAGTTGCAGCTGATATCTGCGAGGGTACTTCTTGTGTTTTCGGTGAAAATTATCATTGCATCGCTTGGCAAATTCACCGATTTTTCGCAGATGAACACTCGGCAACCTTTTTCATAAGCACTTTGAGCAAAGCTGTGTGCATCTGAATTAACGCCAACGAGGCAGACAAAAATTGTGCCCTCAACTGCTTTTCTTGAGTCGTAAACTATATCTGAAATTTCTTGATTTTCGAAGTTTTCACAGGTGTAATTAACACCACTAAGGATTTTTTCTAGTTTCATTTTCTCACCATCTACCCTTTATCTTAGTTGAAAATTTATTTGTTAGCTTCTTGCATTTGGGCGTACCTTTGAGCTTTTTCCGCCTTTGCAATTTCTCTTTCTGCTTTAACTTTTGCACGAACCTCCGCCTTGTTTTTGCCAATATATCCAGCCCGTCTAAACGCTTCTAAAAACATTGCAATTAATGCACCACCAGCGCCGAGAAGCAAGTCAACCATAGTGTCGGTTAAACCCTCACCATAAGGCACTTGACCATGCTGCATCACAAAACCATAAAGTCTATCCATTGTAAATTCGTAAACTTCCCAGCCAACGAGCACTGTTATAGCGCCAGTTAAAGCGAATAAAGCTTGAAGCGATATCTTGATTGGGTATTTCTCCCCCTGTACGATATCAGCAAGCACGAAAGCTCCAACACATGAGAGATATCCAGCAAAAATATGCTCTGGAATGTCAATGCCAGTGAAGTCTGTTCTTGAGTTTATTGTTGTTCCAACAACACTGCCAAAGCAGATGAACACATTTAGCATTGTCTGCATTCGGTATGGATATTTAGTGATGAACGATTTTCCTCCAAAAAGTTGGAACATATCCCAAAGATGGGTGAAAATTATTGCAAAAACCGCTTGAATAAACTCCGAAGTGTAACCATGCATAAGACCCCAAACGCCCCAAACGAAGAGCAGAAATCTGCACACCCACCAGATTATTTCATGCGATTTTGGAAGTGGTGAAATTTTGTTTAATCTTTTCAACTTGTTATCCTTTCGATTTCTTGTGATTTTTCTGTGATTTGAAAAAGTGCAAGAAAATAGCCGTAAAATGTCGCTTGACAAGATTACGGCTTTTGTATTATCTGTAATATTTGCCGATTTGCTCGATATGTTCCTCTTGAGTTGTGACTGGGCAAGTGAAAGTTACAAGCGCCCCTGTTTCAGTGTTTGAAATTCTAAGTTGACCGTCAATTTTGTCACAAATAATTGTGCAAATATGAAGTCCTAAACCAAAATGGTCGTTAGATTCTGAATAATATGCAGTTTTTGCCTGTTCCAACGCTTTTTTTGAAAAGCCGTCGCCATCATCTTGCACGTTGATTGTCACTAAGCCATCTTTAACGGAGCAAGTCACTGCAACTTCTTCTTTTGCAAACCTTTTTGCATTGTTAACTAAGTTCATCAAAACTTGCTTGATGAAATCAACTGCAAGAATAGCTTTTGTGGCATCTGTTTCGCCGTGAAAAACCACTCTTTTTTCTGTACACGCCATGAGCGTATTTTCTTTAAGCATTTGATATGCACCCTCAAGCTCAACTTCATAATAATCAGGTGTTAAGTCTGAAAGCTTTTGAAGTTTGCTCATTGACGTTATGAAGTTTTCCACTCTTATCAAATTATCTTTCATAAGGTGAAGAGTTTTCATCAACATTTCTTCGTCAATTTTGCCCTCAGGTATTCTTTCAAGCAGCAAGTCATTATATCCGCAAAGCACAGTGAGCGGTGTTCTAATATCATGCGAAAATGCATCGTGAATTCTTCTTTGTTCATCCACTAAGTTCCACATTTTTAGGTTGTTTTCTTGAAGTGAGGCACGCATCGTTTCAAATGATTTGCACAACTCTCCCATCTCATCTGGTTCATCATAATCAACAGAAAAATCCAAACTCTTTTTAGAAATTTGCTCCGAGCCATCTTGAATTAATTTGAGTGGCTTTTTGATTTTTCTAATATAAAACGCAACAGAAGCCAGCGCAACTGTTGAAACCAAATAAAAGATTAACAACAGTATAACCGTAATATTTCTTGCATAAAACACGAAAACGTTATCGAAAAATGCATTTTCTAAGTTTGAATAGTCTATGATAAATTCAACTAGTTGATTATCTTCTTGGTTGATTCTATCCATGTCTTCTTCAGACTCAATAATGTGAAAGGCAACATTTACATCGTTATCATCAATAACAACGAAAGTTAAAGACAAAAGCACAAGACCGGTTATGATAGCGATAGCGGTGTACCGCACAAATGCGCCTCTAATTCCGGCTTTTGCCTTGAGCCACTTCCAAGCGGATTTTATTTTATCCATTTATATCCAACTCCCCACACAGTTTCAATGCATGGACCGCAAGATGCTTCAACGAATTTTTCACGGATTTTTCTAATGTGTTCAGTGATGACAGTGTTATCCTTGTTTGAGTCATACCCTTTTACGCTCTCATAAATTCTTTCTCTATCAAAAATTTGACCTTTATGGCGAGATAAGAGTTCGATGATTTTAAACTCAGTTTTTGTAAATGGGATAGATTTGCCATTATAAGAAATAACCATTTCGTCGCATCTAATGCTTAAGCCACGATTGAGCATATTTGATTTTTCTTCGTTTCTTTTTTCACGTCTTAAATGGCTTTCAATGCGAGCGTTAAGCTCACGAAGATTAAATGGTTTTGTGATATAATCATCGCCACCAATTCTAAGGCCATGTACGAGGTCGTGCTCATTATCACGAGCAGTTAAAAATAAGATTGGGCAATCAATTGTGTTTCTGATTTGTTGGCAAACTTCAAAGCCGTCCATCTTAGGCATATTGATGTCAAGAATGATGATATCTGGCTCGATTGAAAGTTTTTCGAGAACTTCCTCACCATCGTGAGCTGTGTATACATCATAACCAATTAAAGAAAAATAGTCATTGATTAACGAAGTGATGCTAAGTTCATCGTCTGCAATTAATAATTTTGTGTTCATTTTCTTATTCTCCTAACGTTATTTGTTTTTCATTGTTGTTTTTCATTGTTGTTTTTCATTGTTGTTTTTTAAATTATTTTTCATTATTATTTTCATATACTTCCTATACTATATAATAAGCTATTTTGTCTAAAAAATCAAGTGCAAAACGCAAAATATAACATAATAAACTCACTAAAAATTGCTTATTAATTAAAGTTTGTGATTTAAGCAAAATTAATTGCTTTTACCTTGATAATTAAGTGCAACAAAGCAAAAATAAAAGGCAATTTCAACGCCCATCTTTTTGGGGTTAAAATTGCCTTTATCTTATTTAATTCACATGATTTCGCAAAGGTACTCGCTAAACTCTGCTGGGTTTGCAATGTCTTTGCCTGCGATTAAGCAGCCTTGACCATAAAGCACCTTAACATATTTTTTGAGCATATCTTTGTCGCTTTGATAAAGGTCTTTAACCTTTTGAGCGATTTTGTGGTTTGCGTTGATTTCGAGAATGAGCGTTGCTTTCATGCCTTGAGAATCTGGCATTGCTGCAAGAACTTTTTCCATTTCAAGAGTGAGAGCACCCTCACTTGTTAAACAAACTGGGTGATTTTTGAGTTTGTTTGTCAGGCGTACTGCTTTAACTTCGCCCTCAAGGCAAGTTGTGAGATATTCAAGAAGTTCGCCGCTATCTTCGTTAGCTTTTTTGAGCTCTTCTTTTTCTTCTTCAGTGTCGATGCCATCTTTGCCTGTGCAAATGTTTGTGAAAGTTTTGCCTTCATATTCAGCGAGAACTTGAAGAGCAAATTCGTCCACGTTTTCAGTGCAATAAAGAAGCTCGAAGCCTTTTGATTTCACTGTGTCTGCTTGTGGAAGAAGGTCGATTTTTTGAGTTGTTTCGCCGCAAGCGTAATAAATTGTGCTTTGCTCTTCGCCCATTCTTGAAACGTACTCGCTAAGAGTTGCGTTTTTGTCTTCGTGAGAAGAGTGAAACATTATGAGCTCTTTAAGCAAGTCTTTATTTACACCGTAGTCGTTATAAATTCCGAACTTAAGTTGTGAGCCAAAAGCTGAGAAAAATTCTTCGTAAGTTTCTCTTTCATTTTTGAGCATCTTTTTAAGTTCAGCGGTGATTTTCTTTTGTACGTTTTTAGCGATGAGTTTAACGATGTGATCTTGTTGAAGTGTTTCACGAGAAATGTTGAGCGTTAAGTCTGAGCTATCAACTAAGCCTTTAACGAAGCTGAAATAATCAGGCAAAAGGTCGCTGCATTTTTCCATGATGAGCACGCCATTTGAATAAAGTTGTAAGCCTTTTTCGAAGTCTTTAGAGTAATAATCAAAAGGTGCTTGTTTTGGAATGTACATCAAAGCATCATAAGAGATTTGACCCTCTGTTTTTGAGTGAATAACCTTTGCTGGAGCGGTGTAATCATAGAATTTTGCTTGGTAAAAACTCTTATATTCTTCGTCTGTGATTTCGTTTTTATTTTTTCTCCAAAGAGGTACCATTGAGTTGAGTTGCTCTAACTCTTTTGTTGTTTCATATTCATCTTCGCTTCCCTCAACGAGAGTTTGTTTTTCAGTTTCCATCATGATTGGGTAGCGGATATAATCTGAATATTTGCTAACAATTTGGCGAATACCATATTCGTTGAGATATTCATCATAGTTAACTTCTTCGCTGCTCTCTTTGAGGTAAAGTGTGATCACTGTGCCGTGTTCAGCCTTTTGAGCCTCGGTGATTGTGTACCCATCAACACCAGTTGATTCCCACAAGTACGCCTCATCACTATCGACGCTACGGCTAAGAACTGTGATTTTATCACTAACCATGAATGCAGAATAAAAACCAACACCGAATTGACCGATAATTTCAACATCGTCAGTTTTTTCCATGTCTGATTTAAAATCAAGCGAACCACTTTTTGCGATTGTACCTAAGTTATTGTCAAGGTCGTCTTTGCTCATGCCGCAGCCATTATCTGTGATTGTGAGTGTGCGAGCTTGCGCATCAACATCGAGCATGATTTTATAATCTTCACGAGCGTGACCGCCAGCGTTTGAAGTGAGTGATTGATAATAAAGTTTATCAAGTGCATCACTTGCATTTGAAATAAGTTCTCTTAAGAAGATCTCTTTATGGGTATAGATTGAGTTAATCATCATATCCATGAGCTTCTTTGACTCTGCTTTAAATTGTTGTTTACCCATGTTTTGTGTACTCCTATCAGTATAATTTTTAATTTTAGCACTCTAATGTGTCGAGTGCTAATTTATATTATAACCCTCTTTTTCAATTTGTCAAGAGGTTTTTCAAGATTTTTTTAAAAAATCTATTCCCTTTTAATTTTTTTGTTGACAAGTCAAAAGAAATATAGTATAATAACAAAGCAAAATAAATGCTGCTATGGCTCAGGAGGTAGAGCACTTCCTTGGTAAGGAAGAGGTCACCGGTTCAAATCCGGTTAGTAGCTCCAAAAAATCCTAGATACGAAAGTGTCTGGGATTTTTTCTTTTTACAAGGCAGCAACAAGGACATGGCAAGCCATGTCCCTACGTTTAATATTCAATTATACACCAAGGCAAAAACCTATCTATTCATCTCAGATTGAGGACCTTTACTCTTATGCGATTTAATAATCGATTCAACCTCTTCAAAACTGCAAACAGGTAAATCGCCATTAATTGTGTTTTTAACTGCGCCCATTGCATTGCCAAATTCAAGAGCTTTTTGGCAATCTTGATAAGTAAGCAGTGCAAAAAGTGCGCCACCAACATAGGCATCACCACTGCCCACACGGTCAACAATTTCAATGTTTTTATATGGATCTTGCTCATAATATTTGCCGTTACAATAAATTGTTGAGCCAAAATTATGCTTTGTTGGGCTGATAACTTCACGCTGAGTGCTAAGCACAACTTTGCAGCCGTATTCATCAGCATATTGTTTCATAATCTCATGCATTGTGCCAGTTTTTCCCATCATTCTTCTTGAAGTTTCCTCGGAAACGAAAAGCACATCAATATAAGGAAGCATAGGCACGATGGTGTTTCTTGCCTCTTCTTCGTCCCACAAACTAGCACGATAGTTGAAGTCAAACGAAATCGCAGCACCGCCCTCTTTGAACTTTTTGATAAGCTCAATTCCAGTGTCACGAATGTTGCCACGAAGTGCAAGGCTAACACCGCTGATGTGAAAAAGTGTTGTTTTAGAAAACAAAGCAGGGTCAATTTCATCAATCGAAATGCTATTCATAGATGAATTTGCACGGTCATAAATAACAGAAGATTTGCGAGGGTACGCACCAGTTTCATAATAATAAATGCCAAGACGTTGATTGTCGGATTTATCAGCGAGAACATAGTCATCGCTCACGTTTGAATAGCGGATTTTGTACTGGATAAAGCGGCCGATTTTGTTGTCAGGAAGCTTAGTGATGATCGCAGAGCGACAGCCAAGGTACGCCGCACCAGCAGCAACATTGAGCTCTGAACCACCAGCATTTTTTTCGAAAACTGCGCCGTGTGAAATCTTCTCCTTATCAGGTGGGCAAAGACGAAGCATAACTTCGCCAAAACTTACGAGGTCAAATTCCTTTTTTTGAGCTTTAGTGTTCATATTTTTTCTCCTTATTGATTTTTTATTGATTTATGATTTAAGTATATCATTATTGCTTTTTATTTTCAAGGGAATTTTATAAAAAGTTTGCGCAACGATTTAAGAAGTTTTCATCATTGGTGGCATGACTTGCCGTGTCCGAAAGTTAGCATCATACACTATAATTATCCTAGCCAAGCCAAAATAATCCGAAGCAGTTCGGATTACTCTGGCTAAGCTCTCATTTATAGATTTTACCTTAAAAAATCACTAGTACTTACTTGCAGTTTTTTCTTTTTTATGATACTATATATAGTAACAAATAAAAATACAAGGAGCAATAAATGAGCATATTAAACGTAAGCCATGTTAGTCATGGTTTTGGTGGCAGACAAATTCTTTCAGATGCATCTTTTCGCCTGCTTAAAGGTGAACACGTCGGCTTAGTCGGCGCAAATGGTGAGGGTAAAACAACATTTTTAGACATTATCACTGGCAAACGTCAACCAGACGAGGGCGATGTTTCATGGTGTAACCATATCACAACTGGTTATTTAGACCAATATAGCACCTTGGAAAAAGGCAAGAGTATCCGTGACGTTTTGCGCACTTCTTTTGCAAATATGTATGCGCTCGAAGAGGAAATGCTTGCAGCGTACGAAAAAATGAGCGATTGCAGCGACGAAGAAATGAACACGCTGATGGAAGATGTCGGCGAAATTCAAGACATTTTGGACACCAGCGGTTTTTACATTCTCGACACCAAAATCGAGGAATACGCAAACGGACTTGGTCTTAAAGACATCGGTCTTGACAAGGACGTAACCGAGCTTTCAGGCGGTCAACGTGCAAAAGTTTTGCTTACAAAACTACTCCTAGAAAACCCAATGATTTTGATTTTGGACGAACCTACAAACTTCCTTGACGAAAACCACATCATGTGGCTCAAACGCTTTTTGCAAAATTATGAGAGCGCTTTCATCTTAGTTAGCCATGACACCGAGTTCATGTCAAGCGTTGTTAACGTGATTTACCATGTTGAAAATTCAGTTCTCACTCGTTATTCAGGCGGCTATGAAAACTTCTTGCAGATGTACGAGGTTAAAAAGCGTCAGCTTGAGCAAGCGTATAAAAAGCAACAAAAAGAAATCGCTGAACTTGAGGACTTCGTGGCTCGAAATAAAGCGAGGGTCGCAACTTCAAACATGGCAAAGAGCAGACAGAAAAAACTCGATAAAATGGAAATTATTGAGCTTGACAAAGAAAAAGTGAAACCAACGTTCGGCTTTACGAGCGCAAGAACGCCAGGGCGTGAAGTTATCGTTGCAACTGATTTAGTTTTGGGGTACAATGAACCGCTCACAAAGCCTGTTAGTTTCATGATTGAAAGAAACCAAAAGATTGCAATTAAGGGCGTAAATGGTCTTGGTAAATCAACCTTGCTTAAAACGTTACTTGGCATAATTGAGCCAATTTCTGGGTCGGTTTATCGTGACCAATTTGCTGAGATTGGATATTTTGAGCAAGAGGAAAAAGACAACTCTAACACTGCCCTAGACGAAATTTGGAACGAGTTCCCTCACCTCACAAATGCAGAAGCTCGAGCAGCGCTTGCACGTTGTGGGCTTACTAATGAGCATATAACCTCGCAAATGAGGGTGCTTTCTGGTGGTGAGAATGCAAAGGTTCGACTTTGTAAATTGATGCTTAGACCTATGAATATACTTGTGCTTGATGAACCTACTAATCATTTAGATGTTATGGCTAAGGAGGCACTTAAGGAGGCTATTCAGGGTTATAAGGGTACTATGATTTTGGTTAGTCATGAGCCTGAGTTTTATAGTGATGTTGTGGCAGAGATTTGGAATGTTGAGGAGTGGACAACTAAGATTGTTTGATTGTTGGCGTACTGGCGACCACAGGTCAAGCGTGTTGATTAGAGATTTTTGAGCGTTAATTTGTAGGGGACGGCATCCTTGACGTCCCAGGGTTTAACGTGTATTTTAATGAAAAGAGCAAATTTCGTTTGGTTTTTTGTTATCGATTTTGTGTTGATGTGATTTGTGGGTTTGTTGCCGTTCCTGGGAGCGGTAGAACCACTCCCCTACGGAGATGGTGCACGTACTTTGTTCGTGATTTTTTTGGTGTTATCGATTGTAAATTGATGTAATTTATAGTTTTGTTCTCGTTCCCTGGGACGTCTGGGAAGCCGTCCCCTACGCAGGAAAAATTGAGATTTTTTCCTAATCAACACGCTTGACCACAGGGTCGCCCCTACGTGAAGAGGAGATTTTTAAAAAATGATTATGCATAAAACAACCCTTTCATACATAATCAAAAAAACAGTTCAAAATGTGAATTTTACATTATGAACTGTTTTATTTTTTATTTCACTTGATATTTTATCTAAATTATGATAAAATAATGATATAGTAACTCATTAATTTTGAGAAAGGAGTGATAATATGCCACAAATTAGACCTATATCAGATTTACGCAACAATTTTGCTGATATCTCAAAATTCGTTCATGAAAGTCAAGAGCCTATATTTTTAACAAAAAATGGTTATGGACACATGGTCGTTATGAGCCTCAAAACTTATGAATCTTTGAGCGGCGAGTCTTCTTTTTCCGAGATGCAAGAAGGTGTTCTTGCTGCTGAAAAAGACATTGAAAATGGCAATGTGAGTGACGCTATGGAAAGCTTAAAAAAAATTAAGGGAAAAATATAATGTGAAAAAAGTGCAAAATGGTTAATTTTAATTTATATTTTTTATTAAAGGGGCGTACTTTTTTTCGCAAAGCGAAAAAACTGTACCACTCACCATTTCAAACACAAAAATAAAAAGGGCAAACGATTAATTTCGTTTGCCCTTTGGTTTTTATTGAATTTTCATCAATTAATCTTGCCGTAGCGTGCAACTGATTGAGCACTTGCGTCAGTTCTTGGCTCTCTTGTTGGAGCTGAGTCTGTTGTTTGTGCTGGTCTTGGGTTGTTGGTGCGTGGGCGAGAATTTGAGTTGTTGTTATATGGTCTGCGGTTGTTGTTGTTTCTTGGGTTGTTACCTTTGTAACCGCCCTTGTTGTAACCACTGCCGCCAGTGCGTGCGTGAGTTGGTTTAACACCATCTGCGAGCGCAATAACAACTTTTCTTTGTGCGTCTGAACCAACTGAGAATGAAACTACACCCTCAATTTCTTGAACTGTTGTGTGAATCACACGGCGTTCATATGGGTTCATTGGCTCGAAAGTCATGTTTCTGCCATACTTGAGTACCTTTGAGGCATTCTTTTTAGCAAGCTCTTTAAGTGTAATGTTTCTTTTTTCACGGTAATTACCGATGTTAACAGAAACTCTTGAATAATCTGAATCTGCACTGCCTTTTTTTGCTGCAAGGCGAGTGAGGATTTGAAGAGCGTCCAAAGTTTCGCCACGTCTGCCGATAAGGATACCATAGTCATCTTCACAAGCGATGTTGATGATGATTTCGCCAGTTTTTTCAACTGTGCATACTTTCACATCAAAATCTGCAATGTCCATGTTTTTAAGAATACCTTTGAGATATTCAACAGCAACTTTTGCTACCTTATTAGTTTCAATGTCGATTTCAACTTCTTCTTCAGATGCTTCAGCTTTAACTTCAGCTTTTGGTGCTGGAGCTACTACTGGAGCTTCTTTTTTAACTGGAGCTGCCTTTGCAGGCTTTTCAGCTTTGTTAGCCTTGTTAGGTGCTTTGTTTTCAGGTTTTGCCTTTGGTGCTGCTGGTTTTGGCTCTTGTGCTGGTTTAACATCAGCACTTTCATAAGAAGCCTTAACTTTTGCAGGTGAACCGCCAAACAAACCCAAAACTTTTTTCACAGGTAATGCAACAACTTCGATATGTACATCTGCATCACTTGGTGCGTTGAGCTCAGCGATTGCCTTAGCTCTAGCTTCATCGACAGTTGCGCCTGTTGCTATGATTTCATGTTTCATTTTGTTGTCACCACCATAATCTATGATTACTCATAAAATGAGTATTTTGTAGGCTTATTTTTTTGTTTTTTCATATGATCTACGATAAATAGTTTCTTCAACCATATCTCGTGCCATAACTTTTCCTGGCGCATAAATTTTGCCAAGAACGAATGTTTGAATAAACGCAAATGAGTTTGAAAGAATCCAATACATACCCATACCAGCTGGGAATTGGAAAGTGAACCACAATGACATAAGAGGCATTGTGAGTGTCATACAACCCATCATTTGTTGATTTTCTGCATTTGGATTTGCTTTCTTTTGACGTCTTTGTGTCAAAAGAGCAGTTGACATTGAAGTTAAGAATGATAAAAGAGGTATGAGAAGTAACATTCTTTGTGCGTTTGTTGCACTAAAGAAATTCCATATAGTGTCTGTTGATGGAATATCACCGAGGTTAATTCCGAAGATTTTATAACCAAAATCACCAATAGTTGCGAAAACATCGCTATATTGAGAAACTAAATTTGGAAAATTCTCTGCAATTGCTTCAATGTTTGTGATAATGCCTGTTTCAGCATATAAGGTGCTATCACTTATGAAACCAAGTGATGCTGCAGCTTCGCTTAAAGCGTCGATTGCTTCACTTGAAATTTGAAGAACATATGTGAGCGGTTGACGAACGATACCATAAATACCAATGAGAATTGGCATTTGAATTAAAAGTGGAAGGCAACCACCTGCCATTGGGCTGTAACCCTCACGTTGATAAAGTTCTTGAGTTTCTGCTTGAACCTTAGCTTGTCTTTCGTTAGCTGGTTCAATATGAGCGTATTTTTGTTGAATACGCTTGATTTTTGGTTGCATTCTTGTTGTTTTAGCGCTACCACGTTGTTGTTTAACTGAGGTTGGCACTAAGATTAAACGGAAAAACAACGCAAAAAGGAATAATGCTATACCGTAATCAGGAATAAAGTTGAAGAAGATTCTAAATAAGAATCCAAACGGTACATAAAGTGCTGAATAGATTGCAGTCATTTGTTTCCCTCCGTAAAGTTTTTTCGTTTAAGCGATTAAAGCTCATCGCCTGACTTGTCCGATTTTTGCTCTTGATGGCAATCGCATTGATGATTTTCATGATTGCATCTTCCTTTTTTAGGTGGTACTGGGTCGTACCCACCGACAAAAAGAGGATTACATCTTAAAAGTCTTAAAACTGCCATTATCGACCCTTTAAATGCGCCATGAATTTCAATTGCTTCAACGGCGTATCTTGAACAAGTGGGATAATATTTACACATTGCTGGTAAATGCGCTGAAATATGCTTTTGATAAAATCGAATTGCTGCGATTATGAAATTTTTCATTTAATCACACCCAATTTTCTTAAACATTGCACCATTTCTTTTTCAACTTGGGTACTTTTAACTAGACCTGTTTTCACTCTTGCGACAAAAACAAAGTCATAACTACCCTGAAATTCATGTTTTTTAAGCACATTTTGCCATGCGGCTCTAATTACTCTACGACAACGATTTCTCCGTACTGCGCCACCGACTTTTTTACTCGTAGTTATTCCTAAACGGCAAATGCCCACACGGTTTTTCATTGAATAAACAACCAGTGCAGGTTTCACACATGATTTTCCACGATAATAAAGTCGCAAAAAATCTTTATTCTGATTTAGCGTAATACTATTTTGCAAAAATAATCAATTCCTATCACAATACATCTGTACAAAGTCGAAACTTAGTAAGTAAGTTGTTTTCTGCCCTTTGCACGTCTGCGAGCGAGAACTTTGCGGCCGTTTCTGTCTGACATTCTTTTACGGAAACCGTGTTCCATTTTTCTGTGACGTTTCTTAGGTTGGTAAGTTCTTTTCATGATTAAATTGCCTCCTTTGTTAAAATATTTTCTTTTCACTTCAAAGCGAAAAGTCGAAGCTTAGCTTCTATATTAAAACGGGCATATTGGAAGAAGTTAAGATGTTGTGCAATATGTTTATCCGTTTCAGTTTGGGTAATTGTAATGCTCGCCAGTTACGTTTAAGGCGAAATTGTGCATTACACTGAAATATTATATATTAAAACATAGGCGTTTGTCAATGTTTATATAATAAATTTTACTTTTTTTTCGAGAAAAGTTCGTATTTTGATTTTTTATTGTGGAAAAGTTGCTTTAATGCTACTAGATGTAGGTTTTTGGTTTTTGTTTAGTTGTTGAATTTGGGGAAAGCTCACTGCGTTCGCAATGAAAAATGAATAATGAAAAATGAAAAATTAAGGGTTTTTATTTAATAAAATTCAATTTTTTAGTCTTGCTATATATGTTGAGAAATATTTTTGTAACCGTAGGGTAGGGGTTCTACTCCTCCTTGTTCCCCATTTTTGCAATTTCTTTGATTATGCAATGGTTTGGGTTTTGTGTTATCGTTTTTGCGTTTGCGTGTTGGTTGATTTTTCTGCCGTTCTTGCGTTTGTTGTTGTGGATAAATTTCGCTTTGTTTTTTTGTTTGTTGATGCGGTTAGTGCAGTTTCTGCTGCCGCAGGGGCGTTACGTTTTTTTGCTTGCCCAAAAAAAGTAACCAAAAAAATGGCATTTTCTTTTTTTCTGGAAAAAAAGAAAAACAAAAAAAGCATTCAAGGAGGTATCCTTGAAAATCCTCTCGCACTGCTCTGCTTTTCTTTAGGGTTGGTACTAGATTTTGGTTTGATGTTTTTCTTTCATATTTCACGAAACCGAACATGGCAAGGGTAGAGCCCCATAGTTGGGAACTTAAGGATTTTTCATGTTATTTATTATAGTGTAGGGACATGGCTTGCCATGTCCGCAAGTTAGTATCAACCCAGCCTCGGACATGGCAAGCCATGTCCCTACAGTGAAATTCTTAAGTTCCCGAGTATAGGGTAGCCCCTACGTGGGCAATAAGTTTATTCCAAAATTCAATTATGCTGCGATTTCCTCACCAACAACAATTTCACTCTCTAACTCAAAAGTTTCGGTCAATTTCTCCGCTGCTCTTGATGTCAAGAACTCATTACAGTCATCTAACCCCTCGCCAACAATCGCCATAGTTCTATCGTATGACTCGCTAAGGCTGCTTGATGTGCTTGTTGCTGTGATTGAATTTGATTCGTCTGCAACTTCACCAAGTGCTATTACATTATAAACAGCATTTGAGCCTTCATAATACATATCAACCCAAGTTGGTGTCACTTCAACGCTTGTGAGTAAGGCTGTGCCATCGTTGTACTCAGTGAAAGAAAGTTTCAAGAACATTCCATCTTCAGTGTGACCAGTTTGAAGGTCCATGTATGCACGTCTTTGGTTGGAAACTGCGTTGCCTAATGAGTACGCCACAACAGTGCTATGTGTTCCGTCAGTGCTAGTCACAAGTTCCATTGGTTGAACAACGTGAGGGTGACCGCCAACGATCACGTCAACGCCTAAATCGCAAAGTTTTTGAGCGATTGTGTTTTGATATGAGTTTTCTTCAAGGCTATATTCATCGCCCCAGTGAAGATAAACTACGCTTGCCATTGCGCCGTCAGCTTCCATGTCTTCGAGTGCAGTTTTCACTTCGGCATAGAATGTATCGAGGTCGTAATAACTAAATGAGTTGATAACTTCTTCGCCCTCTTCACTAACCAAAAGACCGTTGATGTATGTGTTACCAGCCACGACTTCGTCAGTTTCATATGTATAGCAGAGCATTCCCACTTGTACGCCGTCAATATCCACCACTGTGTAAATATCATCATCAGCTTCAAGTTGAGTGCCTGTGTAATCCAAACCAGCGGTTTCTAACACTGTTTGAGTTCTTATAATTCCGCTGTAACCGCTGTCATAGCAGTGGTTATTTGATGTGAGGAGCATATCAATTCCTGCATCATATAAGTCGTATGCGAGTGCATCTGGAGTGTTGAAAAGCGGATAAGTTGAATATTCTTTTCCATCATCTGTGCCGCCGAGTGTTACCTCTAAGTTTGCCACGAAATAGTCGCAATTTGCGATGTAATTGGTGGTTTTTGAGAAAAGAGATGAGAAGTCATAGGTGTCTGTTGTGCTGTCATATGCGCCAGTTAAGATAGGCGAATGGATAAGCACGTCACCAGTTACGCCAAGAGAAATTGTGTTGACCTCTTCAACGTTCACAGTTTGTGTCGCAAGCTCAGTCACTGCCTCGGTTGTTTCTTGATCGAGTGTTGCATCTGCGCCAACAACTTGCGAAGTTGTGTTTGAGCTCGTGCCGCCTCTTGTCGCCATAACAAGCATTAGCGAAATCAACACTGTGATTAACACACCTAAAACGATTACCAAAGTTTTGATTAATTTGTTGTTATTTTTCATTTTATACTTCCTCCTGTTTGATTTTTACACTATTTTTTTATTTTCCTTTTTTTGTTTTATGGTACAATTTTTTGGCGGTTTACCGCCAAAAAAGGTTACGGCCTATGTTGGAGTTTTTTGATTTACAATTTATATCACCATAATTAAAAATTATTTCCCCATCGTAGGGGGGTTCTACTCATGCGTGTTGATTATGGAAAAAAATCCCAATTTTTCCTGCGTACAATTTTAATTTTCGTTATCGATTTAACATTGCGGTAACGGAAAACCCACCGCCGTTCTTCGGGAGGGGAAACCCCTCCCCTACGCAAAAATTTTAAAACACCGCCAAAAACCCCAAAACCAACGGCAAAAAAATCTAAAAATAAACAAAAAACCAAAGAAAATCGCCGTTTTCATTAAAACATACGTTAAACCCTGGGACGTCAAGGATGCCGTCCCCTACAAATTAACGCTCAAAAATCTCTAATCAACACGCTTGGGTTCTATATTGGAGTTTTTCAGTTTACAATTTATATCACCATAATTAAAAATTATTTCCCCATCGTATGCTCGTCACTCGTGGTTTCGTGAAAATTCGGTAAAATACGTAGGGTACGACCCCTGTGTCGTACCGCTGTTCGGTTTCGTGATTTCACGAAACAAAAACCACATATTAAATGAAAACGAATGGAAAAAACATCTGAATTTTTCAATAAATTGCAATAACGGCAACATCGGTCGACCACATAGGGTCGACCCCAATACAAGCAACTTAAGCGTTTTTATTTAATAAAATTTAATTTTTTAGTCTTGCTATATATGTTGAGAAATATTTTTGTAACCGTAGGGGAGGGGTTCTACTCCTCCTTGTTTCCCATTTTTGCAATTTCATTGATTATGTAATGG
>JAWXUR010000040.1:0-18095 GCA_044426265.1 Clostridia bacterium
TTTTTTGCTTGCCCAAAAAAAGTAACCAAAAAAATGGCATTTTCTTTTTTTCTGGAAAAAAAGAAAAACAAAAAAAGCATTCAAGGAAGTGTCCTTGAAAATCCTCTCGCACTTCGGTGGATTTCTTTGGGTTTGGTACTGGATTTTGGGTTTGTTGTTTTTCTTTTTCTTTTTTTGGTTTTGTGTTATCGTTTTTGCGTTTGCGTGTTGGTTGGTTTTTCTGCCGTTCTTGAACCCTCCGTCACGAACAAGTTCGTGCCCACCTCCCTCAAGAGGGAGGCTGTTTTGGTTATCGATTTTATGTTGCGAAGCAACATTTCATTATGCGAAGCATTATTTCATTACGAAGTAATTTCACTATGCGAAGCATAATTTCATTGTGAGCGATAGCGAACTTTTCCTGCTCGGCGTATCATTCTCCAAATAGAACAATCTAACACGGCGTGCGTGTCGAGGCAGCTCGACAAAAAAAAGAGCAACAACCGAAGTCATTGCTCTTTTGAATGTTTGCTGTAGGGAACGGTCTTGACCGTTCCATGTTGGGTTTGTGCTGTCTTTGGAATGGTCAAGACCATTCCCTACACATAATTAAACCAACACATAATTAAACCAACACGCTAAATAGAAAACGAGAGCGACAGCGAACTTTTTCGGCTCGGTTCATCAAACCTATCTATAAACACCTAAAGCTCGAGCGATTTTCCTGCTCGGTGTAGCCGTCCCCAAATAAATCAAACTAACACGGCGTGCGTGTCGAGGCAGCTCGACTACTTGCCGCTTGCTCCGTAGTTTTTTAGTACTCTTGCTGATGGGTCGTTTACGTCGCAGCCTTCCCACTCTTTGTTTGGCATCCAGAAATCTACTACCATGTCTGCACTGTTTGGATAGTATTTTTCGAAAAGCTCTCTGTAAAGCAGAGATTCTTTTGTGAATGGTGTTGCGAAATCGTATTTTTTGATTGCTTCTTCGTATGCTTCGTCAGTGTAAACTGATTCTGCGTATTCTTTGAGATAATCAACCATTGAGTGACCTACTGCATCACTGAATGCTGCTTTTTCACGATAAAGAATTGAGTTTGGAAGATAATCGCCTTCGAATGCTTTTCTAAGAAGGTATTTACCTTGACCATAGGTGTTCATTTTCTTTGCTGGGTCGATTGACATAACGTATTTAACGAAGTCTAAATCGCCAAATGGTACACGAGCTTCGAGTGAGTTTGATGAGATGCATCTGTCAGCTCTTAGTACGTCATACATGAAGAGTTCACGAAGTCTTTTTTGTGCTTCTTTTTGGAATTCTTCTGCGTTTGGTGCGAAGTCTGTGTATTTGTAACCGAAGATTTCATCTGAAATTTCACCTGTGAGGAGAACTCTAAGATCGGTTTGTTCGTGGATTGCTTTGCAGATGAGATACATTCCCATGCTTGCTCTTGTTGTTGTGATGTCGTATGTGCCTAAAATGCTGACAACTTCTTCGAGTGATTCGAGAACGATTTGTTTGTTGATGATGATTTCGTGGTGATCACTTCCGATATATTCTGCAACTTCTTTTGCGTACTTGAGATCAATAGCATCTTCGTTCATGCCGATTGCGTATGTTTTGATTGGCTTTTCTTGAAGTTTTTGAGCAACTGAACATACGAGTGAACTATCAAGACCACCGCTTAA
The DNA here is from genome assembly GCA_044426265.1 of Clostridia bacterium. Taxonomy (GTDB): domain Bacteria; phylum Bacillota; class Clostridia; order Oscillospirales; family Acutalibacteraceae; genus UBA6857. Next base: position 1,668 of record JAWXUR010000040.1, read on the forward strand.
AAGGAAACCAACTGGAGCATCAGCGTCAAGACGTTTTTTGATACCAGTTAAGAGTTTATCGTGAATGTTTTTGCAGATTGTTTCAAGGTCGTCATCGTTATATGCTTCTACTGCTGCAATGTCGCAATATTGAACAAATTCGCCGTTTGCCCAGTATGTGCCGATTGGGAATGGGTAAACTTTTTCAACGATACCGATTAAGTTTTTAGCTTCAGATGCGAAACACATTCCGCCATCTTTTGCTGTGCCATAAAAGAGTGGACGAATGCCGATTGGATCACGAGCTGCGATGTATGATTTTGTTTTTGCATCATAGATTATAAGAGCGAACTCTGCGTCTAACATTTTAAACATTTCGAGTCCGTATTTTTCATAAAGTGGGAGAAGAATTTCGCAATCTGATTCACTTTTGAAAGTGTAATCTTTGCTGAGTTCTTCTTTCATTGGTCTGAAGCAGTAAATTTCACCATTACAGATGCTGTAGCTGCCACCCAGTTCGAATGGTTGCATACCAGCTTCGTTAAGACCCATGATTGCGAGTCTGTGGAAACCTAAGATTCCATCTTCAACTTCGATAACTTTTGACATATCAGGGCCACGGCTAACTGTTTTTTCTAAACTTGCTTCAAATTCCTCTTTTGTTACTGCTGCGCCTTGAATACTCATAATTGAACACATAATATTTTTCCTCCGTAAAATAAAAAAATACAGCCTTTCATCGTCTAACAAATAAATCAAACGTGATGTTTGTTTACCTTAGGACGAGCAGCTGTAAAACCCGTGGTACCACCTAAGTTACCGCCTTGTGCGGTCACTCTGCTTTCTATATATAATATAGTATATTAAAAAGCTTTTTCTTTAACGCAGAATTACGATTTACCTACTCACATAATAGCTTTTGGGTCATAGCTCGAAAGTGTTATTCATAAATGATTTTGTATAAGGCTCACACTCCCATTTTTTGAATTTTCTTTTCAAAAAACTTCGTCCTCACTCACTGGGAACTAAAATTCACTCATTACTTCTCTTTGTCATAGCCTTTGGGTGATTATTAAATTTTTCATACATTTTGATTTTGTGCCAAATTGCACAGATTCATATATCTTTTAAAACTAAGTTGTTGACGTGCCGCCAAACACATCGAGTTTAACACTCTCAAACGCACCGCCAGATGCATCTAAACTAGATTATAAATAGAAAATGTTACAAACATTTGTCTAAACATTAAACATTCCCTATTGCTTTTCCTTTTAAACAAAGTTTTTATTAAAAATCGCAATTACTCCAATTAATTGCAACTTAAAAACTTAAGATTCTCTCATTCTCAATTTTCCATTCTCCATTCTCAATTGCGAACGCAGTGAGCCTCTCTGCCCTTCTTAAGCCACTGCGTAGACATCTACGCAGCGACCCAAGCAGAGAAAAAATATATGAAAAAATAGAAAAGAGCTATGTAAGTGTGAAACCCACCTCTCGTCACCCTCGATTAGAAGATAACCAAAAATAATTTCCACAAATTTGCCAAGTCGTACAGTGGGCTTCGCCCACGCTGTACGAAAAGACTATGAATTTAAATTAATTATTTAACGCTGAAAAGAAGTTCGCCATATGATGGTAAAGGCCAGCTTGCTGCGTCTGTGAGAGCTTCTGCTGCGTCAACACCTGCACGGAGAGCTTCCATTGTTGCAAGGATTGTTGATTTTGCGAATTTAGCTTCATCAAGTGGTGTTTCGAAATCTTCTTTTTCACAAACTTCAACAAGAGTGTTTAAGTTTGCATAAATTTCAGCTGTAAGTGTTGAAAGTTTTGCGATTGCATCTTCTTCATAAGCACAAGTTACACCAGCAACAGCTGATTTTTTAGCAACAACAGTATCGCTAAGAGTTTTAACGTAACCGCTGATTGCTGGAAGAAGGTCTTTACCTGCCATGTCGATCATTGTGAGAGCTTCAATTTTGATGAGCTTAGCATATGATTCTGACAAGATTTCATAACGAGCATGAAGTTCTTCTTCAGTGAAAACTTTGTGTTTTGTGTAAACGTCGATGTTTTTTTGATCGATGAAGTGAGCGATTGCATCTGGAGTTGAAACAAGGTTAGAAAGTCCTCTAACTTCTGTTGCTTCTTTGATCCAAGCATCGTCATAACCGTTGCCGTTGAAGATGATTCTTTTGTGATCTTTGATTGTCTTTTTGATAAGAGCATCAAGAGCAGTTTCGAAATCAGCTGCGCCTTCAAGTTCGTTTGCAAAACCATCGAGAACGTCTGCAACTGCAGTGTTTAAAACGATGTTTGTGCCAGCGATTGAAGCTGTTGAACCGAGCATACGGAATTCGAATTTATTGCCTGTGAAAGCAAATGGTGATGTTCTGTTACGATCTGTTGTATCTCTTGCAAAACGTGGAAGAGTGTGAACACCAATTTTCATTAATACTTTTTCTTGTTGGTCATAAGCTGTGCCAGCATCAAGTGACTCAAGGATTTCTGTGAGTTCGCTGCCAAGGAAAACAGAAACAACAGCTGGAGGAGCTTCGTTAGCACCAAGTCTGTGGTCATTGCTTGCGCTTGCAACTGAGATTCTCATGAGGTCTTGATATTCGTCAACTGCTTTAACAACAGCACAAAGGAAAAGCAAGAATTGAGCATTTTCGTGAGGTGTTTCACCTGGATCAAGAAGGTTAACGCCTGTGTTTGTTGAAAGTGACCAGTTGTTATGTTTACCACTACCATTAACGCCAGCGAATGGTTTTTCATGAAGAAGGCAAACAAGACCATGTCTTTGAGCAACTTTTTTCATGAGTTCCATTGTGAGTTGGTTTTGGTCTGAAGCAAGGTTTGTTGTTGTGAAAACTGGAGCAAGCTCATGTTGTGCAGGAGCAACTTCGTTATGCTTTGTTTTTGCAAAGATTCCGAGTTTCCAGAGTTCTTCATCAAGTTCTTTCATATATTCAGAAACTCTTGGTTTGATTGAACCGAAGTAATGATCATCGAGTTCTTGACCTTTTGGAGGTCTTGCACCGAAAAGAGTTCTGCCTGTGTAAGTGATATCTTTTCTTTTTGCAGCAACGTCTGCATCAATGAGGAAATATTCTTGTTCTGGGCCAACAGTTGTGTTGAGATGAGTTACATCTTCGTTGCCGAAGAGTTTCATGATTCTCATACCTTGTTTGTTGATAGCTTCCATTGAACGAAGAAGAGGAGTCTTTTTATCAAGAGCTTCACCGCCATATGAGCAGAAAGCTGTTGGAATGCAAAGAGAACCATCTTTAATGAATGCATAAGATGTTGGATCCCATGCTGTATAACCTCTAGCTTCGAAAGTTGCACGAAGACCACCTGATGGGAAAGATGAAGCATCTGGTTCACCTTGAACTAATTCTTTACCAGAGAAGTCCATGATGATTGTGCCATCTGATTCAGGAGAGATGAAGCTATCGTGTTTTTCAGCAGTGATGCCTGTCATAGGTTGGAACCAGTGAGTGAAGTGAGTTGCGCCTTTTTCAACTGCCCAATCTTTCATTGCGTTAGCAACGATATTAGCAACAGCGATATCAAGATGTTTACCATCTTGCATTGTTTTCTTAAGTGATTTATAAGTCACTTTAGGGAGTTTCTCTTTCATTACTTGGTCATTAAAAACCATTGAGCCAAAAAGTTCAGGGATATTTTTCATTGCGTTTTACCTCCAAAAAAATTTTCACATATTTAAATAAAAAAAGGGCAAGGGCATCACGAACTAGTCATGACGCCCTTGCCATCTACACTTATTATTATACATAAAACGAGCCGTTTGTCAACACTTTCACCAAATTTTTTTGTCGCTTTTTGTGAAATCATCTAAATTTAGGATACTTGTACATTTTAGCAAGTTAAAGCGTTTGGTTATTGTGCAAGTTTTGACGCTAAAAATCACTTCCTATTAATATTGAAAGAGTTTTTGTGGGCGGTACGCATTTTCGCAAAGCGAAAATTGTACGAAAAAGGCGAAACTGCGTTAAAAAATGAAAAATTTAAGAAAAAAATAAAAAAAGTCGAATCTTTCGACAAAATTCGACAAAATATTCAACTTAAATCATATATAATACAAGTGTGGTAAGGCAAAACACAATAATTAGTGGCTTGCTGTAAACCGCAAATAAAATAAATTTTTTGGAGGTACAAAAAAAATGAAAACTATTATTAATGATGTCCGTCTATTTTTTATTAGACGAAAAGTGGGTGCGTTGAACGATAAGCTTTATCGAAAAATGTGCGAGAACGTGCCTGTTGAGAAGCTGATTTCGCTGGAGAATAAGCTTGTCGTTGCTCGTGGAAAGTTGTTTGCTTTGGAGAGTTAGAATTTTAGACCACTTGATTTTTTTCAAGCGGTCTTTTTGTGTTTATTTATAAAGAGAACGTGTGCTTTTATAATAGATAAAAGTGTGTGCCAGTTAATAGGCGTTCGCAGCACATTTATGCGAAAAAAATTATAGTTTTTCAAATTTAATTCAACGAATAGGTTGAAAAAAACTTTCAAATGTATTAAAATAGATATGGTAAAACTTTTTAAAGAGGATTTTAGAGGTTGGAAATGATTCCCAACGCACGTGAAAACGTACCTGAGATGACGGATACACCGCCCGTCCTAAGATCCACAAAAGTTAAGCAGCTGCATTTATTTGTAGCTGCTTTTTTTGTACACAAGAAATATGCATGAATTTCGCAAACAACTATGCTTATAAATATTGCGAATTAAAAGCAAAAAGACCACTTGATTTTTTCAAGCGGTCTTTTTGTGTTTATTTATAAAGTGAAACAACACATTCAACGCCATTAGCTAATAACCCCAAAAAACCTGATAGCTATATACAGGTATGTATTGGCTATGGAAGTGGTGAAAACTTATTACCATTAACTAGTATACTAGAAAAAAGCCAAAAAAGCAATGCAAACGGCAAAGTAACTTATAAAATGATTTGCAATTATATAGAACAAAAGTATGGCTTCAAAGTACATACAAGCTATATAGCTGAAGTCAAACGAAGTTTAGGCTTGCCTATGTATGATGCTCCAAACGCAGTACAAGAATTAAAACATCCAAGAAAATATCCTACTACCGAAAAGGTAGCAGCAATAAAAGATGCACTCTCCTACTATCAGATAATACCAGATAATCAAATTTGAAAAATGATAGGAGATAAAAAAATGACAACTAAAACAATAGCAATAGTAAATCAAAAAGGTGGAGTTGGAAAAACTACCACTTGTGTAAATCTCGGAGTTGGCTTAGCTAACACAGGAAAGAAAGTCTTAGTAATAGATTGCGATCCACAAGGTAGCTTGTCTATCAGCTTAGGCAATGCACAGCCAGACAATATTCAAACTACTTGAGCCAAGCATAAACAATCCGAGCCAGCCTAAAATCAATAATTTTCATCACCTAGCTTCGTTATCCTCATCACCAATCGTGCGATTGCTTTCTTCGTCTGCCTTGCTATGTAATAAAAATTATTGATTTTAGGTCGCAGATTTTTTGTGCTATTTTTGCGCTGCATAGCTAGGCAAGGCGGTGAAACCATGCTTTCGCATAGTAAGGCGACTTAACGACGCTAGGTGGTGCAAAAATTGCACAAAAAACTGGCTCGGTTTGTTTATGCTTGGCTCAACCATTATGGGCAAACTAATCATGTGCAAGGCTATTGATCCAAAAGAAGGTATCTTGAATCATGATGAAAAGATTGATTTAATTCCAGCTAACATTGAACTTTCAGGCACTGAGGTTTCACTCGTGAATACTATGAGCCGTGAAAGCATTCTCAAACAATACATTCAACGTGTGAAAAAAGATTATGATTACATCTTAATAGATTGTATGCCGTCACTCGGTATGCTGACTATCAATGCACTTGCGTGTGCTGATAGTGTAATCATTCCAGTGCAAGCGCAGTATTTGCCAGCTAAAGGCTTAGAACAACTGCTGCAAACTATCGTGAAAGTTCGCCGTCAAATAAATCCTAGACTGCAAATCGATGGAATCTTATTGACTATGGTTGATAACCGAACTAACTTCACAAAAGATGTGACTACCCTTATTCGTGAAACCTATGGAAATAAAATCAAAGTGTTTTCATCAGAGATACCACATTCGGTAAGAGCTGCTGAAACGTCTGCCACAGGTACTAGTATATTTGAACACGACCCAAAAGGCAAGGTTGCACAGGCAAAGCCAGAGAAATATAGTCCGAGTCAGTTTTTTATTTGTTTTTTGCACTACCTATCGTCGTTAAGTCGCCTTGCTATGCGGGAGCATGGCTTCACCGCCTTGCCTAGCTATGCAGCGCAAAAAACAAATAAAAAATCTGCGACCTAAAATCAATAATTTTTATTGCATAGCAAGGCAGACGAAGAAAGCAACCGCACGGTTGGTGATGAGGATAACGAAGCTAGGTGATGAAAATTATTGATTTTAGGCTGGCTCGGACTATATTTCTCTGGCTTAACTGACAAAGGAGGTAATAGAGCATGAAAAACTTGTTAGAAAACACAAATCTGAACACAGTAGATGATTTATTTACAAATGAAGAAGCAAGGCAAGATGAAAAGCGTGAGAAAGTCACGGATATTCCACTTGATAAACTACACCCTTTTGCTAATCACCCTTTTAAAGTTCTTGACGATGAAAAAATGCAAGACACAGTTGAAAGCGTACTCAAGTACGGAGTGTTGATGCCGGCAATTGCTCGACCTCTTGAAAACGGCGAATTTGAAATCATTGCAGGACACCGCAGGCATAGAGCAAGTGAGCTTGCTGGTCTTGCAACACTGCCAGTTATTGTGCGTGACTTAGATGATGATGCAGCAACAATCATTATGGTAGATAGCAATTTGCAACGAGAAAACATACTGCCTAGTGAACGTGCTTTTGCTTTTAAATTGAAATTAGAAGCTATGAAAAGACAAGGAAATCGTAGTGATTTAACTTCGTCCCAAGTTGGGACGAAGTTAAGAAGTGACCAAATTTTAGCTGAACAAGTAGGTGAAAGTCGTAACCAAGTGCAACGTTATATACGTTTAACCAATCTTGTCAAGCCAATGCTTGACATGGTTGACGATAAAATTGTCGCTTTCAATCCTGCTGTTGAGCTGTCATATTTAAAGCCAAATGAGCAAGAACATTTAGTTGAAATCATTGAAGAAGTACAGGCTACACCTTCACTATCACAGGCGATTAGACTTAAAAAGTATAGTGCCGAAGATAAGCTAAGTAAAGATGTTATCCACGCAATTTTGAGTGAAGAAAAAAAGCCTGAGGTTGAAAAGATAACTTTCAAAACTAGCGATTTGAAAAAATATTTTCCTAAAGATTGTCCGAGCGACACGATGGAAAAATTCATCATTAAGTTGCTTGGTGATTGGCATCAAAAACAAGTGAAAAAACAAAAGCTTAGACAACAAACAGATAGATAGTTTGTGAAAGGACGTGTATTGAAATGGCAGAATGTATAGTTGAAAAAAGAACCGATTTTACAGTTATGAGTAATCATCATTTTAGAAATAAAAATTTATCGTTAAAGGCAAAAGGTTTGCTATCCACCATGTTTTCGCTCAATGATAATTGGGATTATAGCATTGTTGGACTTGCAACTTTAAGCCGTGACGGAGTTGATAGCGTTAAATCTGGAATTAAGGAACTCGAGCAAGAACGATATGTTAAACGCATTAAAAGACGCAATCCAAAAGGTCAAATCGTGGCAGTTCAATACTTGATTCGAGAGTTTCCAATTGATGATGATGACAAGGAAGTTTTAAGGCTGCAAGGTGTTGATAATTCACCGAGAAAGAAGCCGAGAAAGCCTATGAATAAAGGAGTTTCACCGAAAGTGGAAAATCCACTTGTGGAAAACCCACTAGTGGGAAATCCACCAGAGGAAAAACCACTAGAGGAAAATCCACCACAATTAAATACTAATCAATCAAGTACTAAAAAATCAAATACTTATTTATCAAATATCAATCAATCAAATCAAAGAGCAAGCTCAGGAAATGATGCGATAAGAAATGATGAATATAAACAAATTCAAGAAATGGTTTATGAGAATATCGAGTATGAATACTTTAAAGAAACAATGCAGATTGGAGATATAGAACAACTTGATGAAATCGTTGATATCATGGTTGAAACTTTAGCTATCACAAAAGACACTATCAACATCAGTGGTCAAAACTATGCAGCAACGATAGTTAAAAACAAATTGCTCAAACTTGATTCATCACACATTGAATATGTTTTTTCGTGCCTTAGCGCTAACACAACTCAAGTGAAAAATGTTAGAAGATATTTACTCACAACACTTTTCAATGCACCTTCAACAATCAATAACTATTATTCATCCATGGTGCAACATGACATGGCAAACCCTAAACCCTAAAAACGAAAGGAATTAATTAAATGCAAGAATTCAAAATAGAAATAGTCGAAACCCTAAACAAAACAGTCACTGTAATGGCTAACTCGTCTGAAGATGCTTTGGCGAAAGTAAGACGAGCGTACAGAGATGGCGAAATGGTTCTCGGTTCAGAACATTTGCTAGACACCGAAATCTTTGTGGCAGACCCTGAAGAACTAGACTTCACATTAACAGCTTTGTACGTTCAACCACAAAGACCAGCAGAAGAAATCCACATCGATGATGGCTTAATAACGCTGCAAGGACTTGTTCAAGGTCCGATTGAAGTTATCAGCCCATTTGAAGACCAAGTGGTCATCATCTGCAATGAAGAAGGCAAGATAGACCAGCTGCCATATAATCGAGTGCTTAGCGATTCTCGAGGAAATGTTCATGACATTATCGCTGGCAACTTTTTAATTGTCGGTACAAACGAAGATGGCGAGCTAACAAGCCTTGATAGTGCGATGCTAGAAAAATACTCTAAGAAGTTTGAAACTCCAGAAAGGTTTCAACTTTTTGAGGGGAAATTAGCAGTACAAAAAATCAAGCCACCAAAACAAAAGCAAAAACATGAGTTTTCATTGTAAAATCTCATCATAACGCAATAATCAAGCAAGCTGAATTCTTAGGGTCAGCTTGCTTTTTTATATACAAAAACAAATAAACAAAAATATTAAACAACAACAAAGAAAGAAATAGGTACACAAATATATGATCAAAAATTTTAACACAAAATATGAAAAAGCAATGCAAGCAGTATTAGAAAAAGCAGTCGAAGTTATGCACTCGATTCAAGCAGTCAGCCAATCAACAGAAACTATGCTTTTAGTAGTTCTCGTTGTGGCACTTGTCGGCGCTTTCTTCGCTCCGCAAATCACAGCATGGTTCGGTGATGTTATGGCAGACCTCGCAACACACACTGATAACATCTTCAACTACACAGCATCTTCTGCCCAACTATCAGCCTAACAAAATCGATTAAATCGGTCTATTAAATCAGTAGTTAGTACCTAAGAGCTAACTACTTTTTTGATACAAAAAACAAAATAACAAATAAACAAAAATAACAAAAACAGAAAAACTAATAATTAAAAACAACAAAGAAAGAAATAGGTAACAAAAACATGATCAAAGATTTTAACACAAAATATAACAAAGCAATGCAAGCAGTATTAAACAAAGCAGTCGAAGTTATGCACTCGGTTCAAGCAGTCAGCCAATCAACAGAAACTATGCTTTTAGTAGTTCTCGTTGTGGCACTTGTTGGCGCATTTTTCGCTCCACAAATCACTGCATGGTTCGGTGATGTTATGGGCGACCTTGCAACACACACAGATAATCTCTTTAACTACACAGCATCGATTCCTGTGCAATTAGCAGCATAGTTAATTGATACTCACCTCAATCAAGACAGCCTATTTCGGTAGGCTGTCTTTTTCCAAATCTAAGTCAATATAAATCTGGACTAGTTGAAAAATAAAATCGGTAACTCCTGCTTTTGTTTTTACTCTTCCTTGTTAATTAATTTATTCAATATAAAAATCTATCTCAAAATCTATATCAACTAGTCTGGATTTATATTGACTTGGTAATCAAAAACAACAAAGTTTTCAACGTAAGGAGATGAAAATGTTAAAAACTCTAAAGTCGAAAACATCTAAAATAACGCAAAAAATTAAAGACAACTTGAAGTCTAAGCAAGGCTCAATTAGCGTGCGAGTTTTATCGGCACTTTTAATAGCAATCATTGCTTTAAGTTTGTGCTTTTTCAATCCAGTAACTCAAGATATTTTGCTTTCACTTCCGTTTCAAGTCATTAAAAGCGTACTTTTCATAATCGTTTTGATACTAGCATCAAAGCAAGACTTGAAAGAAATGCAGGTGTCAAACTGGTATAGTGCAGCACTTCTAGCAATCGGTTTAATCGGTGTGGGAGTAGATAATTTAATCGGTGGCGCAGTGTGTTATTCGGTGTTTTTTCTTGTGGCAATGCTCACAAACTTAGGTGGTGCAGATGTCAAAATCGCTGGCTGCTGTGGTTTCGTACTCGGTACGCTCCCCTGTTTAATCGCACTGCTCATAGGCTTATCAATCAGCTTAATTCTTGAAACAATCACAACAATCATCAAAAAAGACGGCATTAAACGAGTTTATCCTCTAGTGCCGTACATCGCAAGCGACATGATTGAGCAAATCACAGTTGGCTCATTAGGTCTTGACGGTGTACTGATGAACAGTGAGGACATTGTAGGTCAGTACGCAAAGGTGAACTTCAAACGTCATGGGATTTATACTGTGAAGCTAAGGCTTTGCACCCTGTTATTAAGAAGTTTGATAAGTTGAAAGACGATGAGCGAGAAACCTTTTATACGGCTAATAGTGAGAGCATTGAAAGGTTTTATGAGCTTGATAATTATCTTCATGAGATTGGTTTTAAGCCTAAGGAATTTGCATCAGAGTTTAAGGTTTGTGTGCGTGATTTAGATTTGGTTGAGTGGAAAATGAATCAGCTTAAAGTTGAGATTGGTCGTGCTGAGAAGTTGAAGAGGTTGGTTGAGGAGGTTGCTAGGGTTAATAAGGTTAAGCGTAGAGATGATATGAGTTTGTAGTAAAAAATAAATCGAATTTTTCTATAAAATATGTCACGTTTTGATTTTTCATTTGTATTAATTAATAGGAACAAAGAAAAAACAGATGAATTATTATAACTAAATTTAATTTAATTGACATTGATTAGTTTTATTGATACTATTAAGGCAGTAAAGATAAACTAGGAGGAAAATCAATGTTAATGATGTTTATGACTATGCTTGATAGTGATGAGGAAAAACAAAAGATTACGACCTTGTATGAACTTTATTGCAACTTAATGTTAAAAGTCGCTTTTTCAGTTGTACGTGATTATGATTTGTCAAATGATATTGTTCAAGATAGCTTTTATAAAATTATTAAAGTTATAGATAATATTGATGATGTTTACAGCAAAAGAGCAAGAAACTTAGTTGTAATTATTGTTAAAAATACTGCTATCAACGAACTAGGTAGACGAAACAGAGCTATTATGTTGGATTTTGACGAGGTATCTGATTTAAAAGATGATCATGTTGAGCCAGATGATGAAGTTATCAATAGTTTTGTACTGGATCAAATACCTAAAAAAATTAAGCAACTGCCACCAAAATATCGAGATGTTTTGCAACTTAAATTTGATTGTGAATTTAGCAATGTGCAAATTGCTGAGGTTTTGGGTATATCACAAGAGCTTTGCAGAAAGCGCTTACAAAGAGGTAGACAGCTACTTTTAAAATCTATGAAAGAAGGTGAATTGATGTGAGAAATGATTTTGAAAAAAATGTTGCAAATGCAATTTCAGACCAAATTGATGAAGAACTCGTTCAAATTGAAGATGAGCTTAAAAATCTTGGTTATGACGAAGATTTCTTCAAGATGAAAAGCAAAACCGATAAGCAAATCAGACACCACATCAATCAAGCAAACAAAAATACAGTTCACCGCCATTGGTCAATCGCAAGAATAGCTGCTTCTATTATTCTAGTTATTGTAATTGGTTTTAGCGTACCTTACATTACAGTTGAAGCATTCAGGACTACGTTTAATGAGTTTATAGTGAATGTGTTTGATACTTATTCAGTTGTTATTTTTGAAAATGATGATACTCAAGATGAGGTTACATACATTGATGAAAATTCGGTTTATGTTCCGTCTTATGTGCCTGATGGGTATGTTGAAGTTGAGAATAATGTAGATGAATTTGTAAATTTTGTTGTTTATGAGAATGAGTTAGGATATAAGATACACTTTAGTCAGCAAATAATAAATGAGGTTGGTAACTTTATTGATACTGAAAATAGAATCATTGAAAATATCGATACCATATTTGGTGAAATGATGTATGCTCAAAAAACTGAACGCATGGATGCTTTTGTAACTTTTACATATGATGGTTATGTATTTTATATTGATGTGGATAATCTCAGTAAAGATGAGCTTGTTAAAGTAGCTGAATCTATAACAAATGAAGTTGTTGAAAATGCACAAAATGAGTGATTGGCATTTGTGATATTATACAAAGATTATTTTTCTTGAAAAAAGTATGAAAATAATGTCACGTTGTGGATTCTATTTTGTATTAATTAGTAACGAAACAAAAAATAAAGGGATATTTTATCACTGTATTTATTTAAAGAAAGGAGAATTTAAAAATGAAAAAATTTTAAATAAGCATACTTGCGTTGCTGTGCATATTAATAGCAGGTTCTACATATGTCTTTGTTTTTAATCCGTTGAAAGTAACTAATACTTATGTAACGATTGAAAAAATGGGTCAAGAGTTAATGGATTATTATATTGATAATAGATATAAAAAAACTGGAGGAACAGTATGATTACAATAATTAGCATAATAATATTTCTTCTCACCGCCTATGCAGCACTTTTAATATCAACTTTAGCTAATCCTGTTACAGATCAAATACTTCTAGTAACGTTCATTATTGTAGGGTTGAATTGTGTTTTGATTTTTCTAGTTAAAATGGGTTTAAATGAACTATCATTAATGAGAAAGAGTTTAGAAGAAAAATCAGATGATAAATCAAATGAAGATGGGGGTTGTACTTGAAGATTATATTGTGATTCATAAAATCATAGTGATACAAGTGCAATATCATCTAAATGGGGATATATGTATGATATTTAAATACAACTAATAATTTTTGTTGTATTAGCTGATTTTATATGCTATACTCAAATTGTAAGACTACATCTTAGATGTGGAGTGTATATAATTCGAAAGGAGAATATTATGAAAATAGCAAAAATTTTATCCCTAATTTTACTAGCAATATCCGTTTTTCTTTCTGCTGATTTGTTATTAAACTTTTTAGCAGCAACAGTACCATCAATGAATGATGGAATAACTTGTAGAAGCATATTATACGAACTATTTGACAACAATTGGACTTTAGAACGATTTTATAGCGCCTTTTCAATTTCGCTTAAAATAAGTGTAGCGATTTTTATTGAAAACATAGCCTTATTTATTTACGAAGCTTCAAAAAAGCGTAATGTAACTTATAGTGTTGTTAATTACGGTGGTAGTCAAACAACTTTTAATACAGATTTGAAAAGTAATGTTGAAGATCGTCAACCAATGATTATACATATGTCTAATCCTACATCAAGCACCGCAAATTGGCCATATTATACTTTAGGACATTTTTGCATTTGTAGTGGCCTCCTCACTTGGGAAGATAACAATTACTTTATGGGTGATCCTTATTATTTCTCCTCATATATATCAAGTACAACCGCAAATGATGGTGAACACAAAAAAACTTGGACACAACTTAATACGGTTATAACAAATAAATTTGGGAGTGGCTCTCAATTATATCTTTCTTGATTAGTAGAATTAATATCAGTTAAATTTTGCAATCTGAAAAGAAGGGAGAATTTATGAAAAACATTAGTAAATTAATTATTATAATAATGTTAGTTACAATAACGAGCTTAGTAGTTTACAATGAATTAAAAGAAGAACAGTTGCTTGAAGAAAATAATGTTACACAAAATGAGACATTAAATTTTAATGACGATACTCAGACGTTTGTTAGTATTGAAGAAACTTTAACTGATAAAATACAAATAGTCGAGTACGATAATTTCACAATCATAAAGCAACTTGGAGAAAATTATTATGGTGTACAACTAAGTTTTGATTCACGGCAATCTAGTGTTTATTTTTTGAAAAACTCAGAAACTGGAGAAGATATTCAGCTAACATATTCAGTTGACTTGCCAGAAATGACACTAGGTTCAGGTTCAATGGTAGTTTTACAAGACAGATACCTGTATACTTGGGGTAGCTATACTTCTCAATTGGAAAGCTCAGAATTTTATGATTTGAAATTAACAAGAGTAGACGGTATAACTGGAGAAGTGGAAGTAATTGATGAAATGCAAAGCACCTATCCTTTTGTTTATCTAACAAAATTGGATGAAAACAATTTTATATCTTATATTGTTAGTCAAGATGAATCCGATTATGGGCTTGATTATTCAACTAAAACAGTTGCTACAATTTATAATATTGATGGAACAAAACAAGAAATTATTTCAGAACAATATGAAAATGCAGCTGATTGGACTGATAGCAAAGGGATTCTTATAGAACGAATCATAGTTAAAGATGGTGAAATTTATGGCTTTGGTCGTCAATGTATAGCTGGTGAATATAAGTTCTTTTTATATAATTATGACGTGAATGGAACTTTAAAAGACACGATATCTTTAGTCAATTTTGAGAATATAATAGGAACAGAGCAACCTGTTGAATTATATATAGTTGGAAATTATATTGTTTTCAGAACTTACGAAACTTTAACTACCTATGTTTGTCTAATAACTGAAAACGGAGTTGAAACTATAACAAAGAGCGATAACTTTACTCAATTGCTTTTCAGTATAAATGATAGTTATATTTATTTTATACAGCAAAACGTTGATACGTCTACTGATCAAGTTATAGCAGATAAAGATTTTCCTTTATATGTTATAGATACTGCTAATGAAATTATCTTTGAGATGAATTTTGAACTTCAATCTCAAGACGCTTATTACATTGATTTACTCACTTTTTCTAATGGCGATTTTATTTTACAATACTGTGATAATGGTGAATACAATCCTGAGCAAATAAACAATTGTATTGTTTTGGGGAATGAAATAGAAACATTATTGCAGTCAGAAAATTAAGCTTAAACGCTGATATTGCAACCATATATTAAAATTAACAGGCATAACCTCAAAGGCTTTCACTGACGAAAATTCAGTGAAAGCCTTTTTTCATGCTAAAAAATAAAGAAAGGAAAAAATCAAATGACAGAAAAACAAACAAAAACAACGACTTCCCCATCAATCAATCCGTATCAATCATTCAAAAAACAGCTAGGCAACACTACCTATACTGTAGGTATGCATTTCAGTGAAACAAGCAAAGAAACCCTTGAAGGCAAGCTTCAGCGATTAATATTAAACGAGTTAAAAAGCGAAATTTCACTTTATGCTTCGTTATCCTCCTAGGAAAACGCCCGTTTGCCGTCGTCGTCTGCCTTGCCTAAAGCAAAATTTCGTGAATTTTAGGTCGCAGATTTTTTATTATCTTTTTGCGCTACATAGCTAGGCAAGACAGCGAAGTAATGCTATCGCCTTACGAGGTGGCTTAACGAAGCTAGGTGGTGCAAAAAGTTAATAAAAAACTGGTTCGTATTGTTTTGGCTTGGCTAGGACAATTCGATGACGAACCTGAGCAAGAAGAAATCCCATTAATTAAATACGCACCTGCAAGAAAAGCATATCTTCAACAGCATCACAAAGCGATATATAACCACTTGTTACTCACTGGAAAATTACAATCGCATTTACGTGAAACGCAAAAACAAGCCCTGCATATGCTTGACGAATTAATTCCAAAACTTGCCAAACAACAAGGAGTGACAAATGAATTAAAAATGCAAAATCAAATGCAGTGGGTAGGCATGATGAATAATATTAAGGCTCAGGTTGAAGAGATTATTTTTTCTGAGATTGTTTATGTTTAAGTTAAATAGAAGAATATATGGTAACATTTAATTATTTTCAAAAACTACTAAATAATAATTAAAATGGTAACAGATTGTTTATAACAAAAACGTTTTTATTGACGTTAATACAATTTATTGCTACTATTAGCACACAGAGAATAATATCGCACGGAGGGAAAAAAGATGTTAAACATATATCTAGCCATGCTTGATACAGATGAAGAAAAAAGTATATTTGAAAATTTATATAATGAATACAAAGGTCTTATGCTCAAAGTCGCATTAGAATAAAAAGTGCTCAAACCAGTAAATCGGTTTGAGCACTTTTATTTAGATGTTTATAAGAAATTAAGATACAGTTTCAATGTCATTTAGTGCTTTTATAATAAGCTCAACAG
>JAWXUR010000144.1:0-3289 GCA_044426265.1 Clostridia bacterium
CGAGCAAAAGTTACGCCCAGCGGCGAGCGTGGACGAAAATGATGAATAAATCAAAGTGGAAATCATCGACACAAATTAACCATTAAATAAGAAAAAAACGCTTAAGTTGCTTGCATTGGGGGCGACCTCGGTCGCCAGTTTTTTGGCAAAGCCAAAAAATTACAATTGGAGCGAATGCGACCCTTAATTTTTCATTTTTCATTTTTAATTCTTCATTGTGAGCAAAGCGAACTGTACCCCTCACATCAAGCCAAAAAATCAAAAACCATCTTTCCCAAAAATCAATTTCTCCATAGTAATAATAGTCCCTTTACCAAGTTTAGAAGTAACCTTGATTTTATCCATAAAACTTTCCATAACCGAAAAGCCAAGTCCAGCACGTTCACCACCGAGTGAAGAATAAAGCGGCTGCATTGCCATTTTCACATCTTCAATGCCCACTCCAGTATCACGGATTTTGATTCTAACTTTATTATTCTCAAAAATGCTCACGATTATGTATATTTTTCCAGTTTTTTCTTTGTACCCATGCACAATAGCGTTAGTTACAGCCTCACTCACTGCTGTTTTTATGTCTGTTATTTCCTCAACTGTTGGATCTAAAAACAGCACAAAAGACGACACCGCCACACGAGAAAATCCCTCGTTAATGCTTTTAGCTGAAATTGTCATTCTCATTTCGTTGATAGCTTTCATCACACAACCTCCCTTTGTTTTAATTCACCTAGCGTTTCGAGTCCAGCGAGTTTCATGACTTTATACGCACTTGGTGAAAGATTTTCAATTTTGATTTTGCCGCCAATAACTCGCATTGATTTATATCGCCCCATCACTAGCCCAATGCCCGAGCTATCCATGAAGGTGACTTGTCCAAAATCGAGGATTAAAAGTGGTGGCTTTTTTTGCATGATCACATCGTCGATACTCGCCCTGATTAATCCAGCACAGTGGTGGTCGAGTTCGCCGCTGAGGTACACGCAAATTTCCTGTTTTCGATATTCAATTTTTGCTGACATTGATTTTTGCTCCTTTTAAATTGTTTTTATTATGTTTAATTGATTTTTGTTTTTTGTTTTTTTGTAGGGAACGGTCTTGACCGTTCCAAATTAGAATAGTGCTAACCCATGGAACGGTCAAGACCGTTCCCTACAATTTATTTATAGTTTTTCATATCGGATAAATTGCTTTGTTTTGCCTTCGGCAAAATCAAGGAACCCCTTAATAGGGTTCCTTACGACAAAAAAATTGTCCAATGGACAAATTTTTTGTCTATCCTCCTGATTTTTTTTGACGAATAGGGGATTTCGCTCGCTGCGGCGAGCGCCTTAAGGCTCTGCCTTAAGAAACCGCAATTTTTTTAAAAAAATTGAGTAAAATTTTGCTTGTTTGCGTTTTTTTTGAGTTTCTAGTTAATTAAAAAACACCCTACCCAAAAAATGAGTAAGGTGTTTGATTTCCCACTTACTTTACACTGGTATAGCCTAGCATAAAGTTTTTTGTGAGTGAAATTTGTTGTTGTTTGTCGATTAGGTATAATTATTTTTTTAACTCCAAAATTTCGCTAACTAAGTAAAACGACCCAGCCACGATAATAGCATCTTTTTCACTAAGTTTCGCCAACTCAAGAGCTTCTTCGCTGTTTTTCGCTTTGCTAACCTCTTTGCAATGTTTTTCAGCGTACGACATGAGAGCTTCTAAGTCTTCATTTGAGCCGTCATGAAGTGTAGTCAAAATCAATTTTGAACAATAAGGCAAGATGATGTCAAAAGAGCTCATATAATCTTTGCCCTTAACAAAGCTCATCACAAAGCATAAATCTTTGCCTTTTAAATGTTTACCTATAACCGAGCCGAGCTGTTTCATGCAACCTTCGTTATGCCCACCATCAGCAATGATCAGCGGTGAAGTCGATAAAACTTGCATTCTTCCCATGATTTGAGCCTTTGAGATGCCAGTTTGAATGTCAGTTTGAGTTATATTAAACCCTTTGTTTTGCAGCTGTTTAATCGCAGTGATTGCCGTGATTGCATTTGCAACTTGATGTTGACCCATTAAGCTCGTGGTGTATTTCTCACCACAATAAACGAAGTCAGTTTGTGCGATATCAGTTGAAATAATTTCAAGTTTTTGGGTGTTAGCTTGAAAGAACTCGCAAGAAAGTTTTCCACACTTTTGTTTGATGATGTTAATAACTTCTTGAGCTTGAGCAGTAAACTCAAACTCACCACTATTTTCAGGGTAAGACACAACGCTTGAACCGGTTTTGATGATGCCACTTTTTTCTGTTGCAATTTCTTTCACAGTGTTACCTAACAAATTGGTGTGATCGAGTGAAATGCTTGTGAAAATGCTTACGAGTGGTGGCAAAATAACGTTAGTTGTGTCGTGTTCGCCGCCAATTCCAGCTTCAAGCACAACGATGTCGCAATTCATCTTTGCAAAATACGAAAAAGCAAGGGCGGTTGTGACTTCAAAAACATTTGGTTGCAAGTCATCATGCATTTTTTCGATGTACTCTCGAATTTCTCCCGCAATTTCAGCTGCGATATTTCGATTGATAAATTCGCCGTTGACCTGTATTCTTTCCCCAAACTCAATCACAAATGGTGAAGTGAACAGCCCAACTGTGTACCCAGCTTCACGCAAAACACTAGCGGTGTAAGTGCAAGTTGAGCCTTTGCCGTTCGTGCCAACAACGTGAACAAATTTAAGCGAGTTTTGAGGATTTCCCATCAGCGATAGCAGATGTGAGATACGTCTATGCGAGCCATCTTTAGCAAATTTTCGCCTTGAATATATATAATTTATTGATTGTTCGTAGTTCATTTTTTTACCTGCTTTTTTTATACTTTTCTTATCACGTAGGATAAATTTAATGCAAGCGACTTAAGGATAAATCATGTAAAGCTTTACTCAATTTTTCTCGAAAAATTGCGGTTTCTTAAGGCAGAGCCTTAAGTCGTTCGCCGCAGCGAACGAAACACTCTATCGTCAGAAAAATCAGGAGGATAGGCAAAAGTGTCCAGTGGACATTTTTGCCGCAAGGAACCCTATTAAGGGGTTCCTTGATTTTGCCGAAGGCAAAACAAAGCAATTTAACCATCACGAAAAAACTATTAATAAACGCTTAAGTTGCTTGCATTGAGGTTGTCCACAATATGCCTATTGTAGTGCTCTGTGTCAACTAAACCTTTACATATCTATCGGTTATTTTGCTTAAAACTGCGTTGTCGTCGATCGCAATACGGCAAGTATTACTCACTCCTTCGCCTTGGTTTAAACAAAATTC
>JAWXUR010000003.1:0-65531 GCA_044426265.1 Clostridia bacterium
CAAGAAACCCCCGCCGAGGGTTTCTTACGCAAAAATGTCCACTGGACACTTTTGCTATCTTCCTGCGGTTCTTGACGATGGGGTGTTTCGTTCGCTGCTGCGAACGACTTAAGGCTCTGCCTTAAGAAACCGCAATTTTTTTAAAAAATTGAGTAAAATTTTACATGATTTTTCCTTAAGTTGCTTACATTGGGGGCACCTGCGGTCGCCAGCTTTTTTTGGCAAAGCCAAAAAATTATAATCTGGAACGAAGTGACCCTTAATTTTTCATTTTTCATTATTCATTTTTCATTGGCGAACGCAGTGAGCCTAAGCTCCAACTCTGTTAACTTCAAGCACATTTTTAATCTTCATGACTTTTTCTTTAACCTTATCGTAATGATCTGAATTATTGATTGTCATTCCAACTGAAATGATACATCTGCCGTCATTTAATTCTTTAACCGCAATTGAGTTAATCATAACGTGCATGCTAGCCATTATTCCTGAAATGTCAGCCAAAAGACCAACTCTATTTAAGCAAGTGATTTCAACTGTAACACGATATTCTGATTTTGTTTTATCGTCCCACTCTGCTTTAACCCATCTTTCAGGTTCAGCGCAGTTTTCCAAATCACGAGGTACATTTGTGCAAGCCCTTGTGTGAATTGACATTCCGTGACCTCTTGTGATGAAGCCGACAATATCGTCGCCTGGAAGTGGACTGCAACATCTTGAAAACTTGATTAAACAGTTGTCGATGCCCTCAATGATAATGCCGTCAATGCTCTTGCGTTTTTTAGGTTTTGTGATAACAATTTCATCAACTGTTGGCTCTGGTGCGTTTTCTTTAACGATCTTATTAAACTCATCTTTTAAGCGAAGCATGATTTTGTTTAAGCTTATGCCGCCATAGCCAACACCAGCGTAAAACTCTTCAACGTCTTTGCATCTTTGCATTTGAACTGCACGAGCAAGGAGCTGCTGCATTTGATCGTCTGGCAAGATGATTTTGTTGCGCTTAAATTCTCTTTCAACTTCTGCCTTGCCCTCAATGATATTATCATCACGTTTTTCTTTTTTAAACCAACTTCTAATCTTAGTTCTTGCACTGCTGGTTTTGGCAATTTTGAGCCAATCACGGCTTGGGCCTTTATCTGCTTGCGATGTGGTGAGAATTTGAATGATTTCACCTGTTGAAATTTTATGATCTAAGGTAACAATTCTGTTATTCACCTTTGCGCCAATCATTTTGATTCCCACTTGTGTGTGAATTGCAAAGGCAAAATCGATGATTGTTGCGCCCAAAGGCAAGTTGATAACCGAGCCTTTTGGTGTGAAAGCAAAAACTTCTTCAGACACGAAGTCTGTTTTAATTGTGCTAACGATATCTTCAACGTCGTCGCCCTCTTTTTGAGTGTCGAGAACTTTTCTAATCCAAGAAAGGCGCTCTTCGAATTTTTGAGTGCCGTTGATGCCGAGTTTATATTTCCAGTGAGCTGCGATACCAAACTCAGCTGTGTGGTGCATTTCCCAAGTTCTGATTTGAACCTCAAAAGGTATGCCTGAGCGGCCGATAACTGTGGTGTGCAGTGATTGATACATATTTGGTTTTGGAGTTGAGATGTAATCTTTAAATCTACCTGGAATGAGCTTGTAAATCTCATGAACAATGCCTAAGCAGTGGTAACATTGCTCGATTGAGTCAACGATTAATCTAACTGCGTAAATATCATAAACTTCGTCCATTGATTTTGGTTGCATGATTGTTTTACGGTAGATACCGTGGATACTCTTAATGCGACCAGCGATATTTACATTTGGAACATCTTGAACCACACGATCATAAATGCGAGTTTTGATTGTTTCCAAAAACTCTTGACGTGATTCAACTTGATTTTCCAAAGTTGTTGCAATTTCTTTATAAGCCACTGGATCTAAGAAGCTAATTGCTAAATCTTCAAGTTCTTCTTTAAACTTACGCATACCAAGTCTGTGAGCAATAGGCGCATAAATTGAAAGGGTTTCACGAGCCTTGTATCTGCGTTTTTCTTCTGGCATGAAGCGCAAGGTTCTCATGTTGTGAACTCTATCGGAAAGCTTTATGATGATAACTCGAATGTCTTTTGACATGGCGAGAAACATTTTTCTAACGTTTTCGCTTTGCTCTTCTTCTTTACTAACTGATGCAGAAATTTGACCGAGCTTTGTTACGCCGTCAACAAGATATTCAACGGTTTCGCCAAACTCTTTTCTGATGTACTCACTTGGGATATCCGTATCTTCAACAACATCATGCAAAAGAGCGGCACACACTGATTCTGAATCCATTCCAACTTCATCACAAAGAATTGATGCCACAGCGATAGGGTGAATGATGTACGGCTCACCTGAACGTCTTTTTTGACCACCATGAGCTTTTTCAGCGACTTCGAACGCTTTAACGATTTTTTCTACCTCTGCTGGTGTGAAACAATTTTTCACGCTATCTAATAACTTATTAAATCCAATTTCATATTCTTTTTCCATTTAGCGTTCCCTCCTATTAAATTAATGAGTTTAAGTATGTTAAAATCTTCGAGTCATCTAAGTTGACCTTAGTTTGACTCTCGTTAATCATTATGCTTTGTGAATTTTTATTAATTAGGTTAAGTTCAGCAAGCACATCAAGGGCAAAGAAAAACTTTGCTGCATTTTGCCCATTATCGCCAAGACGATAGCAAAAAACGTCCATATCGTGTTGCCAAAACTTCACTTTTTTGATAAATCTATAAACTAGTGCAATGTCGTTTCTAGTTGGTACAGCGCCTTGCGCAGTGGCTGGACTTGGTTTTTCACCACGCTTTATTCTTTCATACACTCGAGAGGCATTCAAAAAAGCCTCATCGCTTGTGTTTGACATTCTTATATTTTTGACATAAATGCTCACGCTAATTCTGCCATTAAACTCGTTTTTCTTGATATTAACAGCTAAATCCACTTCATCACCGATAACATATGAAATTTGATCTGTGCTAACACCAAAATAAAGACCTGAAACAATAGCTCCATTTTTTTCTAATGTGAGTTTAGTGTGTGCCTTTGTTTTACCAAGAGGTTGTATGTCACGAATTTTCATCGAGTACAAGCCAAAAATTGGTTCTTGATTAGCTTGCCCAAAAGGCTCAAAAACTGAAATTACATCGAGTATATCAGCTGAAATGAAGCTTGGATTTAAGCGTAAGTCAATCTTAACTTTGGCAAAAGGCATTTTAACAGTTTTGCTATAAGCTTTAATGAATTTTCTAAATTCTGGTAAATTTTGCTTTTCAAGAGAAAAACCTGCCGCCATAACGTGACCGCCATAATGAGTGAGCACACTTTTAGCACTGTCTACAGCCTCATAAAGTGAGAAGCCCTCAACACTTCTTGCTGAGCCACGAGCTAAATCGCCCTCAATCGAAATGAGCATGCAAGGCTTACCATATTTTTCAACCAATTTTGCACACACAATTCCAATAACTCCAGCGTGCCAGCCCTCGTTTGCAAAAATGAGCACATCTTCAAGCAAAAGCTTAGGGTTTTGCTCAATTGTTTTTTGTACGTCGGCAAAAATAACGCTTTCTGTTTCTTTTCTTTTTACATTGGCTTCGTTTATTTCAGTGGCAATAGCCATTGCTTTTTCAAAATTATCACTTGTTAAAAGATCCACTGCTTTTTTTGCATGGCTCATTCTGCCAAGAGCATTGATTCGAGGAGAAAGAGAAAAAGCAATTGTTGTTGCATCAACTTCTTTTTCGTCAACACCAGCAACCGATCTTAAGGCGCAGATGCCTATGTTTGTGCCGTCATTTATCACTTGCAGACCTTTTTTAACTAAGAATCTATTTTCGCCAGTGAGAGAAACAATATCCGCCACTGTGCCAATTGCGACAATATCTGCAAAGCTTTCAATCATCTCTTCAAAGTCTTCTTCGCAAAGTGCACAAACAAGTTTAAGAGCCACTCCAGCGCCGCATAAATGTTTAAATTGGCTTGGGCAATCTTTACGATGAGGATCAACAACAGCGCAAGCTTTTGGAAGTTTTTCACCAACTGTGTGGTGATCTGTCACAACTAAATCCATGCCAAGTGAGGCGATATATTCTGCCTCTTTTATGGCTGAAATTCCATTGTCAACTGTGATGATAAGGTTGACACCTTGCTCATGAAGTTTATCGATAGCGTCGCAGTTTAAGCCGTATCCCTCGCCATCACGAGCTGGGATATAACTGACAAAGTTTAAACCTTGCATTTCAAAAAATAGGCTTAACACGCTCGTTGCAGTCACTCCGTCGGCATCATAGTCACCATAAATTGCAACTTTTTCACCATTGTCGATAGCTTGATTGATTCTATCAACCGCTTTATCCATGTCTATGATTTCAAAAGGGTCGTTAAAGTTGAGTTCATTTGAGAAAAACTCATCGATTAATTCATCATCAACAATGTTTTTCGCAACAAGAAGTGCTGCAACGATAGGGTCAAGATCATGTTTTTCAGAAATCTCAATCGCTAACTCTTTATTTTGTTTTGATATTTCCCAAATTTTTCTACTCATATTTTCAACTCCTTTTTTGTTTATCTGTTAGTGTGGACTTACGCATCATAGTTTGAAACTTAAAAATTTTTCAATTAGTTTTATATTAATGGGAAATTGAGGATTATAGGAAAAAATCCAAGATTTTTTTTAGATTTTAACCTTTTTTTTGCAAAGCAAAAATTACAATCGGAGTTCTAGCTCCCTTTTGAGGGAGATGTCAGCGAAGCTGACTGAGGGTTTGACCCTTAATTTTCCATTCTCAATTCTCAATTTTCCATTATTATTTTTTATTATTTTCTTAAGTTCCCAGCTATGGACTTACGCATTTGCCGAAGGCAAATTGTACCGCCCATCATGGCTATTGTGCGCAGTGTTTAACTAGTTCTGTTAAAAACGCTTCGCCATATTTTTGATATTTCGCTTCGCCGACACCTTGAATTTTCATTAAATCTTCTTTGGTTTGTGGCTTTTCTTCGCACATTAATCTCAGCGTTGCATCTGAAAAAATGATGAATGCTGGCAAACTGCTTTTTTTCGCTTGTTGTTGCCTTACAACCTTGAGTTTCAAGAAAAGGCGCATATCAAATGGTGCTTGCTCTTGAGTTTGTTTGTTAGAATCTGTTGGAAATGGAAGAAGATTTTTAAGGCTTTCTTTTTTCTGGAATTTTCTAACTTTCTTTTGTCCAGTTAAAATCGGAGCAGCTTTTTCAGTTAAGCTAAGCTTATTTTTCGTATCAACCGCTATGTAGTTAAACCGAATTAAATGGTCTATAACTTTTTTGATTTCTGATGGTGCAACGTCATTCATGATGGCAAAAGTTGTGAGTTTATCAAACTTCTTTTCCACAACAAAATCAGTTGTTTCACCTTTTAGTACGTCAATTAACACTTCAATAGGTTGCTTGCTTCTCATGCGCTTAATGCACGAGAAAATCTTTTGAGCCTCGATTGTGATGTCTATTGAGCTGCCAACGCCATTGCAAGCGGAGCAGTTTCCACAGCGTACGTTTGAAGTTTCACCAAAATATGCAAGCATATATGCTCTAAGACAGCCTGCCTTAGTTGCATAGTTCACCATCTTTTCAAGCTTTAAGAGTTTTAATCTTTTTAGTCCCTCTTTTTCAAGCTCAGAAAGTTGTTCGTTTTCTTCTGGGTTATTGATGAAATATTTTTGTGTGCGTATATCGCCAGCATTGAAAAACAAGATGCAATTTGCTGGTGAGCCATCTCGCCCAGCTCTTCCAGCTTCTTGATAATAGCTTTCAATGTCGCCAGTGATGTTATAATGAATAACAAATGAAACGTTTGATTTATCTATGCCCATGCCAAAAGCATTTGTTGCAATGATGATTTCGTTTTCATCGTTAATGAATTTTTCTTGATTGAGTTGTCTTTCTTTTTTGCCTAAGCCAGCATGGTATTTTGTCACGCTATATGAATCATCACGAAGTCTTTCATAAAGCTCGTCAACCGCTCTTCTTGAAGAGCAATAAACGATGCCACAACTGCCTGAATAAAGGTCGAGATATCTTTTAAGGGCAATATATTTAATCTTAGGTTTTGCAACTTCAAAATACAGATTTTTTCTGTCAAAGCCTGTCACAACAACCTTTGCTTTTTGAAGTTTCAAGAGTTTTTCAATGTCGTTTCTAACTCGCATTGTTGCCGTTGCTGTGAAAGCAGACACAATTGGTCGAGTTTTTAAGTTATCAATGAAATCGCTGATTTTAAGATAACTTGGTCTAAAATCTTGACCCCATTGAGATACGCAGTGAGCTTCGTCCACACACACCATTGAGATGTTGAGGTGCTCCACCAATTTCAAAAATGGTTTAGACTCCAATCTTTCAGGTGATACGTATAAAATTTTATACTCACCATTGATTGATTTTTCAGCCACTATTGCATTTTGTTTTTCTGTTAAAGAGGCATTGATATATGCCGCTGGAATATCATTTTGTTGCAAAGAAGAAACTTGATCTTTCATGAGCGAAATGAGCGGAGAAATAACCAGAGTTATCCCCTCAAACATCAAAGCTGGAATTTGGAAGCAGCATGATTTTCCTGCACCTGTTGGCATGATGCCTAAGCAGTCTTGCCCACTGACAATGCTATCGATAATTTCTTCTTGACCCTCTCTAAAAGTGTCATAACCGAAATGTTTTTTTAAATAATAAAACTTATCCAATTTATTTTCCTTTCCATAGCCATTTGACTACGAGCTTAACTAGTTTAGATGAAAAATTTCTCTGAAATCCACTTTCTCATTCGCTTACTCGAATAACAATAAACCAAAAATCCAACTAAAGCTGAACTTGAAGCAATTGAAATGATGCCAAGGCTTAATAAAATATGCCCACTTCCAAATAAAAATGCATTAAGTCCACCTAAAAACATGATTATTCCCAAAAAGCTAAAAATAAACATAAATCTAAGCAGCCAGTGACGTGGTTTTGCTTTTGACCAAATCATATAAATCAACACACAAATTGAGCCGATTACAAAATAAGGCAAGATAATTTTTAAAAACACACCAGTTTCAAAGCCGCCCACAACAAAAATCGAATAGATATAAGCTGGGATTGCGATTGAATCAAACGCCCACATTAGATATGGTTTGAGTTTTGATGTGAAAAACGGAAACACAAACACCACCCATAATAAAAACATGGTTGAGCCAACACCTAGTGACCACAAACTCGATTTAAAAATCAAAATGTTGCACAGCACACAAATGATTGTTGGAATGAGCATCACTATCGAAATAATGTAAGACACAAATTGCTTTTGCACGCTTTGCGGTACGTGTTCAGCTTTTGCAAATGGGGTTTTTTCTTCTTCTATTTTCTTAATTTTGGGGTTAATAACACGAGTTGCGCACAAAGCACATTTTTTCGCACTCACATCGAGTTCAACTCCGCAGTTTACACAATATGACATCTTCTAAATTTTCTCCTTATATCCAAGTGGATTTTTGCTAATACGTTGATACTATCATTTTATAGTAGTGGTAATGGGTAGGGTTCGCTTTCGCTCACAATGAAAAATTAAGGTTTTTTCTTTTGTTTTATGGCTTGATTTATTAGTTAATCTCGTCTACGCTCGCCGTTAGTGTTTTGTGTCAACTAAAATATTACATATCTATCGGTTATTTTGCTTAAGTTGCTTGCATTGGAATTGTCCCTCGTTTATAATGTGTGCAACGCACGCCACCACAATTTTTCATTTTTCATTCTTAATTTTTCATTGTGAGCGATAGCGAACCTTAGCCGCTACATCACACTAACTATTAAACACACAAAACTACAACTAAATCAAACTCACTCTCGATTGCTCTCGATTTTAACATGGACTCCCATTTTCACTAGTCTTGTGAAAAACTCTCTTTCTATGTCGCTTTCTTTGTAGCAATTTGAAAAAGTGAATGCTAGTTTGTCGTTAAAAGTTATAACTCCGCATCTTGCACCATTTAATTTTCCTGGGCCTGTGAAAAACATATATTTTTCAATTTCATTTTCCATTTCTTGTGGCACTTGAATTGCGCCGAGGTTTGAAATTAAAGTTGTTGTGTTTTTTTCAGCAGTGAATAAAAAGCTGAGCGCTATGCCGAAGTTTTTTATTGGCAGCGGCAAAAATTTTGCAACTGGATTTTTTTCAATTTTCAGGTTTTGGCTCATCATTGAGTTCATGATTTTAGAATCGTTTGCAAGCTTTAATTGAAGTGAAATAATCTTTAAAATTTCTTCAAAGCTATAATCGCCTAAATTCGGATTTATTCTCACTTTTAAGCAAAGCACAAAGTTTCTAAGCGTTTTTGATGGGAACGCTTTTCTCAAATTAACTGGAATTTGAACTGTTAAATCTTGTTTTTTTCTCTTTTTCGTTTCGAGCTGATTTAAATAATGCACGTAAAGCAGCAAAGCTGAGAAAAATTCTGTCACGGTTACTCCATATGAGCGGCTGATTTCATGCACTTGATTGAAATCCATTATTCCAATGGTGTAATTACAAAAATGTTTCTTCTCTTTTGTGCCTTCAAAATGATAAGCATTTTTTTCTCGCTTATTAGCTGTAAATTTCGAGTTTGCGTATCTCATGTATGAGTCTTCAACTTGCTCATGCGTTGGCTTTTCTTTTGTGCTAAGCACAAATTCATTCGAGCCAATTTCAAGACCTTTGAGCCTTAGATATTCACCAGCTAAAGTGCTAAGAAAAACTGATGCGCCATAGCCGTCACTCAAAACGTGATATGTGTCAATCGCAATTCGATTTTGGTGATAATAAAGGCGAAACAAAAAACCTTTATCCTCTTTAAACTTTATTCTGTAGCAGTGGTTTTTAATGTCTTTTTCAACGAAAGCTTCATTTGGATTTTTTTCAAGGTAATACCAAAAAGCACCTCGCCTAATTCTAACATCAAAATTTGGAATTCTTTTTAATGTTGTTTTCAGTGCCGCTTCTAAAAGCGCTGGTTCAATCTCGTTTTTGAGTTCAATGCCAATTCTAAAAATATTTGACCAAGAGCTTGAATTTTGCCCCGGAAAAATCTTAGCCGCATTATCAAGTTTAAACCATTCAAAATTATTCTTCATATATTTTTTCCTTAATTTTGCTTGTGTCGATTTAAATTTCTTTTTTCTTGTTGGGGGTCGTACCTTTTTGGCAAAGCCAAAAATTGTACCGCCAAAAAAAGAGTTTAAATCGCCTTAATGATAAAAATAAACATTCCTTATTATACTATAAAAAAAGCAGCTTGACAATGCAGTTTTGAAAAAAAGATTGTTAATTTCGCAAAATTAAGCTAAATTTACTTTTATTTGATATAAAAATGTGTTAAAATAGGATTAATAATCATTGAAAGAATAGGATTTTTAAATTTGAAAAGTTTTACAATTGGAAAAAATGACGCTAATCAGCGTTTGGATAAATTCATCACTAAGACAGTGCCAGCCCTACCTAAGACGCTGATGTATAAATATATTCGTATCAAGCGCATCAAAATCAATGGCAAAAAGGGTGATATTGCGCTCAAACTTAAGGTTGGTGACTTCGTTGAAATGTATATCAATGATGAGTTTTTTGTGCCAAGCGAAACTCGTTACGACTTCATGTCGGCATCAAAAAATGTTGATATTATTTATGAAGATGACAACATTATTTTGCTAAATAAGAAAGTCGGTTTGCTCGCTCATCCAGATAACACGGAATACGTTGACACGCTAATCACTAGGGTGAGGCACTATCTTTATGCAAAAAAAGAATATGATCCAAAGGATGAAAACTCGTTTACTCCATCACTCGTTAACCGCATTGACCGCAACACGAGCGGCATTGTAATTTGCGCAAAAACTGCCTCAGCTCTTCGCATTTTAAACCAAAAAATGAAAGACCGTGAGCTTAGCAAAATCTATCTTTGCGTTGTGCATGGCAAGCCTAAAAAAGACGAAGATTTGATGGTTGACTACCTTTTTAAAGATGAGAAAAAGAACAAAGTTTTTGTTTCAAAAAATCAAGTTGTCGGCTCAAAAGTCATCAAAACTAAATATAAAGTTCTCGGCTCTCGTGACGGCTTAAGCCTTGTTGAAATTGATCTTTTAACTGGGCGAACTCATCAAATTAGGGCGCACATGGCGCATATCGGGCACTCACTTTTAGGCGATGGAAAATATGGAACTAACGCACTAAACAAAAAAACTGGATATAAAAAACAATGCCTTTGCTCATATAAACTCAAATTCAATTTCACAACAGATGCTGGCGAATTAGAATATTTAAATGGCAAAGAATTTTTCATCAAAGATGTTTGGTTTCAAACTGAATTTTTAAATGGTAAACTCCAAGACACCAACACTGCAAAAGGAGCGAAATAAATTGACAAATCATAAAATAGACAGTGAAAAAATCATAGAGCTTCGCAAAACTTTAAACTATCATAGCGATAGATATTATAATCAAGATGCCCCTGAAATTGAAGATTTTGAATATGACAAACTCATGCATGAATTAATCACGCTTGAGGAAAAATATCCTGAGCTTATCACTGCTGACTCCCCTACTCACAGAGTTGGTGGCAACGCTGATGATCAATTCACACCAGTGACTCACCGAGTACCTCTTGAGAGTTTGCAAGATGCATTTAGCTTTGAAGATGTGCGCAGTTTTGATGCGAAAATCAAGGCTGTTTTGCCAAACCCTGTTTATATCGTTGAGCCAAAAATTGATGGACTTAGTGTTAGTTTGGAATATGAAAACGGCTTGTTTATTAGAGGTGCAACTCGTGGCGATGGAAAAGTTGGCGAAGAAGTTAGTGCAAATTTGCGCACTGTTCGCTCAATTCCTCTCAAGCTAAAAAAGCCAATTGATAACATTATTGTGCGTGGTGAAGTTTACATGCCAAAAGATGTTTTTTTCTCGCTCATTAAACAGCAAGAATTAAACGAAGAAAAAACTTTTAAAAATCCACGTAACGCAGCCGCTGGCTCACTCAGACAAAAAAATCCAAAAATCACTAGCAAAAGAAAGCTAGACATCTTCGTTTTCAATGTGCAATATCTTGAGGGTGAAGAAATAAATTCGCATGAAAAATCGCTCGAGCTTATGAAAGAACTTGGATTTAATGTTGTGCCAAATTATAAAAAATGCCATAGCATTGAAGAAGCTATTGAGCAGATTAATGTTATCGGTGAAAACCGTTTGATCCTGCCTTTTGACATCGACGGTGCTGTTATCAAAGTTGATGATTTTTCCGCTCGTGAAGCCTTAGGCAGTACGGCGAAATTCCCTAAATGGGCGTTGGCTTTTAAATATCCACCAGAAGAAAAAGAAACTAAACTTTTAGATGTGGAAATCGGCGTTGGTCGCACTGGAGTTTTAACTCCAACTGGCATTTTTGAACCTACTCTTTTAGCTGGCTCAACTGTTAGCCGTGCCACACTGCACAACGAAGATTTCATCAAAGAAAAAGACATTCGTATCGGCGACACTGTGATCATTCGCAAAGCTGGCGACATTATTCCAGAGGTGCTAAAAGTGGTTAGCCACGAAGAAAACTCTGTGCCATACACTCTTCCAACAAACTGCCCATCATGTGGCTGGGAAGTTGTTAGAGATCAAGGTGAGGCGGCGCTTAGATGCGATAATCCGCAATGCCCAGCGCAGTTGGTTCGTAGCTTGATTCATTTTTGCTCTCGTGGTGCAATGGACATTGAGGGTCTTGGAACAGCTGTTGTTGAAACCTTGGTTCAAAATGGCATGATTAAAAATGCCGCTGATATTTACACTTTAGACCCAGAGGAAATTGCCTCAATCGAGCGTATGGGCGAAAAATCTGCCCAAAATCTGCTCAAAGCAGCTGAAAACTCAAAGCAAAATGACCTTGCAAAACTGCTTTTTGCCTTGGGCATTCGCCACGTTGGACAAAAAGCTGGCAGCCTTTTAGCCGTTCATTTTCATGATATGGATAGCATTATCAGTGCAAGCCTTGAAGAAATTGAATCAATTGACGGCTTTGGTAAAATCATGGCTCAAAGCGTTTACGATTATTTTAGGCACGAACAAAGCCTTGAACTTATTGAAAAATTCAAGACTTTAGGCTTAAATATGAACTCACTTGTTGAAGTGACAGACGAAAGATTCAAGGGCATGACCTTTGTTTTAACTGGCACACTTTCAAGATTTAAACGTGCCGAAGCGAGCAAGATTATTGAGGGTTTTGGTGGAAAAACTTCTTCGAGTGTTTCAAAGAAAACGACTTATGTTTTAGCTGGTGAAGATGCTGGTAGCAAATTGGTTAAGGCTAATTCGCTTGGGGTTAGCGTTATTTCTGAAGATGAATTTGCACTAATGATTTAGGTTGTACAGTTCGTTGCTCACGCTTTAAAATTTGAATAGATAAAAATTAAAATGCGACAGCAAAATGGTAAAAATCATTTTGCTTCCGCATTATTTTTTTAATATAAGCCATTAAAATATTCCGGATTTTCAAAAGCGTTGAAGATATTTTGAGGTGAATCATAGAAAAAACTGCTGTTATAATCTTCAATCTTATCACAAACGATTGAGTCGTAAGCCATAAACAAAGCATCGACTATGCTAATATTTTGACTTTTTGCAATCATTAAAATTAAGCGCTTAAAGACTTTCCCTATATCCCAATAAGTTGGAACATCGTATTCACAAATTGAAACATTATCAAATGAGCCTTTTTCAATATTGCAACTATCGATAAACTCATCACTAATTTTTTCTATATTTTCGCAGTGGTAAACATCTGCTAAGTCATAAATTTTAGCTATATTTTCTTTGCCTAATTCATGAACTATATATCGAGTTATGTTCTTTGTTTTTCTTGCAATATATTCAACGAAACTGCAAGTGAAAAATAAATCATTTTCCTTTTGTGGTTCTCTTCCTGTCATTCGTTTACCTCCTGACTTGAAATGAATTTTAAACATTTAAGTGCTTTTGGAGTTGAAAAAACTATTTGATGCGTTGGATATTTAAACTTAGCAAGCGCCCAAAATTGCTCTCTTGTGAGCACTCCATCAATATAGTCGGTAATATAGTTATAAACTTGGTCATCAGCCATTGAGCCTATCACAACATCATAATCATGCGATTTTCCCGCTCTTGAATCTATGATAAAATCAAGCCATTTCTCGCTCATTTGCTCAAACTCAAGAATTTTCAAATCAGCTCCAAATTCAGCTTCGTAGGTGTTTAACACAGCTTTTGGATAACGTTTTGCCCAGCGTTTGGCTTGTTTTTCAATGATAGTGCAATAAAAGCCAACTCCAAAATCTTTGGTGTTTTTTCCTTTGATAATCTTTGGCTCTTTTATGCTCTCATAACTGCCATGATAAACTATCATAACTTTTTACCTCCCTTTTATTTCTTCATATAAACCAAAAAATCAAAATGAATTTCAGTGCTTAAGTTATCCACTTTTTTAAGCTTGTTTGAGCCGCTTACATCAGTTTTCCAGTAGTATGGAGTCATGGAAAATAAATCCCACACTTGCTCACTGCTTGTCAGGTTCGCTGTGCCTTTGACGCTGATGCGCTCGAGCAGTTCGAAGCCATCGTAAAAAGTGTCTTTTTCTTCGTTTTCGTATGGGTTTTCATATAGGATTTCTTTAAGCTCATAAAGATGTCTTTTGCCTGGAATTGCGTAAATAAAAACGCCATCTTTTTTTAGTACTCGGTTAAATTCTTCTAGTGCCATTGGTGAGAAGATATTGACGAGCATATCGCAGCTGTTAGTTTTTATTGGAATGTTAAAGCAACTTGCAACAGCGAAGTTTATGTTTTTGTACAGCCCAGCTGCTGCTTTCACGGCAAATTTTGAGATGTCAAAACCGACTATTTCAGCGTTAGTTACTGCCCCATAGCAGTTTGTGTAATATCCCTCACCGCAGCCGCAGTCTAGGATAAAATCGGCGTTTGCGCCGTATTTTTGTACAAGCTCACAAAGTTTTTCAGCGAAGATTTCATAATGTTTTTCGCCCAAAAATCTTCTGCGTGAATCAACCATTTCTTTGGTGTCACCTGGGTTTTTCGAGTGCATTTGATTTGCCATTAAAAGGTTGACATAGCCTTGACGAGCGAGGTCAAAACTGTGGCCATTTTCGCAGCTAAACGTCTTGTTTTCGAGCTTTAATTCGCCTTTACAAGTGGGGCAAATGAATTTGTTTGTCATTTATATCTCCTTTGATCAAGTCGGCGTGCTATTATAATATAATTCATCTGGGCATACATCTTGCCCATTTATCCACTCGATGCTCAAGCCAGCAGGTCTTACTGTGTTGAATAAGGCTTCGCTTTTTAATTCCACAAAAGGTTTAAAATCTAAATAAGGTTTAACGTCAAAAATCCTTTTTTCATCGTTGCTAAAAGTTATTAATAGTCGATAATCACTTAAAGTTTTAACTTGTGTTGCTCTTGGTCTAAGCATAAAATCACCTCAATCCTTCAACTTTGAGTATTTCACCATCTTGATTCCAAGCAATCCAAGCAGCATTGAGTTCATCTTCGTGTATAGTACACCAAGCTTCAACTAATTTTGCTTTATTCTTAGGAAGATTGCCCTCAATCAAGTTTCCTTGAAAATCGTATACAGCCTCAAATTCATTATATTTTGCATGAAAATGAGCTATGTTATGTTTGCTGTTTATCTCACGATAAATATAAATTAATATTCCATAAAATGATGATATTAGTGGCATATTTCCACCCCTTTCACTCAATTATTAATATAGTTTTCTTCACACTATAAGTATATCATAAACAAGACAAAACATCAACATAGCTTCTATCTTATTATATAAATTAATTAACAACTCATCAAGCCTTAATCGCCCAGCGAAGTTTGGCGCACGTTGCTCTTGAATTGAGGAAACATTCCTCTTTTGATGCTCTTATAACATCACGAGCAACCTCGCTATAAACTCCCTCTCTTGCGTATTGTTTGAAGGCTTTTTTCACGATTCTGTCTTCACCTGAATGGAAGGTTAAAATCGCCACTCTTGCGCCCTCATTTAAAACGCTTGGAAGTTTGTCCATTAGTTCATACAGTACTTCGTACTCCTTGTTAATATCAATTCTTATTGCTTGAAAGCAGCGTTGGCATGATTTTTTCACCGCATCTTTTTTGCCTTTTGCTGGCAAAAATGAGAGCGCATTTTCGATAACTTCTGCTAATTGTTTTGTGGTTTCGATTTTGCCGCCAGTTCTTAAATGCTTGATGATTGCGTTTGAAATTTGCACGGCATATGGCTCGTCTGCGTTTTCAATGAGCAAACCCTCGAGCTCTGGTTGGCGGATTTTTTGAAGCCTTTGAGCTGCGCTGATTCCTTTTTCTGGGTTGAGTCTTAAATCGAGTGGGCCATCGTGTTTGAATGTGAAACCACGCTCTGGGTTATCAATTTGCATTGAAGAAACACCGAGGTCGGCGAGGACGAAGTCAAACTTTATTCCCTCTTTTGCAAACTTATCAATCTGGGCAAAATTTCTTAATTTAATTGTGAGTTTATCTTCGCCAAAGCCTTTTTCTTCTAATCTTTGTTTTGTTTTTTGCGATTCAATTGGGTCAACGTCAGTTGCGTACATATGCCCATTTTCACCGAGTTTTTCAAGCATTTTTTGCGTGTGACCGCCATAACCCAATGTGCAATCTAAGCCAGTTTCATTTGGCTGAATGTTGAGAATTTCTAAGATTTCATTGACACAAATTGAGATGTGCATTCCAGCTGGTGTCTTGCCTTTTTTGATGATATCTGCCACGTCATCTGCGTATTTTGTTGGGTCTAATTCTTTATATTTTTCTTTGAAATTGCGTGGGTGTGTGCCTTTATAGCGTTTGCGCCTAACGTGTTTTACTTCTGATTCAGCTGCTTGTGGTTGTGATTTATTTTCGTCCATTACGTCCTCCGTGTGGTTAATTTTTTTCAATGAGTACAACGGCATGCGCCGCCATTGCGAGTTTTTCGCCTGTGAAGCCTAAGCCCTCTTCTGTGGTGGCTTTGATGCTGATGTCACCGAGATCAATGCCACAATTTTTTGCGATATTTTCACGCATAGTGTCAATATATGGGCGAAGTTTTGGCGCTTGAGCTAGGATAGTTGAATCTATATTAATTATTTTATAGCCATGCTCATTTATCTTGCTGCATACGTCTGCGAGAAGTTTCATGCTGTCTGCTCCGCTGTATTTTGGATCGTTGTCTGGGTAAAATTTCCCGATGTCACCAAGGGCTAATGCGCCTAAGAGTGCATCTGAAATTGCGTGTAAGAGTACGTCTGCATCTGAGTGGCCGAGCAAACCTGTTTCGTGAGGAATTTTCACTCCACCTAAGATTAAATCTCTGCCGCTGACTAATTTATGTACATCATATCCATGTCCTATTCTCATGTTATAACTCCTTAACTGTGTTTTCGAAATCTTCGAAACTTATGAAACTGTTTAATATTTTTATCATTGACGAACTCGACATTCTTTCTGGTAAGTCGAGAGTTTGAAGCAATTTTTTACGTTTTTCTTGGCTGTTTGGTCTGCCGCTTAAACCATGCTCGTAAAGATCAGAATTTTTGATTAGTTTTCTTTCGATTTGCTCGTTTTCTTCGCAAAAAACGCCAGCTTTTTCAAAGGCTTCGAGAATAATTTTCTCGCTTATTCCCTCAACACCGAGTTTTCCCTCTTTTGAGGCTTCTGTTTTGCGTTTTTCTTTGCCGAAGATGTCTGGCATATAAACATGGGTGATTTGTTTGGTTGGTACGCTGGAATTTAGAAAGTTTCGAATCACAAAGCCAGCTGAGTCGCTGTCTGTTAAAACGACTATGCCATTTTTTTGAGCTAGTGAACGAATTAGTTTTTGTTTTTCTTTGTTTTTAAATATGCCGAAGCCGTCTGTTTTTATGATAACCGCATCGATGATGTTTGAGAGCTTTATTATGTCATATTTCCCCTCTACTATCACTGCTTGTTTTATTTTTATCATACTCTTTCACCATTTGAAATGAGCATCAATTGCACTAAGAGTTGCTCGATTACAATATTTGAAGCTTGAGCGGTGTTTTTAAGTTTGAAATCTGCTTGTGCTATTGCCTCTAAGCAGCGTCTAAGATCGGAAATATCCATTCTTGATGAATCTCTTGCTCCGTTTGTTAGGGCGAAAACTCTGTTTTTATAGTTAAAATCGTCTTTCAACGCCTCTGCTCTATCGCCACACAGCACTGAAACTTTTGCTCTGTACATATCGACAAAACCGCTTGTTATTGATCCTAAAATATATTCTGGCTCTGTTTTTTGTCTAAGCAAGGTATCGAGGACTTCATAAGCTTTTTCGAAGTTTTTGGCTAGTAGCGCACGTATCAAGTACGAAATCTTGGTGTCAAGACTTTTGACTGCGACTTCGTCAATGTGTTTTTTTGTTATCTCGCCAGTTTGAGCGTAGCTGCACACCTTGCTCAATTCATTTATTAACACGTTGAAATCATCACCCACCACTGTTACGAGGTAATTCGCCATTTGAGGTGAGAGGACTAAGCCTTTTTTCTTTGCCGATGAAATGAGCGGATTTATGAGATCTTTGCCAGTTCTTTTGTTTAGTACGCAAACAGCTCCATATTTATCGAAAAGTTCGATTGCTTTTTTCGCCGTACGCAGTGAGAGGTTGTTTTTTCTTTCAACGAAGATTAAAACTGTGCTTTGTGGAAGATTTTCGAAGTAGGTTTTCATTGTCTTGTGGTCTTTTTCTGGCATTGATTCAAGCTTGAAATCTTCAACTAAAATGCAGCGTTTTTCTGCCATGAATGGCATGAGGTCTGCGGTTTGAAGTATCTTTTGAAGGTCTGTTTCTTTGCCGTCGAATTTATCAAAATTCATATCTTTGAAAGTGTCACCAAGGCATTTATCGCAGATTGTGTTTGCGTATAGTTGTTTTAGGTAGCTTTCATCGCCATAGATTAGATAGGCGGATTTGAATTCTTTTGTTTTGATGTGCGCTTTTAATTGTTTTTCATCGAATTTTGGCAAGATGTCACCTCTTTTTTTATTTTGTTGTTTTGGTTAGTTATTTTGTTTGATTTTGGTTTGTGGTACAGTTCGCTTCGCTCATAATGAAGAATTAAAAATGAAGAATGAAAAATTGTGGTGGCGTGCTTTGCACGCATTATAAACGTAGGGGTGACCTGTGGTCGCCAGAAAATTTCATCAAACCTACTGGCGACCGCAGGTCGCCCCTACAATTTACCTATTGTAGGGACATGGCTTGCCATGTCCGCAAGTATAGTACAAACTCAGTTTCGGACATGGCAAGCCATGTCCCTACGTTGTGAGTGATGTTTTTTCCTTAAGTTCCCGAGTATGAGATGCGATTTTTCATTTTTCATTCTTCATTTTTCATTGCAAGCGCTAGCGAGCTAAATGTATTCTCCTAAATCCAGTTGGACTATATTGTGCCCTGAAAATCTTTGTGTATATGGTAGTAAGTCCATGTAATTTTCGCCGTATAGCTTGGTTAAATATGGTTTTTCGTGGGCGGAAATTTTTATTTTACGTCCCTCGAAATTGGTTTCTTTTAGCTCTTGTAGCCACTCGATTGGCAGCGCACCTTTGAGCATATTGTTGCCCACTCCGTCAATGACAAATTTGCTGTTTTTCTTATTTTTATAAACGCAAAGAACCTTGTCAAAGCACCAGTGATAAAATTTGAATGGCAAGATTTTTAAAAATGGAAGTGCTATTTTTGAAAGTGTTTTTCTGTTTTGTTTTTTTGCTTCGTCAAGCCAAATCATGTTTAAAATCAGCTTGAAAATTCGAACAAAAAATATGTGAAGTTTTTGCATTTTTGAATTGTTTGAAGTCTTATCAAAAACCAAGATGTCAACGAAAATTCCGTTGTGCATTTTTGGGAAGTTGATTGATGAATCAGTTGCAAAAACAGTGCCGTTCAAGCGGATTTTATCGAAGATATAATGTGAGTTTTCATCTGTTTTGTTGCACTGGAAAAACATTGACTCTGGCAGATTTTCGGCGCAGATTTTTCTGAATTTATCATAATCTTCACGCATCATGCCAAGGTCGATATCATCGTCCCATGGAATGAAACCGCCGTGTCTTACTGCTCCTAAAAATGA
Organism: Clostridia bacterium; assembly: GCA_044426265.1. Lineage (GTDB taxonomy): Bacteria > Bacillota > Clostridia > Oscillospirales > Acutalibacteraceae > UBA6857. The sequence continues at coordinate 19,174 of JAWXUR010000003.1, forward strand.
GCCACCAACAAGGAAAACTTCGAGCTCATTTTCTTTGCAAATCCTTAAAATTTCATCGACAATATTCATTTCAAGAGCCTTGATTTTTTCGAGTTTGCCCTCATAAACGTCAACAAAAAACTCACCTTGATAGTCGATATCCATTAAATAACTTGCGGTTTTTTTGATTGCTGTGCTAAACTTTATGTTTGGCTTAATGCCTAAATGCTCAGCTTTTTTGCAGCTTAAAACTTCATAGCTGTTTTGCGAATTTTCAGCGTTAAAATTACAGTTCACTTTGATGTTTTTATCGGCGAATGTTTCGAGCAAAATCGACTTTAATTCGTGGATTGTGAAGCTGTGGCTGTTAAGATTATAACTCGAACCAAACTCGCCTTTTTGAGCTAAGGTTAAAATCGCTATGATTAAATCGCTAACATAAATAGCGCCATAGTGAGTTGCACTATCATCTGCGTTAAAAGTTAGCTCGTTTGTTTTTATAAAATCTTCAATTATTTGATTTATGTCAAGCTTTGTTTTGGTTTTTACGCAAGGGGCAAAAACTGCGTTATGCCTTAAAATTAGGCTTGCGGTTTCGGCTTGTTTGAAATTTTGTTTTAATGTGTTTTCAAGGCTTAACATGAGTTTGCCTCGGGTGAAAGTTTCATCTTTTTTCGACTGTGAAAGCAGTTCATTCTCTGCTAAGGCGCAAATATTTTCTTCATGTGGCTTATTAAAATCGAACTGCTCACACAAGATGAATTTATTTTCGTTTTCACTTGCGTATTTTACCCAATTTTCGAGGTCTTTTTCTTTGGCTTTAAATTCAGTTTCGTTTTGATATAAGTTTAAGTTTGTAAAGTAAAAGTAAAAAGCGGAGCTAATTTGAGTTTTGTTTTTTGTGAAATCTTCAAAGTTTTTATATGTTTTGATGCCGCCAAGTGGAAAACTTTCATCGCTTAGCTCACTTGAGCAAATAACGCTGCATTTTTCCCCAACGCTGGCGAGGATACGAGCCATGTACGAGCAAAAAGATGGCTCATCAAAAACTAGCACTATCTCTTTATTTTCGTAAGTTTTTAGATTTATTTTTTCATGCTTGAGCGCCTTTAAAATCTCATTAATTTCATCTTGAAAATATAAATTCATTGCCACTTCACCTCACTTTAATATTATTAAATTATACTATATTTACATGCTGATTGTCAAGGCGTTATACATTTATAATATATTTCTTCTCTTATTAACTGTTTAGCTTGACTTGTTTACTAAAAAGATGTATAATTTTATAGGATTATTCAAAAAATTATGGTAAAATTAATTTTAATTTTAAGTATTATTAGTTTAATTTATAAAACAATAAAAGTATGAGGTGTAAAATATGGTATATGCAGTTATTGCTGCTGGCGGAATTGGCAGCAGAATGGGAAACGTTGAAAAACCAAAGCAATTTTTAAAACTCAAAGGCAAACCTATCATCATGCACACAATCGAGAAATTTTATGTTAATTATAAAATTGAAAAAGTTATCGTTTTATGTCCTGAAAAATGGGTGAGCTACACTAAAGACATCATCGAAAAACATTTGCCTAAAAACGAGAAAATTGTTGTTTTATGCGGTGGTGACACTCGTAATGAAACTATCATGAATGCGATTAATTTCATCGAAGAAACAGATGGTTTAGCAGATGACACCATCATCTTAACTCATGATGCAGTGCGTCCATTTGTTAACGCAAGAATCATTGAAGAAAACATCGATGCCGCTCTCAAATATGGTGCAACAGACACAGTAGTGCCTGCAACTGACACAATTGTTGAAAGCCAAGGTGGCGAAGTTATCAGCAATATTCCTGACAGAAGCAAGCTTTATCAAGGTCAAACTCCACAATCATTTAACGCAAAACTTCTCAAAGAGCTTTACACAAGCTTGAGCGATGAAGAAAAAGATATTTTAACTGATGCTTGCAAAATTTTCAGCATCAAAGGGCATGACGTTCATCTTATCCAAGGCGAAGTTTACAACATCAAAATCACCTATCCATATGATTTAAGAGTTGCTGACTCCCTCCTTGACGACAATATGTAACCACTCATGTTCGGCGGTACAATTTTTGCGGTTAACCGCAAAAAGGTACGATCACCACGACATGAACTCCGTGATTGATTTGCTCAACGAGCAATCGAAATAAAACTTAATGTTTAGTTTTAAAGCATAAAAAATATATTGAAATTTTATAAATAGTTAGCATTCGAAAGGAAAATTTAATGTTTAATACAATTTATAGATTAACCCAACCACGTAAATTTGAAATTGCTTTTAACGAAGTGGATTTAAATGGTGGCAAAGTTATAGTTAAGCCTACTTATCTTTCAATCTGCAACGCAGACCAAAGATATTATTTAGGCACAAGAGATGCAAAAGTTATTGCTGAAAAACTTCCAATGGCTCTTATTCACGAGGGTATCGGCGAAGTTGTTTATTCTCCATGTGAAGATATTAAAGCTGGCGATACTGTTGTTATGATTCCTAACACTCCAACTGAAAAAGACGATGTTATCGCTGAAAACTATCTTCGCTCAAGCAAATTTAGAGCTAGTGGTTTTGATGGTTTCATGCAAGAATATGTTAGCATTGATGCTGATAGACTTGTTAAAATCAGCGATAAAGTTGACAAAACTGTTGCCGCTTTCACTGAACTTGTTTCTGTAAGCGTGCACAGCATCATGCGCTTTGAGAGATTTTCACACAAAAGACGCAATGTTATCGGTGTTTGGGGCGACGGCAATCTTAGCTACATCACCTGCGTTTTTCTTAAAAAGTTTTTCCCTGATGCAAAAATCTGCGTTTTCGGAATTGTTCAAAAGAAACTCGATGACTTCACTTTTTGTGATGAAACATATCTCACAACCGAAATTCCAAAAGACCTCAAAATCGATCACGCTTTTGAATGTGTTGGTGGCAACGGCAGCCCAATTGCAATTGAGCAAATTATCGATATGATTAACCCAGAAGGCACAATCGCCATTCTCGGTGTTAGTGAATATGCTGTGCCAATTAACACAAGAATGATTCTTGAAAAAGGTCTTAGAATGTTTGGCAGCAGCCGTAGTGGTCGTGAAGATTTCAAAAAGGTTGTTGAAATGTATGAAAAATATCCAGATATCACCGCTGCTCTTCGCTGCATTGTTGGTGAAGTTAAACACGTTAGAAACATTGAGCAAATGATGAATTCATTTGACATTGATTCAACAAGAGCCTTCGGCAAAACTGTTATGAAGTGGATGTAAGTATTTTAAATCATAATTGTCAAGTTTTTACAGCTTTTTTATGTAAAGACTTGACAATTTGACATAATTATTATATAATAGCTCTCGTAGACTTTTGGAATAAATAACTTTATATGTGCCGGTGTGATGGAATTGGCAGACGTAGTGGACTCAAAATCCACCGCTGGCGACAGCGTGCCGGTTCGAGTCCGGCCACCGGCACCATGATTTTATTCAAAAGTTTTAAACGCCACGGCTATTGTTATAGTTTGTGGCGTTTTTTTATTCGAGCAAGAGAAAGGTAATTTGTGAAAATGCAAGAAAACATATTAGAAAATGAATTTGAAGATGAATATGAGTTTATTGAAGTTAGCCAAAGCATCAAAGAGATAACTGATGAAAAAATCAAGAATAATGAAAAAGTTGTTTTCATTGATAAGATTTTTTTCAAACGCACTGTTTTTTGCGCTCAAGGGCGTTTAATCGGCTATGATGATGATGCGAAGTTCATGGTTAAATTCACTAATCAAACTGGCGATATCAGCATTAACTTCAATCACATCGATGTTAAAGATGGTCAATTTAAAATTTCAATTAACTTAATCAGTGCTTATGAAAATGCACCTGTTGCAACTGGCAATTATTCTCTTGAGTTTCACGAAATCTTAAGTCCAGATTTTTTTGAGCTTGTATCAACAAGCAGTGATGATGTGAGTGTAACGCTTTCAACAGAGGGCAATAAATCATTTGCTGTTTGTTATGATCAAGAAAATTACTATATCAAAACTGAGCTTTTAAGCACATATGAAAAAGCTTATGTTAGCCCTGATTATGAAATTGATTATAATTTTTACAAAGACAATGATGTTCACTGGAAACTTCAAAGATCTGCAATGAATTATTTTAGAGCATTTTCAAGTTATAATGTTGACAGCTGCTTATTTGAGCTTCGCATTGGTTATAAAGCACCAAACAATATGCCTGTGCCTTATTGGGAGAAAAAACGCAATGAAAAGCGCAAGAAAAAAGCGTTAAAGCAAAGAGATGTTTCGCTTTATGGCAATCGCATAATCTTCAACTTTTTCTTAAGATTTGCAAGAAGAAAAGGAAATGTCATCTTATTTTCTTCAGGCTCACGAGCAAAAATTGGTGGTAATGAAGAATTTGTTTATAAAAGAATGATTGAAAGAGGAATGAAAAAGACTCATAAATTCCTTTTTGACTTCAAGCCAACCATCACTGAAAAAATGCCATTTTTCAAAAAGATTAGCTTTTTATATAAACTAGCTGTGGCTGACATCATCATCATTGATGACTATTATCCTGATATTTACACTTTAGACTTTCCTGAATATAAAAAAGTTGTTCAAGTTTGGCACGCTTGCGGTGCGTTTAAGGCTGTTGGTTTAGAAAGGCTCGGCAAACCTGGTGCTCCTGCATTTAACACAAGAGTACACAAGTGTTACACCCATGTGCCTGTTAGTTCGTACCACTCAGCGCTCCACCACGCCGAATGTTTCGGTTTAGATGAAAAATGTTTTTATCCAACTGGTGTGCCTCGTACAGACATCTTTTTTGACCCTGAATATAAAAAGAACATCATGGCTCAACTTGCTCAAGAGTTTCCTATGTCTGTTGGAAAGTCAAAGGTTTATTTGTACGCACCAACATTTAGAGGAAATGGTGCAAACTCTGCTCACTTCCCTTATGAAAAAATTGACCTTGAAGCTTGGGGAGAATTTTGCATTGAAACTAACTCACTTTTCGTGATTAAAATGCATCCATTCGTGAAACAATTAATCAGAATTCCTGAAAAATATCAAGATTACATCATCGATGCAACTTCATATCGTGAAGTTAACGACATCTTGTTTATGATTGACGTACTCATCACTGACTACTCTTCAATCATTTATGAATTTTCACTCTTGAAACGTCCAATGCTATTTTACGCATTTGATAAAGATGAATATGTTGCCACTAGAGATTTTTACGAAGAATTCGAAAAAATTGTACCAGGAAAAATCGTTGGCACTTCACAAGAACTTCTTGAGAGCGTTAAAAACGAAGATTTCGAGTTTGAAAAGATGGATTATTTCATCAAGAAAAACTTCACTCACACTGACGGCAAGTCAACAGATCGCTTCATCGACCATATTATTTTAGATGAAGATTATGATTTAGATATTGATTATAGCACTATATTTTAATTAAACAACGAGGTGTTTAAAATGAAAAAGATTTATATTAGAGCTGGTATGTTACCGACTGAATTATTTACTCCACAAGAGATGATAACTCGAAATGTTTTAGGCAACAATGTTGGAAATTTGATTTACCAATATGGAATTATTAGATCTTTAACCACTCCTGATACTGAATTTATGGCAAGCAGATATAAAAACAAATTAAGCGATGCTGAAATTGATCAAATCAACAATGAATGCAGTGCTCATATCTTGCCATTTGCTGATGCGTTTCGTCCAGATTTCGTTGACGAATTAAGACAAATCACGTCAAACATTAAAAGATTTAATATGCCAACTGTCATTGCTGGTGTTGGAATTCGTGCACCTTATGAGCCTAATTTAAATCAAGGATTTAAGTTTGATGATGCTGTTAAAGAGTTTGTTAAAGCTGTGCTTGATAAGTCAGCAATAATTGGTGTTAGAGGTCAAATCACTGCCGATTATTTAACTAAACTTGGCTTTAAAGAAGGTCGTGATCACACTGTTATCGGCTGTCCTTCAATGTATTCAAATGGTAGAGAGTTTGAAATTAGAGAAACTGTTATCAATGAAAACTCAAAGTTTTCATTTAATACAACTAGTGCTTCAGCAGCAAACATTCAACAATTTATCATAAATAATGCCGCTAGTTTTAATGATTCAACTTATATTCCGCAACTCGTTGCCGAACTCAATCTTTTACACACTGGTAAAGAATTTATCAGCCGTGCTCACTCATCTTATCCATCAACCATCACTGGAAAATTCCATTTAGAAGATAGAGTTAAATTCTTTTTAAACGCTCCATCTTGGATGAACTTCATGAAAAGTGTTGATTTAAGCTTTGGCACAAGACTTCATGGTAACATCGTTGCAACTATGTCAGGAACTCCGGTAATCTTAATTCCTAAAGATGCTCGCACAAGGGAAATAGCATCCTATCATAATCTCACTGTAATTGAGGGAGGTTTAAAACTTGACCCATCAGAAAAATTACTCGATTATGTTGAAAAATTAGATTTTCAATCACCTATAAAGGTTCAAAAAGAAAATTTCGATCACTTCATAGACTTTTTAGATGCTAACGGTCTTGATCACGCTTATAAAGAAGATAGAAATGCAAAACATTTAGAACTTGATCGTCAAATTAAAAACTGTTCGCACAGAGCCGAGGCTAGTTCGCTTTACAAAAGCGTTGACGCAAGAGAAGTTATGAGAAGATTAGAGCCTATCAATGCACTCGATTTTTCAAAAGAAAACGTGTTTAAAGATAACTTCAATCAAATTAAGAGTCAGCATGATGAGCTTAACCTTTCAGATAAAGAAAGAAAAACTCTTCTTAAAAATGACTCAAATTCAATTAAAACACTCGAAAAAGAATTAGCAGAAGTTGAACAAAAGCTTTCTAAAAATCAAACAAAACTCGAAGAGCTTTCAGCTTTAATCTCCGCCCCAAATATTGAGAAAAAAAGTGACGGGAAGGTGTTATAAAATGAAAAAATATTATATGCGTTGCGGCACTTTGCCAACTGAACTCTTAAGCCCATTTGAATTTCAAACAAAAAATATCATTGGCTCAAATGCTGGTAATTTAGTTTATCAATATGGAATTATTCGTTCACTTCTCACTTATAAAAGCGAATTTATTCCAAGCCAATATGAAAATAAACTCAGCGATGCACAACTTGAACAAATCAATAGTGAATGCACAGCTCATATTCTTCCACTTTCAGATGCATTTCGTCCTGAATTTATGAATGAGCTAAGGCTTATCACAAAAAACGTGAAAAAGCTCGATATTCCAACTATCGTTACTGGCGTTGGCTTAAGAGCTCCTTATGAACCTGACTTAAGCCAAAGTTTTTCTTTTGATGAAGATGTTAAAGAGTTTATGAAAGCTGTGCTTGAAAAATCAGCTATCGTTGGTGTTAGAGGGCAAATCACAAGTGATTATTTAACTAAACTCGGATTTAAAGAAGGCACTCATCACACTGTTATCGGCTCTCCTGGAATGTATGCAAAAGGTCGTGAGTTTGAAATTAGGGAAACTGTTATCAATGAGTTTTCAAAAGTTGCTTTCAACTCAACTAGCGCTTGTGGGTTAAATATTCAACGATTCATTATGAACAATGCTGATAAATTTGCTGAGGCAACTTTTCTTCCTCAACTCGTTGATGAACTTCGCTTGCTTTATGCTGGCAAAGAATTTATCAGCAAAGCGGATAAGTCATATCCATCAAAAATAGCTGGAAAATATCACATGGACGATAATGTTAAATTCTTTTTAAATGTGCCATCACGGATGAAATTTTTGAGCAATATGGACCTTTGTTTCGGTGCTAGACTTCACGGAAACATCGCCGCCTTAATGTCAGGCACTCCTGCAGTTATTATTCCAAAAGACACTCGCACTCGTGAAGCGGCTGAATATCACAATTTAACCATGATTAAAGACGGTTCAAAACTTGACCCAGAGGCTAATTTGCTCGATATAATCGAAGATTTAGATTTGCAAGCTCCCAAAAAAGTACAAAAAGAAAACTTTGATCATTTTATTGACTTCTTAGATGCTAATGGACTTGAGCACGTTTATGTTCAAGATAAAGATCTTAAAACTACGACTTTAGATTTGCAAAACATTTCTAAAACTGCTGAGGTTAAACCTCTTGTTAAATGCAATGTCAATGAAATTGTTTATCGTCTTTCCTCCTTCAACTCTTACGAGGCTGGAAAAATAAGAACCACTAATAAAAAAATTGATGATATGAAAAAGAATATCGCTGGTTTTAGAAAACAAAGACCTATTCAGCTTAAGCAAATTGAAGATAATAAAGTCTTAATAAGCGAAAAGCAGGAACTACTTAATGCTAAAAAAGACGAGCTCGAAGAACTTAATGAGCAAGTTAAGTTAGTTCAAGAACAATACGATCTACAACAAGCCAAACTCAAAGAAGAAGCAGAAAGACTAGCTCAAGAAGAAGCAGAACTAGCTGAACAAGAGCAAATTTAAAATCACTGGGGAGCGTAGCGACCTGTACGCCCTTGAGAAAATTTGCATTTCAAACAAACGAAAAAGCCAAAACAAACTTTGCTAATGCTGTTTGTTTTGGCTTTTTTTATGGGTTAGTTCACTCATCTAACTACATTTACGTTCATCTGTTTGTTTGCACAAAAATCAAATCCATTTTTTATGCAATTTAAACAACAGTTTTGTTTTAAAAAGTCAATGTTTATTGATTTTTTGTCTTGAAAGTTTGCTTTTTTAGTGTTACAATATTTGTCGAGTTAAAAAAATTGATGTAAAATTGGTGATTGAAATGTTTAAAAATAAAACTTCCCCACACATTGAAGATGGTGTGATTTTCACTTTTGCGCTCACGTTCATAGGCGGTTATATAAATGCTTATTCTTATTTTATTCGTGGCGGTTCGCTTGTTACTATGCAAAGTGGTAATATGGCTCGAATTGGATTGGCTGTTTATATGCAAGACAAGGATTTGTTTATCATTAGTTTAGTGCCTATAATTGGCTGCTTTTCTGGTGTTGCAATTCTTCAATTTATGAGGCGCAATTTTTCTAATAAAGATGAATTTTTTTGGCAGAAAACTTCTATTTTAGCGGAGCTTATGCTCTTTTTGATAGTCGCCTTTATCCCTAGTGGATTTCATGATCATATCTTAAATTACACTATCGCTATGGCCTCAGGTTTTCAACTTTGCCATCACAAAAACTATGCTGGCTATACTCACACAACTACTCTCGGCTCAGGAAATGTTAGAAATATGGGCTTGATTTTTGCAAATGCAATTTACGACAGAGATAAAAAGAGCATCAAACTTTTAGTTGAATATTTCATTTTGATGTCAACTTTCACCATTGGTGCGTACCTCGGCAGCGTTATCTGTGGACTTTGGGGCACTTATTCAATTTTGGTTTGCGTTGTTATGATGTTAGTGTTGCTGACTCTCACAATCAAACTCGAAAAAGAATATCGCCTTTATGACGAATGCGCAGCAACTGATGTTATTTAAATTAAAACACAAAACACATAAAATTAGAGCACTACAGCAGTCAAGCTGGAGTGCTCATTTTTTTATGTGTTTTATTTTTTCAGTTTTTTCATCTTCATCAAATAACCTTCTATTTTTAAGCACAAACAATATCGCTAAGGCGGCTAAGCTCCAAATGATAACGTAAATTATTTGACTTGAGTCAAATTCATAGTACGCAAATTTCAAACTTGATAATTTTTCCACAACTAGGATTGAAAAATCAGTTAGTTTGCTTAAAACAAAATTTATTGCTGTTGATAAAACTGGAATATCGTGCACTAAAGCGTACACACCAGAAAGCAAAATCATTGGCGCTAATAAGGCTAGAAAAATCAAGTTTGATAAAACACCAACGAATGAAACTTGACCAAAAGCGTAAAGCGTTATTGGCAAAACGAAAAATGTGGTTGAAATTGTGATTAAAGCGCTTGATGTTATCACTGTTAATAGCTTTTTAAATATGCTCGGCATACGGATTTCATCTAAGTAAAAAGATAATTTTAGAATTATTGGCAGTGCGATTTGTAAGATTGCAAAAGTTGAGCAAAACGAGAGCAAAAATCTGATATCTAGGGCACAATATGGGTTGATTAGCAAAATTACAAAGGCAGATAAAAACAGTGCATTTGTTTGGTTAGAATCGTTTTTAACTAGTTTGGCAATGATAAAAATAAACAGCATTAACCCCGCTCGAAGCACGGATGGCGTGAAATCTGCGAAGATGACGACTAAGAAAATTATCACCATTAGGGCTGTGTAGGTATAGGAGTTTTCGATGCCGAATTTTTTCATAAAAGCCATGAAAAACATCACCCATATGGACATATGTAAACCAGAAATTGCCATTGAATGAGCCAAACCACAAGCAACAAATTTTTCATATAGCTCATCACTCAACTGTGTTTTATCGCCAAAAAGCAGTGAAATTAAAATGCCAGCGTTTTCCGAGTCAAAGTCGCTAAGAAATGTTTGTTTGATTTCATATCTTATGTTTTTCACCCAATTCATTGGGTTGTACGAGTTTTGCTCCCGCAAAACTTCATAGCTTGAAACTGAAAAAGTGCTTAGATAACAGCCTAAAGATTTATAGTAAATTTGCATCATGTCGGTGGTTGCGTAAACTTCTTGAGCAGTGCATGAAAGCTCAATTGTTTCGCCAGCTTTGAGATTTTCTAACCGCTCATCGTCTTTAAAATAGACAATGATTTTTCCGCTTACTTCTTCCCCATCAATTTGCTCAATGTCAATTTTGAAGTTGTAATAGGTGTTATCCGAGTCTATAACTGGATAATCTGCAACTTGCCCAGTGATTGTGATGTATTGATCAATGTAGTTTGTGGTTTTTTCGTAATTGCTTTCATAAAAAGTAAAAATCAAAGTCGCAACGGCTACAAGGCAAAACGAAATGCTCAGCCAACGCACACGGTAAAAGCGTACAAAAGAAGTGACGAGAACAATTCCAAGCACACAAAAAAGCATGACAAAACACACGCTCGTAAAAAGGCTTGAACTAATGTTAAGCCAAACGAGAGCGAGAAATATCATGCTTACAGTTGGAATTATTGGTCTTTTCATTCGAAACTGCGATTAGTCTTTAAAGAAAAGTGGAAGTGGCTCGAGGAAGATAATATCCTCACGTTTTGAAGCATCTCCTTCAGCTAAAATTGCTGCTTGACCCACGATTTGAGCGTCAAACTGTGCAGCCAAAGCGTTAACAGCGATGAGAGATTCTCCGGTGCTGATAACATCATCGAGGATAAGCACTTTTTTGCCACGCATTTTTTCGCCCTCTGTGCCGTCAAGATAAAGAGTTTGGATTTTGTCAGTGGTGATTGAGCGCACGTCAACGTGAACTGGGTCTTTCATGTAAAGTTTAGGCCCTTTTCTGCACACGAAATATGGTTTGCCACTTTGTCTTGACATATCGTGAGCGAGTGGGATACTCTTAGCTTCTGGAGTTAAGATGTAATCAAATTCTGGGCTTTTTTCGATGAGAGCTGTAGCGCACGCAACAGTGAGTTCAGCATCACCGAAGATAACGAAAGCTGCGATGTCGAGCTTGTCATTAACTGTGCAAATTGGAAGTTTTCTTTTGAGTCCTGCGATTGTCATGTCATAAGTTTTCATGTTGTTTCTCCTTTTTATTAGCCTGCTGGCCATGTTAATTGTCTTCCACCCATGAGGTGAAAATGAATGTGTTTCACGCTTTGTCCGCCAAGTTCGCCGCAGTTGTTGACAACTCTATAGCCACCATCAAGACCGAGTTCTTTGCTAAGTTTTGCCACGACTTCGAAGCAGTGTGCAATAACAGCGCTGTTGGTTTCATCGATTTCGTCCGCACTTGCAATGTGTTCTTTTGGGATAATTAACACATGCGTTGGTGCTTGTGGTTCTAGGTCGTTGAATGCTACTACTTTATCGTCTTCATAGATTTTTGTGGTTGGGATTTCTCCGTTTGCGATTTTGCAAAATATGCAATCCATTTTAGTTTTCCTCCTTGTTGAATTTATGTTTGTTTTGTTTTATTTGGTACAGTTTTTCTGTTATGCGTTTTTTATGGTACAGTTTTTGGCGGTAAACCGCAAAAAACGTGGTTTCGAGGGAGTGCGGTGGTTTTTGTTTCGTGAAATCACGAAACACGAATTTTTTCAGTTTCCATGGCATATGTATCGGTTAGTTTTTTTGTTTCTAGGTAGCTTTGATGTGTTGGGACGTTTCGGCGAGCGTTTAATTTTGGCTTTGCCAAAATTATTGCGTGCCTTGCACGCAATTGCTGCGGCTTCGCCGCAGCAAAACGCTCGCCGAAACTGCACCGCTAACTGACGATTACAATCCACAAAACAGTCGGCTGTCGCCGTCTGTTTTGCTAGTTTCATAAATCAAGCCGTAAAAATCGCTTTGCTCTTTTACTACTAACGCAAATGCGATGTTATTTTCTCTTGGTTTGATTTGTAGGGTAATATAGTGCATTTAGTTTAGTTTTACGTTTATTTGAATCGCATTTGCTTTGCTTTAATTCTCAATTCTCAATTTTCAATTCTCCATTTTCTTGTGGTTTTCGCTCGTTGCGACGAGCGACTTAAGGCTCTGCCTTAAGAATCTGCAATTTTTCGTGAAAAATTGAGTAAAGCTTTGCTTGCTTTTTTTCTTTTTTCTTTTCTTTTTTTATTTTTTCTTTTTTTTAGCCTATCATTGTTTTGATAATCTCTGCCGCTTGCTCCAACGCCGCTGGAATCTTCGCAACATCCTTAGCTCCAGCCATAGCACTATCAGGTTTACCACCACCAGAACCACCAGCAAGCTGAGCAACTCCCTTAGCAATAAGTCCTGCCTTAGCACCTTTAGCAATAGCCTCTTTACCACAACAAACACCAATATTACCGCTACATTTTTCCTTTTGAACGCCGCCGATAACACCAATATAATTTTCACCCTTATCACGAATCATGCTCATCATTTGGCGAATCTCATCAACTGTTGTATCTTCAAGCATAGTAGTAACAAGCATCAAACCATCAATCTCAACAGCAGAATTTAACAGTGAACTAATTTTAATATTAGCAAGTTCAGTAGACTTTTTCTCGAGTTCTTTCTCTTTAAGTTTAAGAGTGTCAACAACAGCCTTAGTTTTCACAACAACGTCATTAACATTAGAAATCTTAAGCGCATCTGCAACTGAATTAATAACTCCCAATTTTTGGTTAACAAAGTTCAAGAAGTTTTTGCCTGTCACAGCCTCAATTCTTCTAACACCAGCTGCTACTGAACTCTCTGAAACGATTTTAAACAAACCAATTTCTCCAGCATTTGCAACGTGAGTACCGCCACAAAGTTCAACAGAAAAATCGCCAATTTTAACAACTCTTACAACGTCACCATATTTTTCGCCAAACAATGCCATTGCGCCCATTTCACGAGCTTTGTCGATAGGCATTTCCTCACTTTGTACGCTCAAAGCACCCAAGATGATTTCATTTACTCGAGTTTCAACCATTGCAATTTCCTCTGCTGTCATTGCAGAAAAATGCACGAAGTCAAAACGAGTGGTTTTTTCATCAACCAACTGACCAGCTTGCTCAACATGAGAGCCGAGAACTTCTCTAAGCGCTGCTTGCAAAAGGTGAGCTGCTGTGTGGTTTTTCTTAATATTTTGGTGTTTTTCGTCGTCCACTTTTGCGCTCACTTCATCGCCAACGCTCAAAATGTCACCGCTCACAAGCGAACCTGAATGCAAATAAATGCCGTCAGCTGTTTTTGTTGTACTATCAACCTTAAACACTGCTTTGTCAGTTTCGATTACACCGCTATCGCCCACTTGACCGCCACTAAGTGCATAAAATGGGGTTTTATCTAAGATGATAGTTGCTTTTTGCTCAGCTGTCACAAAGTCTTTTCTTTCATCGTCAGCCACAACGGCTAAGATTTTTGCGTGAGCTGAAAGCTCACTGTACCCCAAGAAATCAGTTGAGTCAAGACCTTTTGTTGCTGTGCCTTTGTTTTTCCAAGCGTCAGCGCCAGCATCTTTTCGAGCGTTTCGAGTGCGCTCTCTGTTTTCTTTCACGATGCGTGCAAACTCTTCTTCGTCAACGCTCAAGCCTTTTTCTGCGAGGATTTCTTTAGTTAAATCGATTGGGAAACCGAAAGTATCTTGAAGTTTGAATGCGTCTGCACCTGAAAGAATTTTGCCATCGAGATTTTCGATAACTTCACTCAAAAGGCGAAGCCCGTTATCAACTGTTTTTGCGAAACTTTCTTCTTCACTTTTGATGATTTTGATGATTAAATCTTTTTTCTCTAAGAGGTTAGGATATGCGTTCTTGTTTTCCTCGATAACTGTTTCACACACTTTATAAAGGAAAGTTTCATTCACACCTAAGAGCTTACCATGACGAGCGGCACGACGAAGAAGGCGGCGAAGAACATAGCCACGACCCTCATTTGATGGAATAACACCATCGCTGATCATGAATGTCGTGCTGCGAATATGGTCGGTGATAACACGAAGTGAGATGTCGTTTTTCTCATCGTCATGATAGTTAACTTTTGCGATATCGATAACGTGTTTCATGATTTTTTGAACTGTGTCAACTTCAAAAAGATTGTCGACACCTTGCATGATGCAAGCAAGTCTTTCAAGTCCCATACCTGTATCAATATTACAGTTTTTGAGGTGGTCATATTTACCTTTGCCATCACTTTCAAATTGAGTGAAAACTAAGTTCCAAAACTCTGTGTATCTGTCGCAGTCACAGCCTGGAGCACAGTCTGGTGAGCCGCAGCCGTACTTTTCGCCACGATCGAAGTGAAGTTCTGAACATGGTCCACAAGGGCCAGCACCGTGTTCCCAGAAGTTATCTTCTTTACCAAGACGTTTCATGCGATTTTCAGCCACACCGATGTGTTTTGTCCACATATCATAAGCTTCATCATCTTCAAGGTACACAGTAACCCAAATTTTATCGATTGGCATTTGCATAGTTTTTGTACAAAACTCCCATGCCCACTCGATAGCTTCTTTTTTGAAATAATCGCCAAAAGAGAAATTGCCGAGCATTTCGAAATATGTGCCGTGACGAGCGGTGATGCCCACACGTTCAATGTCAGGTGTACGGATACATTTTTGACAAGTTGTCATGCGATTTTTTGGCGGAGTAAGCTCTCCGGTGAAATATTTTTTTAAAGGCGCCATACCAGCGTTGATGAGTAGTAAGCTTTTATCTCCTTGTGGTACGAGTGAGAAGCTTTCTGCTTTGAGGTGGTCTTTGCTTTGAAAGAAGTTGAGGTATTGTTCACGGATTTCGTTTAGTGATGTCCATTGCATTATGTTTATTTCCTTTCGGTTTTTATTTTTGTTTTGTAATTAATAATGTTATAATTAATTGAGAAAAAATCATGTAAAATTTTACTCAATTTTTTTAAAAAATTGCGGTTTCTTAAGGCAGAGCCTTAAGGCGCTCGCCGCAGCGAGCGAAATCTCCTATCGTCAAAAAAATCAGGAGGATAGACAAAAATTTGTCCATTGGACAATTTTTTGTCGTAAGGAACCCTATTAAGGGGTTCCTTGATTTTGCCAAAGGCAAAACAATACAGATTTGCCAATACAAAAAAACTATAAATAAATATATTTTTGTTTGAATCGTTTTTTTGAAAATTGGTATTAGTGTATAGTTGATTTTCCTAAATCAAGACAATAAAAAAAGCACTTTCCCACAATCACAGGGTGAAAACTTGTGTTCCACGGTACCACCTGTGTTGTGCAAAAAGCACCACTCAATTTATCTTTAACGCAGATTTACGGCTAACTTTTCAATTGCAACTTAGCTAGTAGCGCCTTAACACACAAACTTTAAAAATTCTTTCAGCCGTGGAATTTTCTCTCTTAAAAGCGAATGTTTTCGGTTCTAGCTTCTTTGTTTTTATTTTATTAAATTTACCTTATTATTATACAATTATTATCATAGTTTTGTCAAGGTGTTTTTGAGCAAAAATTCAATTGTTTAACGCTATTTTTGAGTTCAGCTGTGCGAGCATAGCGAGCTGTACGAAAAAAAGCAAACTGAAAACGATTTCTCACTTTCAGTTTGCTTTGATTTTTTACTTATTTTCGTTGATGAACTCTATGATATCTTCTTTTGAATTAAGACCAACTAATCTTTCTTTTTCTTCACCGTCAACATAAAGAATCATGCATGGGATTGACATAACTCCATTGAGCATTGCAAGTTGTTGTTGCTCGTCGCAGTTAACTTTGCATACGTTTACTTCGCCATCGAGTTCGTCTGCAACTTCTTCGATAACTGGTGAAAGCATCATGCAAGGTTGACACCATGGTGCCCAAAAGTCAACAAGGCTCACGCCTTCTGCTGTTATTTTTGCGAATTTTTCTTCGTCAAGTTCAATATAAGACATAATAATATCCTCCGTTAATTTATATTTTTTATTTATCTGTAAAAATTGAATTTCAATTAATTACTCTTTGTTTTGTTGTACTATTGTACTATTTTACTTTTGTAAAAGCTTTTTATATGTGTTATCAATCAAAAACGCTCCTATTGGTGCTGTTAATAGTATTGACACCACTGCCACACTTAATACTATCTTTCCACAATCAAGACCCATTGCAAGAGGTAAACCACCAATTGCGGCTTGAACTGTGGCTTTTGGCATATATGAAATTATGGTGAAAACTCTCTCTTTTTTGTTTAAGTCTGATTTTGCAACGCAAACTAAAACGCCCACTGCTCTAAAAATCAAAACAGCAGCTATTAAAGCAATGGCGAAAAGACCTGCTTCGAGGGCATAGCTGATATCAACAGTTGCGCCAACTAACACGAATAATAAAATTTGAGCCGCTGACCATAGTTTCGAAAATTTTGCGCTTACTCTCGTTGTCATTTCAAGTTTTTTGCCTCTTAAAGTTAAACCCATTGCCATGATTGCAAGTAGGCCTGAAAAACCGATTGCTCCAGTGAACCAGCTTTCAACTGTGACAAGAATGAATGAAATTGAAAGCATTAAAATCACTTTTGAAGTGTCTGCCATGTGAATTTTCGAAAAAACGAAACTTAGGGCTAGTCCTATGATAACTCCGCCTAAAATGCCGAAAATTATTGAAGTTGGAATAACGAAAAAGCTTGTGTAATCAAGCTCACCAGTTTGAGCGAGGGTTGAAAAAGCTGTGAAAAGCACGATAACAAACACATCATCAACTGATGCGCCAGCCATGACTAATTGCGGAATTGCTTTTTTCGTACCATATCCCTCATCTTTGAGTTTGAGCATTCTTGGAACAATTACCGCTGGCGAAACTGCTGCTATAACTGTGCCTAAAACTAGGCTTTCAAGAGTGGTTAAGCCAAAAAATATTGGTGCAAAAATCACTGTGCCCAAAATTTCAAAGCACGCTGGCACGAAGCACATTAAAATCGCTGGTCTACCGACTTTTTTGAGTTCTGATAAGTCTAAATTCATTCCAGCTCTTGCCAAAATGATGATTAGGGCGATTTGTCTAAGCTGAGTTGATATGTCTAAAACGCTTGAATCGAGCAAATTCAGTGCGTATGGTCCGAGCAAAATTCCAGTGAGGATCATTCCAACTAAGCTTGGAAGTTTGATTAATTCACAAATTTTTCCTAGTGACATTCCAACGATAAAAATTAAGGCTAGTGATAAAAGCATGGTTTCTCCTTTAATGAGCGAGCGTAGCTGGTCGTACTTTTTTTGCGGCTTGCCGCAAAAAACTGTACCGCCCAAACGACAGGCGTTGACAATTTTTATTTTACATAAATAAAGTATATCACAAATGAAAATCATTATCAATAAAAATTAGATTATTTGTCATTTTAGCATTGACTTTTTTCCTATTAAAGATTATACTACTTAATGTTATAAACGTAACCAATCTATCGTGTGAAATTTTCGAGGTAAACAAATGAATAAAACTCAATCAAACAAACTTGCAACTGAAAAAATTAGTAAGCTGCTTTTTTCAATGGCTGTGCCTGCAATCACGGCGCAAATCATCAACCTGCTTTATAATATTGTTGATAGAATCTATATCGGTCACATCGCTGACATTGGCACTACTGCCCTCACTGGAGTTGGTGTTGTTATGCCTATCATTACAATTCTCACCGCTTTTAGCAGCCTTGTTGGCATGGGCGGTGCACCTCAAGCAGCAATTGCAATGGGGCAAGGTAACAACGAAAAAGCCGAAAAAATTCTTGGCACTTGCGTTAGCACCATCGTCGGAGTTTCGGCGATTTTAACCGCTGTTTTGCTGTTTTTTGGTGAAGAAATTCTTTGGCTTATCGGTGCTAGTGAAGACACCATCGGTTATTCAATGCAGTATTTAGGCATCTATTGTGTCGGCACAATCTTCATTCAATTTGTGCTTGCGATTAATCCATTCATCACAACTCAAGGCTTTGCATCAATTTCCATGCGTACTACCCTACTTGGTGCTGTGACTAACATCATCTTAGACCCTATTTTTATTTTCGTGTTTGGTTTAGGAGTTCGTGGTGCGGCAATTGCAACAATTCTTTCGCAGCTTCTTTCAGCAATTTGGGTGCTTAAATTCTTAACAGGCAAAAAGACAATGTTAAAAATCAAAAAAACTCATCTTAAAATCGATTTTAAACTTTTACTCGTAATTTTTGCCCTCGGTGTTTCGCCATTTATCATGCAATCAACTGAGAGCATACTCACAATTTCGTTTAACACTTCGCTTGGCAAATATGGCGGAGATTTAGCCGTGGGCGCAATGACGATCTTATTTAGCTGTATGCAGCTTGTCACTCTTCCTCTTATGGGGCTCACTCAAGGCGCACAGCCAATTGTTAGCTTTAACTATGGCGCTGGAAATATTGACAGGGTGAAAAAAGCGTTTAAAATACTGCTTATATCTTGCTTTGTGTTCTCATTCACTGTGTGGTCAATCATGATGATCTTCCCACAAGTTTTTGTTGGTCTTTTCTCAAGTGATGATAGCTTAATCACATTAGGTTGTTGGGCGATTAGAATTTATATGTTTGCAACTGGATTTTTTGGTTTACAAATGGCTTGCCAACAAACTTTCATTGCACTCGGTCAAGCGAAAAGCTCAATCTTCATCGCTCTTCTTAGAAAAGTTATCATGTTAATTCCACTCATTTATATCTTGCCAAACATCATGACAGATTCAATCGCTAACTTGTTTAACGCAGATGCAATGTCTAGCTTCGTAAGCGATCCAACTAAGGTTTTTGCTGTGTTTGTGTCCGAACCTATTGCTGACACTATTTCAATTATTGTGACTTTAATTGTGTTTAGCATCACTTTTAAAAGAATCGTTAAAGAGCTTGAGCAAAGCAAAAAATTAAGCACTGCAAATTAATCAAAAATGTTTATAAAAACTAAAGGTACAAAGCTAAAAAATGCTTTGTACCTTTTTTGTTATTCACTTTAAATTACAATAGTTCTTCAACCCATTGTTTTGGCTTGAAACCGATTAAAACTTTATCGTCTAAAATCAAAAGCGGACGCTTAACAAGCATTCCATCTGTTGCCAAAAGCTCAAATTGTTCTTCATCACTCATGTTTGGCAGCTTATCTTTAAGCCCTAATGACTTATAAATCAAGCCGCTGGTGTTGAAAAGTCGTTTGAGTGGGAGGTCGGATTTTTGATGAAAGTCTTTTAATTCTTCGATGCTTGGGTTTTCATCTTTGATTTCTCGAAAGGTGAAAACTTGATTGTTTTCTTCGAGCCATTTGATTGCGCTTTTGCAAGTTGTGCATTTGCTGTAGCCTATTAAAATCATTGATTTTCTCCTTATCTTAATGTTTTCATATATTTTTTAATTGTAAATTACTACTTAATCTTGTGTACTAATTAGATTTAGCTTTTGTTTATAGTTTTTGCGTAGCGGTGAGATTGCTTTGTTTTGCCTTCGGCAAAATCAAGAAACCCCCGCCGAGGGTTTCTTACGCAAAAATGTCCACCGGACACTTTTGCTATCTTCCTGCGGTTTTTTGGCGATAAGGTATTTCGTTCGCTGCGGCGAACGCCCAAAGGCTCTGCCTTTGGAAACCGCAATTTTTCGAGAAAAATTGAGTAAAGCTTTGCTCATTATATTGCTTTAAAATTCTTCTTAATCGAGCATCATGTGACAACCCTTTGGAATAATAAATTTGATTTTGTTTGGCACAATCTCAAATTCAGTTTCATGAGTGTAAAAACATTCGCCATCAACATTGACAGCAGCTTCCTTTTTCGCCTTAATAACGACTTTTTTGCATCTTTTGATGGTTGTTATTGGCAAATCTTTATGCTCGCCTTTTTTGTATTTTCCTAAAAGTCCAAGCAGTTTCAACTTGCTCACCTTTTCAATGGTTACAAGGTCGATATAGCCATCATTTGGCAGTGCATCTGGAGCACCTTTGTAACCACCGCCATACCAGCGAGAGTTTGCACCGAGGCAAAAAAGTAGCTCTTTAGTGTATTCTGGCTCATCGTCAACCTTGATTGTGAACTCGTTGCTCATCTTGTTTAAAAGGCAATAAACAGCTGAAAGCTGAAAGGCGGTTTCGCCTGTGATTAATGGGATTTTTTTGAAACGAACTTGATTAGCGCAAGTTTCTGCGTCCATTCCCATTGAGCATTGGCTGATTGCGTATGTATTATTGCACTTCATCATGTCGAGCACAACGGCTTCGCCTTCGAGTTGATTTTCAATTTCCAAAAACTTTGTTTTATCGTTAAAAACTCTAACAAAATCATTGCCTGAACCGAGTGGAAAAATTCCTATTTCAGCATTTTCAAACTCAGCTGCTGCGTTGATTGCTTCAAAAAGTGTGCCGTCACCGCCAAAAGCGTACACTCTCACATGGTCGTCTTTGGCTAAATATTCTTTTAAAAATTTGATTCCGTCAAGTGGTGCTTTGGTGTAGTAAATCTCATATTCCACACTGTTTTTAGCGCAGTAAGCTTCAATTTCGGCAACTTTTTTCTTCAAGCCATCGCCCTTACCTGCGCATGGATTAACTAAAAATAAATTTTTCACTGTTCCTTCTCCTCAAAATATTTTCTTCATTTTTCCCAATATTTTATATTCCCTTATTATTTATAATACATAAAGAATTGACACTTGATCATTCCGTTGTATAATTTTCTTCTTTTATCAGCTTTTTTGCCATAAAAAATCTCAAAGTCATCTGATGGACTAATTACATAGTAAGCCCAACCACGTTCTTTCTCGAATTTTTTGCCCATGACGCCGTAAAGCTCCTCAGCCATTGAGCTGTCAAGAAGTCTTTCGCCATATGGTGGGTTGCAAATAACTGTGCCTTTTTCGCTCTTTTTGGTGAAGTTGCGAATGTCAGCTTTTTCAAATGTGATGTATTTATCAACGCCAGCTCTTTTTGCGTTGAGTTTAGCAATTTCAACTGATTTTTCGTCAATGTCTGAGCCGTACGCCTTGAAGTCTGATTCAGTGCGAACAAGGCTAAGAGCTCTTTCTCTTTCTTCTTTCCAAACTTTTTGATCGATGTTTTCCCATCTTTCAGCTGTGAAGTTGCGGTTAACGCCAGCTGGAATGTTATGAGCGAGCATTGCAGCTTCAATGAGAATTGTGCCAGAGCCGCACATTGGATCGTAGACAGTGTGATAATGTCTAACTCTTGCGAGGTTGCAAAGTGAAGCGGCAAGGGTTTCTTTAATTGGTGCACCGTTTGCATCAAGTCTGTAACCACGTTTGTGCAGACCAGGACCTGAGGTGTCGATTAAAAGGCTAACCTTATTTTTCATGATTGAAAATTGGATTTGATAAAGTGGGCCTGTTTCTTCAAACCATGAGATGTCGTATTTTGAG
Organism: Clostridia bacterium; assembly: GCA_044426265.1. Taxonomy (GTDB): domain Bacteria; phylum Bacillota; class Clostridia; order Oscillospirales; family Acutalibacteraceae; genus UBA6857. The sequence goes on from JAWXUR010000003.1 coordinate 41,053, forward strand.
CTGAGTCTATCAACAACAGCTTTTTTGATGATTGATTGGCAGTCACTAACGCTGAAAAGTGCGGAGTTGATTGAGTAACCCTTAACTGGGAACGCATCAAAAGCGCCGATCCATTCTTCCCAAGGGAGAGCTTTTGTGCCTTGAAATAAATCTTCAAAAGTGAGAGCTTCGAAGCTGCCCACGAGGATTTGAATTCTTTCAGCATATCTTGAATTGATGTTTGCTCTTGCCAAGATGTATTCATCTCCGCTAAATAAAACTCTGCCATTTTCTGCGACAACGTTTTGAGCTCCGAGTTCTTTCATTTCATCTGCGATGAGTTTTTCAAGTCCGAGCAAACAAGGAATAACGAAATTGATTTGCATAAATACCTGCTTTCTAAGTTTACATACTATTTTTAATTTCAAATTCAGCCAAGTTTATAAGTAGCTGATAAAATGATTTTAGGTTATAGGCACGCTCGATTGAACACACCTATAACCATTGTAACATTTTTATTCGGATTTTAAAAGTAGTTTAGCGTAAAAAGTTTGATTTATGCTTGACTTTTTTCAGTTTTTGCACAACCCAACAGAAAATTGAGAAAAAGCAAGCAAAACTTTACTCAATTTTTCACAAAAAATTGCGGATTCTAAAGGCAGAGCCTTTAGGCGCTCGCCGCAGCGAGCGAAACTCCCAATCGTCAAAAAAATCAGGAGGATAGGCAAAGTGTCCAGTGGACATTTTTTTGCGCAGTAGCTTGTAAATTTTAAAACTTTACATAATTATCGAGAGATTTTTGTCTAAATCAAGGCGGAGGATTGAGCAATACTTTCGTATTGCGATTGACGACAACGCAGAGTTAGACTAAAATATACGATAAGTATGTGGAGTTTTAGGGTTTATAAGCTACTTTGGAACCCTATTAAGGGGTTCCTTGATTTTGCCGCTGGCAAAACAAAACAATCTTACCATCAAGCAAAAACTAAAAGTAAAAGCAAAAACTAAAAGTCAAAAACTAAAAATCAAGAATTTTCAACAGTCAAAAGACCATAACCACCGCTACTTCTTTTATAAATAGTACCAATTTTACCAGTATCACTATCTAAGAAAAGATAAAATTGATGATCAAGCAAGTTCATTTGAAGAATAGCTTCATCTAAACTTTGAGGTTTAAGTACTAAGCTCTTTGTTCTTTCGAGCATATATTCGTCATCATCTGATTCGTAAGAATCGAATCTGTCGTAAGCTTCGAAAGCTTCTTGTTTGAGCCTTTTTTCCACCTTCGTTTTATTTTTACGGATTTGACGTACCAAAGAATCAACGCAACTATCAAGGGCTTCGTTCATGTTAATCGCTCTTTCTTGACTACGGAAAATCATACCATCATGATAAATAGTAACTTCCACCTTTTGTTCGCTTTTTTCAACTGTAGCAGTTACTTTCGCTTCCGTATCACTTGAGAAGAATTTTTCGATTTTCTCGAGTCTTTTTTCAGCTCTTTGAATGAATGAATCTCTAATTACGCATTTTCTGCCGACAACTGTTATTTTCATAACGTCATCTCCTTTCGTTTTTAAATTGCTAGAACCAACTAAAACTTAATTTGTTCTATCTATATTATAGCACATTGTAGCAAAAAATAAAGCTTTTTTAGATAATTTTATTATATTTCCATAAATTTTGGGGCTTTTCTCTGTTTTAAACAAAGATTACATTGCGTTTTTAGATATTTTTTACAAAGTTTAATTTTTATTTTAATTAAATATTAATCAAACATTGTTTATATTTTCGTTTTATAGTAAGCTTTTTCCAATTTTTCTTCGTATGTATTAAACTCAAACGGCTTACCTGTTTGGTTTTCGTATTGGGTTAATAGGGTTTTTAATTTTTGATGATAGCATGAGTTTAGGGTGTTTGCGGTTTGGTCGGTTTTTTGTTTTTTTAGGTATAATTCTATTGATAAGATTATTCTTTTTGTGGTTTTTATTTGTGATGTTAGTGTTTGGATTGTTTGTTTCATGGTTTCACCCCTTTTTTAGGGTATTATATGCTGTTTTTGGTTTGGGGTTATTTATAACACCCCTTAACCACAAATAAAAAATAAACAAACAAACTAATCTAAACGAAGTAAGACGTAAAAAGTTGGACGTAAGGAGCACCGCAGGTGCGGATATCCCACTTTATAAAAGACTAAGGCAAAGAAGACAAAGAACAAAACAGTCGGGGTGTGCCAGATTTTTAGGCTGCAAGGCAGGCTAAAAATATTCCCCACCGACGGCGATAAAAATAAAATGTCCTAAATGCAGTGAGTTCCCCAAGAACGCATTTTGGTTACTTTTGTGCGAGCAAAAGTTACGCTGTGTTTTGTGTTAATTAAAATGTTACAATAGCTATCGAGGTATTTTGTTTAAAACAAGGCGGAGGATTGAGCAATACTTTCGTATTGCGATTGACGACAACGAAGTTTTAAGCAAAATAACCGATAGATATGTAATATTTTAGTTGACACAAAACACTAACGGCGAGCGTAGACGAGGCTTTCTTATAAATCAAGCTATAAAACAATAAGATTAATTTCTTTATATTACCTAATATTCGTTTACAGGTCACCAAAATAGCCAGCTGTCGCTGTCTGTTTTGGTTATGCCCATAAATCAGTCCGTAAAAAATCGCTTTGCTCTTTTTACTACTAACGCAAATGCGATATCGTTTTTCCTTTACATTGCTGTTTAGGTTACGATACCGCATTTAGTTAAATTGTTCTATTTTTTTTCGCATTTGCTTTTTTCATTTTTAAGTTTTTTATTTGTTTTGAAATTGCTGGGGATTTCGCTTGCTGCTGCAAGCGCCTTAAGGCTCTGCCTTAAGAATCCGCAATTTTTCGTGAAAAATTGAGTAAAGCTTTGCTTGCTTTTTTCTTTTTCTTTTTATTTTTTCTTATGTTTATTTTGCTTGAGCGTATACTTTTTCAATGATCTTTTCCATCTCATCTAAATGCTCTTCCATACTCTCAACCAACTTAAACTGATTTCTAGCTCTATCCAAATTATGACTATCATGCTTAACCGCAAAATAAACATTACCTTGAATATGATCAGTCAAAAATCTAATGCCACACTCAAGTGTCATCAAAATCGCTGAAAACGCAATATTTTCAACTTCAGCTTTAGTCAAAGCACCAGCACACTCGCCCAAAAAGCCCTTAGCATAACTCTCAAAAAGTTCAAGAGAAACATTAACCTTACTCAAATCTGTTTCATCTTCAACCGCAGTGTTAGCACCAAAACGAATTGAATCACCAAAGTCATAAAGTGAAAGACCAGGCATAATAGTATCAAGGTCGATAATACAAATGCCCTTTTTTGTGTCGTTATCAAAAAGGATATTGTTAAGTTTAGTGTCGTTATGTGTCACTCGAAGTGGAATCAAGCCTTGTTTATGTAAGTCAATAACTCGATTAGTGGAAGCCTCATGAGCTTTAACAAACTCAATTTCTTTTTGTACGCTTTCACATTTGCCCACGATGTCAGCTTCAACTGCTTTTAGGAAAGTTTGATATCTAACTGGTGTATTATGGAAGTTTTCGATAGTTTCGTGAAGAGTTTCGATTGGATAATCGCTAAGCCTTTTTTGGAAAAGTCCAAAGTTTTTGCCAGCGTCTTCAAAAATCGCCTTATCTTCAATCACGTTGCAAGTGTAAGAATTATCAACGAAGTCGTAAATTCTCCAGCACTTATCAGTTTCATAATATAAATAACTGCCCTCATTTGTTTTAAGAAAGTTCAGTGTACCTCTTTTATAATCTGCACCCTCTTGTTTCATTTTGTTTCTCAAATGAGTTTCAACTCCAACTGTGTTTTGCATGATTTTTTCAGGGCTTTTGAAAACAACAGTGTTGAATTTTTGCACGATGTACTTGTGTACCTCGCCCACATTTTCAAAAACGGCTAAATAAGTTGAGTTGATGTGTCCGTCCGTATAACGTGAACAGTCGGTAAGCTCGCCTTGTATGCCAAAATTTCGGCAAACAGCAACAAGTTCTTTTTGTACGCTAATTTCGATGTCTTTAATCATTATGCCTTTTCCTTTATACTAAAATTTGCAAAGCAGATTGGGTTATGAAAACCAGGGTATTGCTCGGCTACAGGTGCGTATGAACCAAAGTGAGGAATTTCGGTGAGGTCACCGCATTTATAAAAGTTTCCTCTGATTTCGCTTGCCTTAGCTTCAAAGTTTTCACCAAGCACTTCATTAACAAGTTTACATGGTACGAAAACTTCAGCGCTCCAACCATCTTTTGTGACAGTTGGTGTGATCACTGGAACTTCTTTCGAAAATTCGCTGATGTCTTTTCTTTTTGGCTTTTTAGCAACACCAACATGGCAAAGGTACGCACCATTTGAGTTAAACTCGAGGTTGAAATATTCTTGTCTTGATTCAACTGGAATGAAGAAAAATTCCATTGCGCTATCTTCCCAAACTGGGCTATCTGGTGTGGTGTTAACCCGTCTTAAGTTAGTTTCGTCAGTTCTCATTCTTGCGAAGATTCCAACGTTTTCCAAAAAGCACATTTTGAAATATGTGTTAGGGCGAATAGTTTTTTCCAAAGTTTCTTCCCAGTGCCAGCACTCGATTTTTTCTTCTGGAACTATGTCCCAATCAATTTCGGTTTTAAAAGCATAAGTATTGTAAGTCATTATTTATCCTCTTTCTTCTTAATATAGTATAGTCTTGAGTCGTTATCTAAAATCATGCGTGAAGTGGTTAAACTAAAACCGCTCATAACAAAAGGTTGGCAAGGTTTAAATCCTGCGTACATGAGAGCGTCACCGCCAACAGAGAAGCTTTCTTTTTCAGATTTAAAGCGTACAATCTTATCTGTCACAAACTCATAAAAATCGCCTTCGAGGTCAATTTTCTTTGGAAGTGGTGTGTTGATGATTTCGCCGTACGACTTGAGGTTGATATATTGACTTCTACCTTTGAGGTCGTATGTCATATCTTCATCAAGTGAGGCAAATTTAATCACATCATTGCCCCAGTTTGGAATCATGCGGTCTAAGAAATAGCCGTACATCGCTTCGCTTTTGTCGCTGCTTGTGATTTGCCATTTCGAAATGTTGCTATCGAAAAAGTCATTTATACGAGTAAACTCACCGAATTGCAAAAGTTTTCTGTGTTTTTTATAATATTCAATTTGTTTAATAACTGCTTTTTTCTCAAAGCTTGAAAGCTGAGTGACATCGAGTTCATAACCGAGTAAACCAAAAGCTGAAACGTTAAATCTTTGCTCAATTGAAGCTGCTCGGAAGTCAGCAAAGCTGATGCCAGCTGCAACGTGCATTGTCATAACTGATTGAGGGTAGCCATACGATGTGCCTTGTTGGATATATAATCTATCTAGGGCATCGGTGTTGTCACTTGTCCAGCATTGAGGCATATAGCAAAATGTACCGAGGTCAAATCTGTTGCCGCCGCTTGAACATGATTCAAACAAGATATCTGGGAAACGCTCGGTGAGTGCTTGCCAAATTTCATAAAGACCTAAGATATATCTATGGAAATACTCACCGCTTTTTGAGCCTTTTGCTCTTGAATAAACGTCAGAGAAGTGGCGGTTATAATCCCATTTAATATATTTGATATTACCATATCTAAAAACATCTGTCATAGCGTTGATGATAAACTCAACAACCTCAGGGCGAGTTAAGTCTAAAATAAGCTGATTTCTGCCTTGAGAAGCTTCGTATTTATCTGTTGTCATTGCCCAATCTGGATGCTCTTTATATAAATCACTTTTTGGTGAAACCATTTCAGGTTCAACCCAAAGACCAAAATCAAGACCCATGTCGTTAACTTTTTTTGCAAGACCATCAATTCCACTTGGCAGCTTTTTCATATTAATATACCAATCGCCAAGAGAACTTGTGTCGCTGTTTCGTTTGCCAAACCAGCCATCATCAAGCACAAACATTTCTGCTCCGAGCTCTTTAGTTGCTTTTGCAATGTTTAAAATCTTCTTTTCATTAAAATAGAAATAAGTTGCCTCCCAGTTATTAACAAGGATAGGGCGCTCTTTATTTTTCCATGTACCTCTTACGATATGCTCTTTAACAAACATATGCATATTGTGGCTCATGCCGTTAAGACCTTTATCAGAGAATGTGAGCACACTTTCAGGTGCATCAAAACTCTTGTTTGGCTCGAGTGTCCATTCAAACTCAAATGGGTTTATCCCATTTTGTACTCTCAAAAGACCGTGAGTTGAAACTTCTGCTCTTGCGAGGTGGTTTCCAGTGTACACAAGGTTAAAACCGTAGCAATTGCCTTGATGTTCATCGCACACGCCCTCTTTAATTGCAAAAAATGGATTATGTCTGTTTGAACTGCCGCCTGTGATTGAGCCGATTGAGCAAACACCAGAGTTTAATTTATGCTCATTTTTATATCTTTCCCTAACCCAAGCGCCATCAAAAGTGAGCATTGTGTAATCGCCTCTTTGAAGATCGAGTTGCATGCTCATGAGCGAATGAATTTTGAAAGTTTCTTTGCTTGTGTTGACAAGTCTTGTGCTGCGTGTGATAACATTGCAGTCCTCGAAAACTGTATAATACATTAAAAGTTTTGCGCCGAGGTGTTTATCCTCTAATGTAATTGTTAAAGTTTCGCTTTCACCATAACTTGATGGCAAGCCGTGAAGTTCAGGTTTTTGAGCAGTAACTTTTGCACAAACAAACACAAAATCAGTTGTGAAAATGTCATCATGAGAGGTGATTTGCACGCTTGGTAAGCGGTAATCTCCCTTGCCATATGATGAATGTTCGAGGGCAATATGATCGAGCGAGAGCGTTTTATCGCTTTGGCTGCGAGGTGTTGCATTTGAATATCCGCAGCTGTGCTTGTCGTACATAAAAGTGAAATCATCAACATTTTTGATTTTTTTACCATAATACATACTTTCAATTTGACCGCTTGGAAGTGCTCTCATAATATAGCTTGTGGTTTTTGTTTGCAAGTGAAAAACGTTGTTTTGATTTGTGAATATCATTATTTGGTTCTTCCTTTTCTTCATATTTTGATGATTTTTATTGATAGTTTTTACAATAAAAATCTGTCTTTTCTTAACTTATATTTTATACTATATCTCTTTAGCTGTCAATGGTATAAGAACAAATAAGTTAATTTTAAGGTAAATTAGACCAATAAATTCCAGAGTATTTAATAGAGTATTAACAAAAAGTAGTTAATTAATTTTTTAGTTAAAATTACCTTTAAAGTATATAAAAACCATTGAAATATGTGCAATACTATGATATCATGTTATCAACAAATAAAAAACAAAGGAGCACAAAACATATGTCAAAAATTCTTATAGCAGATGATGAACAAAAAATACTCAAATTAGTAGGCGACTTTTTAATCAACTCAGGTTACGAAGTTATCGAAGCAGAAGACGGCGATGAAGCTCACGAAGCTTTTGCTGCAAACGTGAATGATATCGATCTTGTTATCCTTGATATCATGATGCCAGGACTCAACGGTTGGGAAGTTTGCAAAAAAATCAGACAAGTTTCAAACGTACCAGTAATCTTCCTCACAGCACGTAGCGAAGAGTTCGATGAACTCATGGGTTACGAAGCAGGAGCAGATGATTATATCACAAAACCATTTAGCCCAAGCGTTCTTGTTAAAAAAGTTGAAGCACTTTTAAAAAGAACAAAATTAGTTGCACCACAAGTTGAAAAGAAAATCAACAACCTCACTTTCAACCACGATGCACACGAAGTTAAACTCGGAAACCAAAGAATCGACCTCGCACTTAAAGAATATAACCTTTTAAACAAATTAATCGAATCACCAGGCAGAGTGTTTAGCCGTGAGCAAATTCTCACAACAATCTGGGGCTTTGATTTCGTTGGTGATGAAAGAACTGTTGACTCACACGTTGCAAGAATCAGAACAAAACTTGGCGACTGGGGCAATAAACACATCAAAACAGTTTATGGCGTAGGTTATAAAATCGAGGAAGACTAAGATGGGTATGGGGGTCTTGCAAAAGTTTATCTTGAGCATAGATAATTTTAAAAATAGGATTTCGTTTATCACAACCATTTCGCTAGTTCTTGGAATGGGTTTGTTGACATTTGTTCAATTTGAATATATAGATGATTTATATGTTTGGGTTGCAAAAAACGATTTAATTGAAATAAGTGAACAAATTCGTAGCATTGCTAAAGATGATGATAACGCTGATGGAAAACTTTCGGCAATTGAAACTTCTAACAGCGTTTATCTTGAAATTTATAGCGACGACGATGTTCTTATTTATACCACACAAAACAACAACTCGATGTTTGGTGTTCAGATGGTTGATTATGGCGAAACTGCTGAATCTAGTGAAGATCTAATGAGCAGGGTTATGTCTGTTATTGACATTGAAGAACTAAGTGATGGCAGTTCTTTTCAAACAAGAGAAGAATATTATGGAACTGCTTCTTATTTAGTTTACACTTCAGTTATGTCAGAGCATGAAACTGTTGAAATTTACACTTCAATGGACGTTATAATTTCTTCTGCTAACACGGCTAGTTGGGCACTTTTCATTGTTACAATCTTTTTAGTTTGCACGTTTTTATTCGTTACTATCATTTATTTACGTATGTTTATTAGACCTATGTGGCAAATAAGTGAAGCGACGAAAAAAATTGCAAATATGGATTTTTCTGTTAACTGTCCATCATATCAAATCAACGATTTAAATGAGCTTAGCCAAAACATCAATGTGCTTGCAATTTCGCTAAACCGAGCGCTTCATGATTTAAAAAAGCAAAACAATCAACTTGAAAAAGAAATCGAAACGGAAAGAATGGTAGATAAAACAAGGCGTTCGTTTGTTGCAAATGCATCTCATGAGCTCAAAACTCCAATAGCGATAATCCAAGGCTATGCCGAGGGCATTAAGTTTGGAATTGGGCATGATAACACGATTGAATATTGCGACACAATTTTAGATGAAAGCGTTAAAATGAATAACCTTGTTGTTAGATTATTAGAGCTTAGCAGATATGATTCTGACGGCTATATGCTGCACAAAAAAGTGTTTAATATTCATGAATTGATTTTAGATTTTATTTCACCAAGAATTAAGTTCATCGAAGAGCAAGCCATCAATTTTAAATACACTATTAGCACAAAGTTTTACGCTAATGCCGATCCTGACTTAATTCGTGACGTGATTAACAACTATGTTTCCAACGCTTGCAGCCACATTTGCAATGAAAAAGAGCTTATCATTTCATGCAAAGAAGTTGACAATGCTTACAGGGTTAGCGTTTTCAACTCAGGCAAACAAATTTCAGAAAAAGACATCGACAACATTTGGTTTAGCTTTTATCGTGCCGACAAGGCTCACTCAAGAAATGAGGGACGTTTCGGCTTAGGCTTATCAATAGTTTCCTCCGTTCAAGATTTGCATGGGCAAAAATATGGAGTTGTTAACCATAATAACGGAGTTGAATTTTGGTTTGATATCGAAAAATCAGATGACATTGATTTGTTTGTTGAAGAAAATTCAAGTGGCGAAGTCAATCAATGATAATTTTTAATTTTGGGAGGCGTACTTTTTTTGGCGGTTAACCGCCAAAAAACTGTACCCCACACCACACAAATAAAAAAGCAACGAAGCGATTTAATTCACTTCGTTGCTTTTATTTTTTTGTTTAAATTATTATTTGTTTTCAGCTTCAAATTTAGCCATGAACTCAACTAATTTTTCAACGCCTTCAATTGGCATTGCGTTATAAATTGAAGCTCTCATGCCGCCAACACTGCGGTGACCTTTAAGGTTGATGAATCCCAAAGCGTCTGATTCTTTGATGAATTTTGCATTGAGTTCGTCACTCTCTGTTACGAAAGGAACGTTCATGAGTGATCTATCTTCAGCCACAACTGTGCCTTTGAACATTTCACTTGAATCTAAGAAATCATAAAGAATTTTAGCTTTTTTGATGTTGTGCTCTTGCATTTTTTCAAGACCACCTAAGTTTTTAATCCACTCTAAAACTAATTTACAAATGTAAATAGTGTAGCATGGAGGTGTGTTATACATTGAGCCGTTATCAGCGTGGATTTTAAGATCTAACATTGTTGGAGTGCCTTCACGAGCGTTTCCAAGCATATCTTCACGAACAATCATGATAACCAAACCAGCTGGTGCGATATTTTTTTGAGCGCCGCCATAAACAACAGCGAACTTTGAAACATCGATTGGCTCAGATAAGAAACATGATGAAACGTCTGCAACGAGAGGAAGCTCGCCAACGTCTGGAATGTCTTTATAAACTGTGCCATAAATTGTGTTGTTCATGCAGATATATGCATAGTCTGCATCTTTTCTAAAATCGTCTTTAGTTGTTTTTGGAATGTAGCTGAAAGTTTTGTCAGCTGATGAAGCAACAGCTTTTGCATCGCCGAATTTTGCAGCTTCTTGCCATGCTTTTTTAGCCCATTGACCAGTGATGATATAGTCAGCTTTTTTGCTGCCATTCATGAAGTTCATTGGAATTGCTGCAAATTGAGTTGAAGCTCCGCCTTGTAAAAAGAGAACTTTATAGTTTTCAGGGATATTCATAAGCTCACGAATGAGAGCTTCAGCTGAATCGATGATGCCTTGATAAACTTTTGATCTATGTGACATCTCCATTACAGATTGACCGCTACCTTCGTAGTCGAGCATTTCACTTGCTGCTTTTTCGAGAACTTCAAGTGGTAACATTGATGGGCCTGCTGAAAAATTATATACTCTTGCCATTAGATTTATCCTCCGTAGTTTAAATGTTTTATATAAATACTAACTTAATTATACGTCAATCATCTCAATATGTCAATCTTATTTCATTTTTAATCATAGATTTTACTGCACTAAAATCATAGAAATTTGTTAAACTTGACTATTTGATTGTTTTTTTAAATTTAATTGAGTTTTGCTTGATTTTTGATTTGCTTTTGTACATGGTGAAATTTATGTTTTCAGTGAATTTGCTTGTTAGCGTAGGGGTTGACCTCATAGCTGGGAACTTAAATGAAAAACCATCAATCACAACGTAGGGACATGGCTTGCCATGTCAGAAACTTGGTTTGTGCTATACTTGCGGACATGGCAAGCCATGTCCCTACAATAGGAAAATTGTAGGGGCGACCTGTGGTCGCCAGTAGGTTTGATGAAATTTTCTGGCGACCTCAGGTCGCCCCTACACTAACAAATAAATTTTTCAAATCTCTTAAGTTACTGGCAATAAAATCGCCCACTACGTTTTTAAAGGAATTTCATAAAGCAATCCGTAAAAAATCGCTTTGCTCTTTTTACTACTAACGCAAATGCGATATCGTTTTTTCCTTTAGATTGCTCTTTAGGAAACGATACCGCATTTAGTTAGTTTGTTTTATTTTTTTATCGCATTTGCTTGTTGCTAATTTTCAATTTTCAATTCTCAATTTTCAATTTTCTTGGGGTGTTTCGCTTGCTGCTGCAAGCGACTTAAGGCTCTGCCTTAAGAATCTGCAATTTTTCGTGAAAAATTGAGTAAAGCTTTGCTTGCTTTTTTCTTTTTTATTTTTATTTTTTATTTTTCTTTTTATTCTTTACCTATTCTTCTAATTATTCAGCTGAAAAAATCCCCTCAACAGCATCAACAATCATATCTTTAAGATAATTAAGACCATATTTGATAAGACCAACCCAAATGTTTGATTCATGATCAACATTTTCATTCGAAGTAACATAAGTTATTTCGCCATCTTCTTCAAATATTTCCATTGTGCAAGTGAATGAACAGTTGATTTCTTGTTTAACTGTAACTGTGTAAGTGCCGTCACCATTGTCATCATAAATAGTGTCTAACAAGTCGTAACAACAGCTCATGTCTAAGCCTTCAACCCTATAGATATAATATTTGGCATACACTCTAATTTCACTATCAAGTGTTGAAAGTTGAGTTGTTGTGAGATCGTCCATTGAAACTGCGGTTGAAGTTGCAGTTGCTGGAATAACGAGTGAGAACATCATGATTGCAGCGAGTGCAAATGAGATTAATTTTTTAGTCATTTTTCTTTCCTCCTTCAAACTTAAGCGTCAAAATCGATGCCGTCAAAATCATCTGTGTATGTCCAAGTAACATCGCTAACGAAATATCTGTCAAACACACTTTGAATGTTGTCAAGAGCAAGTTCGTTATCTTCACGAGGCATTACGTAGAAGTTTTCAACTGTGATTCCGTCAACATAGCGGCAGTATAAGCCGTAAACTGGGATATCGTACATAAGAGAATCTTCATAGTTACCCATACCCATATAGAAAATCTTTGTGATTTCTGGATAAACTTCTGCTGCAGATTGTGCGAAGATGCATTCTAAAACACCTGGAAGATCGAGGTCACTTGTAACACCTTCTCTGTATTTCACAACAAAGTTTTTGATTGTTACGTCAGTTACATAGTGAATTTCAGAGAAGTCTGTTAAGCCGTTTGTGCAGCCAACTACTGCGCTTGCCATGTAAACATTGTTAGCTTCGATATTTTCGATAACAACGTTTGAGAGGCTGCCAACAGTTTCTGTGCTGTAACTCATTCTATAACCGAGCCAGATAAGAAGTGGAGATAAAATGCCGTCCATTTGAATGTCATGAACATAAACGTCTTCAAGGTTAGAGCCATCAACGCTTTCTATAGCTATACCAGCGTAACCACCAGCTGTTCCAGCTTTGAAGAATTGACAGTCATAAACTTCAATGTTGCCGATTCCTGTTGCTGTAGGTGTACCGATTTTGAAACAGTTCGCATTTGATATGATTTCACAGTTATAAAATTCATAGTTGTAACAACCGCCATCATCATATGATTTAATGCTCATGCCGTCATCTGCTGCTGAAATAAAGCAGTCATGCATAACAACGTTGTTGCAGTCTAAGTAGTCAACGCCGTCACCATTTTCAGTGTGTAAGTTATTATTTAAGATAGTATATTCAACTAAAATGTTATCTGTTTCTTCAATCCACATAACGAACCCGCCAGAGTTATAAAGCTCAATGTTTTCAATAGTTAAGCCATCAACATTGCTAGTTCTAATGAGTTGAACTCTTGAGCCAGTTTTATATGTGATATATTCTCTCCAAGCTAAGTTATATTCTTTAAGATTGAAGCTTGTTATGTCTGAAGCTAAAAGTGATAAGCCATCACCAGCGTAAGATTCATTCATGTAAGTTTGACCTTGACCATCGATAGTACCAGGGCCTTCGATAGTTACATTATCACAGTTATAAACTTTGATAACAGCAGATGATAAACCACTACTTCCATCCACTTCACTGTTAAGCAACATTTGATCATAATCAATGCATTGAAGTGTTGTATTAGTACCAACTTTTAAAGTAACATTTGATTGCATAACGATTGTTACGATTTCGAATGTTGTTTCAGCGCCATAGTTTGAAATGTACACTGTACCGCCACCAGCTGCGTTTGCTACAGTGATAGCTTCATTGATAGCTGCTGCATTTTCTTTACCTGTGTTGTTTTCTGAAAGATCATAACCATCAGCCACAACGTCGATGAATGTATAACCGATAGCCGCTGCCTCTGCTTTAGCTTCTGCTTTTTCATCAGCATAGCTCTCAGCGTAAGTGAGATAATCATCATAAGGGATATTATCCACATAACCACCAGTTACTGTGTAGTCAGTCGTGTACATATCATCAAAGATTGATTCATCAACAGCTGCGCTGCTTGTTGTGAAAATTCCAAGTGATGATGTGGTTGTCATTACAACAACTAAAATGAGTTTGATAACGTTTTGAAATGTTTGCATAAATTTGTTCCTCCACTTTTTTAATATTTTCTAAATCAACTAAGCATGAATTTCACAACTTCATATTGTTTTAACGAAAAATCACCTCTAGTTTAAAATATATTTAAATTATAGCATATACAAAAACAATTGTAAATCTATTTTTATTGTTTTTTTGTTTATTTTTCCTTTTTTTTGAAATTTTAATGGTGAAAATAAATATAAAATTACAAAAAGAGCCCCTCTTTCGAGAAGCTCTTTAATTATTGGATTTTTTTACACTAATTATTCAGCTGAGAAAATTCCCTCAACAGCGTCAACAATCATATCTTTAACCATGTTTAAGCCGTACTTGATAAGTGCAATCCAAATGTTTGATTCGTGATCTACTTCGTAATCAGAAGTAACATAAGTGATTTCACCATCTTCTTCAAAAAGTTCAAGAGTACAAGTGTAAGTACAGTTGATTTCTTGTTTGATAGTTACTGTGTAAGTGCCGTCACCATTGTCGTCATAGATAGTGTCTAACAAGTCATAACAGCAGCTCATGTCTAAGCCTTCAACTCTATAAATATAATATTTTGCTTCTGCAACAAGTGCGGTGTTAATTGATGTAAGAGTTGCTGCGTCAACATCGTCCATTGAAATTGTTGTTTGTGCTGCAGTTGCTGGAATAACTAGTGAGAACATCATGATTGCAGCGAGTGCAAATGAGATTAATTTTTTAGTCATTTTTCTTTCCTCCTTCAAACTTAAGCGTCAAAATCGATGCCGTCAAAATCATCTGTGTATGTCCAACTTACATCGCTAACGAAATATCTATCAAATACGTTTTGGATATTGTCAAGAGGAAGTTCGTTATCTTCACGAGGCATTACATAGAAGTTTTCAACTGTGATTCCGTCAACATAGCGGCAATATAAGCCGTAAACTGGAATATCATACATGAGAGCATCTTCATAGTTACCCATACCCATATAGAAAATCTTGGTAATTTCTGGATATACGTCTGGTGCAGATTGAGCGAAGATACATTCTAAAACACCTGGAAGTGTTGGATCACTTGTTACGCCCTCTCTATATTTCACAACGAAGTTTCTAATTGTTACGTCAGTTACATAGTGAATTTCTGAGAAGTCTGTTAAGCCGTTTGTGCAGCCTACTACTGCGCTTGCTAAGTCAACGTTATTAGCTTCGATATTTTCGATAACAACATTTGTTAAGCTACCAACTGTTTCTGTGCTGTAGCTCATTCTATAGCCGAGCCAGATAAGAAGTGGAGATAAGATGCCGTCCATTTGAATGTCATGAACATAAACATCTTCAAGGTTAGAGCCATCAACACTTTCAATTGCTATACCAGCGTAACCGCCCATTGTGCCGCCTTTGAAGAATTGGCAATCATAAACTTCAATGTTTCCAATTCCAGTTGCTGTAGGTGTACCGATTTTAAAGCAGTTAGCATATGAAATGATTTCGCAGTTATAAAATTCATAATTATAGCAGCCGCCATTATCATATGATTTAATACTCATGCCGTCATCAGCAGCTGAAATAAAGCAGTCATGCATAACAACATTATTGCAGTCTAAGTAGTCAACACCATCACCATTTTCAGTGTGTAAGTTATTATTTAAGATAGTGTATTCAACTAAAATGTTATCTGTTTCTTCAATCCACATAACGAAGTTAGCTGCGTTATAAAGATCGATGTTTTCAATTGTTAAGCCGTCAACATTGCTAGTTCTAATGAGTTGAACTCTTGAACCTGTGTGGTAACAAATATATTGACGCCAAGCTAAGTTGTATTCTTTAAGATTGAATGTTGTTACGTCTGAAGCTAAGAGTGATAAGCCATCGCCCATGTAAGAATCATTCATGTAAGTTGTGCCTTGACCATCGATTGTTCCAGGGCCTTCAAGTTTAACATTGTCGCAGTTATAAATCTTAATAACTCCGCCTGATAAGCCAGAGCTACCATAAAGTTCGTTATTTGCGAGCATTTGATCATAATCAATGCATTGAAGTGTTGTGTTCATACCAACTTTTAAAATAACATTTGATTGCATAACGATTGTTACGATTTCATATGTTGTTTCAGCACCATAGTTTGAAACGTACACAGTACCGCCGCCAGCTGCGTTTGCTGCTGTGATAGCTAAGTTGATAGCTGCTGCATTTTCTATGCCAGTGTTGTCAACTGCAATGTCATAACCTTCAGCAACAACGTCGATGAAAGTATAGCCGATAGCCGCTGCCTCTGCTTTAGCTTCTGCTTTTTCATCAGCATAGCTGTCTGCGTATGTTAAATAATCATCATAAGGAATTTCATTAACATAACCACCAGTTACTGTGTAATCAGATGTGTACATATCATCAAAGATTGATTCATCAACAGCTGCGCTGCTTGAAGTGAAAATCCCCAGTGATGATGTGGTTGTTATCACAACAACCAAAATGAGTTTGATAACGTTTTGAAATGTTTGCATAAATTTGTTCCTCCACTTTTTTTAATATTTTCTAGTTTTAACTAAACTTGAACTCCCCCAAATTAAACACATAATTCTAAATTATAATTATTTTAATAAAAAGCTCACACTTAGTTTAAATTACATTTAAAGTATAGCATAATAGCAAACAATTGTAAAGTTATTTTAATTGTTTTTTACCTTGATTTTATTATTTTTTTGTGAATATTCACCAAAACCGAGTTTTTTGTTGTTTTATATTTCAAATTTGGGGTCTCATCTTTTTTTCGCTTGCGAAAAAACTGTACGGCAAAAAAAGAACTCCCCCTTTTCGAGAAGTTCTTCGTGTTTTATTTAGCTTGATTTTCAATTAAAGTGCATAGGCATTGCTTGAAATTATATTTCTTTTCAAGAAAATTTACCGCTTTCAAATCAGGTGTTTTTTTCTTTTTAAGAGTGGCTCTAATCATCAAATTTTTAGGTGAATTTTCAAAATCCACAAACTCTAGCATATCCACATTATAGCCGCATTGCTCGAGGATTTCACCACGAATTGAGTCGGTGAGCATGGCGCTAAAACGCTCTTTGATAAGCCCATGGTGCAGCAGCAAATCAAAATCTCCGCCAGTTTTGATGCTTGAATTGATTTCATGTTGGCAACAAGGAATTGAGAAAATATGCTTCACCGAGTGCTTGATTGCGTGGTGTAAGGCATAATCTGTGGCGGTGTCGCAGGCGTGAAGAGTGATAATCATGTCAACATCTTTGCTGTAAAGCTCGTCATTTTTAACGTCATTAACGTAAAAATTGAGGTTCTCGTAGCCGTATTTCTTGGCAACATCGTTGCAGTACGCCACAACATCTTCCTTGAGGTCAAAACCGATAACTTTGGTCTTAACTTTTTTGATGTATGTGAAATAATAGTAGACAATAAAAGTCAGATAGCTCTTGCCACAGCCAAAATCAAGAATCGTGATTGAATCCTTATTCATCTTTTTAAAGTTATCATCAATAATTTCGATAAAGCGGTTAATCTGCTTAAATTTATCATATTTGCTGTTGATAATCTTATAATCTTTGCTAAAAATTCCGAGGTCAACAAAAGCCTCAATTTTTTCACCTTGAGCGAGGATATAATTTTTCTCTTTATTATGAGAAAGGTTAACTTTTTGGCTGCTCGTGTTTTGTTGTACTCTTCGCTTCGCTACGCCGTTTGCATTAATAATGTAATGAATATTAACAGTTTCGCTCGCCAAATTCGCTTGCTTGAAGTTTACGACTGCGACTTCCCTAGTCCAATTAGTAAACTCGTCAAGACTCATGTTTTTGTGAAACACTTGATTGTTTTTATGCTGCTCAATTTGCCATTTAACTTCGTTCTTACTCAAAAAAGGTTTAGCAATAACTTTTGAAAATTCCGCCTCTTTTTGCCTTTTATCGCTAAAAACAAGCTTGCTTATGCTCCGATTTAATTCGTTTATATCATTTATCAAATTTACGCTCATTAAAGTTCTCCTAAAGAAATATTTTTTAGTTTTATTTCTAATATTTTACCATAAAAGTCAAAAAATGTACAGTAAAACAAGCATATTGCGAAAAATAAGAAAGAAAATAAAAATTTATATACAAATTATTCACAAACCCCTTGACAAATGCGTTGAATTAATGTAAACTATAAACATAAGAAAATACAAAATAATTTAGTGAGGTGAAACATTATGTCATTTAGCGAAATCATTACAGAATTACAAGAAACAATCTTATTATTCGTAGATTATCTTCTTACAATTTTAGGTATTATTGAGCCTGAAGATCCTTCAGCTACAACAAGTACTGAAGACGATAATTTAACTGTTTAATTTATCAAAAATTAATAATTAAAGAATCTGCTTTATGGCAGGTTCTTTTTTTGGTTTTAGTACTTTTTTTGCGGTTAACCGCAAAAAACTGTACTAAAAAGCAGACAATTGACCTTTTTGAAATTCAAACTTGAAACAAACTAATAAAACATGAATATATTTCATCAAATTAACTTGACTTTTTAACAACATCAACTATAATTAAATAAAGTGTATTTCAAAAACAAAATACATATATATTATTGAAACGAGGAATCAAAATGAAAGCAATCGTAACAGTCTTAGGAAAAGATAGAACCGGCATCATCGCAAACGTTTGCACTCTCTTAGCTGAAAAGCAGTGCAATATCTTAGACATCAGCCAAACAGTTATGAAAGAATGTTTCACAATGACTATGGTTATAGATCTCACAAACTCAACCGAAAGTTTCGCTCAAGTTGCTCAAGAATTAAAAGCAGCTGGCGAAAAAATTGGTCTTAACATTAGAATGCAATCTGAGGATATTTTTAACCTCATGCACAAAATTTGAGGAGGTAACTAATGCATAATCAAAGCGAAATCATGAGCACCATTGACATGATTGACAATCAGCACTTAGATGTTAGAACAATCACAATGGGAATCTCACTTCTCGATTGCGCAAGCGACAGCGTTGAAGTGACGGCTCAAAAAATATACGATAAAATTTGTGACAAGGCTAAAAACTTAGTTGCAGTTGGCGAGGCTATCGAAACAGAGTTCGGTATTCCAATCGTGAACAAGAGAATTTCTGTTACACCTATCGCCTTAGTTGCCGCAGCGTGCAAAGAAACAGATTACACTCCAATCGCTCACGCACTCGACAGAGCAGCCGTGACTTGCGGAGTTAACTTCATTGGTGGCTTCACTGCGCTTGTACATAAAGGTTTCACCAAGGCAGATTTAAACTTAATTCATTCAATTCCAACTGCGCTCGCTCAAACTCAAAGAGTTTGCTCAAGCGTTTCAGTTGCTTCAACAAAAGCAGGCATCAACATGGACGCAGTTGCGCTCATGGGTGAAATCGTTAAAGAAACGGCTGCTCAAACTGCTGATGCAGGCGGATTTGGCTGCGCTAAACTTGTTATTTTTGCAAACCCAGTTGAAGATAATCCGTTCATGGCTGGAGCTTTCCACGGTGTCAGCGAGGGTGAATGCGTTATCAACGTTGGTGTTAGTGGCCCTGGTGTTGTGCACCATGCGCTCAAAAAATGCAAGGGCGAACCTTTTGACGTGGTTGCAGAAACTATTAAAAAGACAGCGTTTAAAATCACACGCATGGGTCAACTCGTGGCTCGTGAAGCTTCAAAAAGACTTGACGTACCTTTTGGCATTGTTGACTTATCACTTGCGCCAACACCTGCTCAAGGTGACAGCGTAGCTCGAATTTTGGAAGAAATGGGTCTTGAAGTGTGCGGCACGCACGGTACAACAGCGGCGCTTGCAATGCTCAATGATGCTGTTAAAAAAGGCGGCGTGATGGCAACAAACCACGTTGGCGGACTCTCAGGTGCTTTCATTCCAGTTAGTGAAGACGAGGGCATGATTGCCGCAACTCTTTGTGGCGCTCTCACACTCGACAAACTCGAAGCTATGACTTGCGTTTGCTCAGTTGGGCTCGACATGATTGCCGTTCCAGGTGACACAAGTGCCTCAACAATTTCTGCAATTATCGCAGACGAAAGCGCAATTGGCATGGTTAACACCAAAACAACAGCTGTTAGAATTATTCCAGCAGTTGGCAAAAAAGTTGGCGAAATCATCGAATTTGGTGGTCTTCTCGGCTCAGCTCCAGTTATGCCAGTTCATGAGTTTTCTTCTTTTGATTTCATTGCTCGTGGCGGTCGTATTCCTGCACCTATGCATAGTTTGAAAAACTAATTGATATTCACAACAAGAAGGAAAGTGACTTTTTCTCAACATTTTATTGCTTTATGTTGTGAATTTTTATAAATTTTAACAAATTACCCATCATAAATTGTTAAAATCTTAAAATCAGATTAATAAATGGTTGATATAATACGCTCAGCACCAATACATAAAACACAAATTTAAAATTATTTTAAGGAGATTTAAAATGAACGAAAACACAAAGAAAAACAAAACCCTACTCACTGTTTGCGCTTGCGTAATCACTGGCATTATCTGTTTTATTCTTGGCGGTTTCATCTTAGGCTCACAAGCAACAACTGAAACAACCGATGAAGAAACAACAATTGAAGAAACAACAGTTGAGGAAACAACACAAGCAGCTGAAGAAGAAGATGCAATCGAATATGATGCTCTTTCACTCACTGTTAACGGCTTCGATTTAGAAGTTAGTCTTGAAAATGGCACTCACACATGGTTTGACGTTGAGCAAATGAGCACTTTAATTCCAAACACAATCAGCTTAGACGAAACAATCGAGGGCTACACTGTTTACATTGACGGCAACGAAATGAGCGAAGGCGATGAAATCGAGGTTGAACTCGAATATCTCAGCCAAGCAAGCAGTATTGAAATTGAACTCGTTGACAATGAAACAGACGAAACAATTTGTTATAACATCAGAACACTTCACTCAATTTATGATGCTTACACTGAGGGTGAAGGCGAGGGAGATGGTTATTACTATTTCTCACAAAACGGCAATATCTATAAAATGGATATGAGCGGTAACATTGTATTTTATAAAGACTGCAATGGCACATCAGGTCGTGACTTCAAACAAGTTGTGACAGATGATGGCACAATTTATTACACTTATGTTGAAGCTGGTGAAAACTTCACAGACGAAAAAGCAAATGCTCAATACACTCAATCTCAAGCAATCATCATGGATGAAAACTATGAAGTTGTTGACAAAGTTGAGTTCTTGAACACAAGCGAAGGTATGCCTGAAAATCACTCAATCGAGGGTCACGAATTTATTATGATCGACCTCGGTCACTATTTCATTTCAGCTTATGTTACAATGGAAGTTGATAACTTCCCAACTGAAATCATGGAAGACGGAACTGGCACAGTTGTTGCTTCTGTTTTGCAAGAAGTTAAAGATGGCGAACTCTTATTCCAATGGGTAAGCTCAGATTATGAAGAATTATATGCATATTCAACCACTAATAGCGGTGAATTAACAAATTATGATGTTGAGGGTGGTTCAGACTATGTTCACTTCAACTCAATCGACTTTGATGAAAATGGCGATTTAATCTGCTCATTTAGACGTCTTAGCTGCGTTATTAAAATTGACAGAGAAACAGCTGAAATCGTTTGGATTTTAGGCGGTGAAGGTGATGATTTCGGTTTAACAGATGAACAAAAATTCTCATTCCAACATTTAGCTTATTATTCATCAGAAAACACAATCACTTTGTTTGACAATGGTCCTTTCATCTCTCAAACACGAGCAGTTGAAATCACAATTGACGAAGAAACAATGAGCGTTGTTGATTATAACGCATATGAAATTGATGGCTATTATGCACCAGCACAAGGTTCAGCAATTAGACTTGACGATGATGAAGCAATCTTCTTAATGGGTTGGGGCACATGGTCAGGTGACGGCTGCAGATTCTCAGAAGTTAACTTTGAAACTGGCGAAGTTTATTTCGAATTATTCGATTTAGATGACGACACAGCAAACGGCACATATCGTGTTTATAAATTTGATTCTTAAAAATAACAAAAATCAGTTATTATAAAAAACATCGCCCACTAGATAAATTTCTAGTGGGCGATAATTTTTATGTTTGGTGCGTACCTTTTTCGGCAAAGCCGAAAAATTGTACAGCCGAAAGAAAAGTGGTTTATGCTTTTGCTTCGCAATAAAGGCAACGATAAACCTTGTTTTCACGATCAGTGAGCTCGAAAACTTGTTGCAAACTTTGCTCTGTTGTGCTGATGCAACGAGGATTTTTGCAGCTGATAACATCGCAAATCTTTTCTGGAAGTTCGAGATGCTTTTTCTGTGTGAGCTTGCCATCACGAATGATGTCAACTGTGATTCCAGTGTCGATATAGCCCAAAACATCAAAATTCAAATCGACTTTTGCATCGAGTTTGATGATGTCTTTCTTGCCCATTTTTTTGCTGTTTACGTTCGTAATTATCGCAACTGGGCAATCGAGTGCACCAAAATCTAATAGATTATAAATAAATAAACCCTTGCCAGCTTCAATGTGGTCGATAACCACACCATCTTTAATTGAATCAATATGCATGATTTTTCCCCCTTACACTTCAATTTCGAGCAATTTAAGAATGAGCGCCATGCGAATGTATTTTGCAAAAAGAACTTGATCAAAATAATTCGCTCTTGGGTCGCTGTCAACGTCAACTGCGATTTCATTTACTCTTGGAAGTGGGTGCAAGATGCACAAATCAGATTTTGCGTGTTTGAGCTTTTCGAGGTCTAAGATATAGCTATCACGAAGTCTGAGATATTCTTCTTCGCTGAAAAAGCGCTCTTTTTGAACTCTTGTCATATAAAGAATATCCATCTGTGGAAGTGCTTTTTCAAGGTCGGTCACTTCGCAGTATTCGATATTATTATTTTCGATAATTTCTTTTTTGATGTAGCTTGGTACAACTAATTCTTTAGGTGAAACCAAAATCATTTTAACATTTGTTTGGCGTGAAAGTGCTGTGATGAGAGAGTGAACTGTTCTGCCGAATTTCAAGTCACCACAAAAACCGATTGTAAAATTATCAAGTCTGCCCTTTTTCATTTTGATTGTGAGCAGGTCGGCTAGAGTTTGGGTTGGGTGGTTGTGTCCGCCGTCACCAGCGTTGATAACTGGAATGTCAACATTCATGCTTGCCACGAGAGGTGCACCCTCTTTTGGGTGACGCATTGCAATGATATCAGCATAACAGCTAACAGTTTTAGCTGTATCAGCCACACTTTCTCCCTTGCTTGCGGAGCTACTTTGAGCCTCAGAAAATCCGAGTACGTTGCCGCCAAGCTCAAACATTGCAGCTTCAAAGCTTAATCTTGTGCGAGTTGATGGCTCGAAAAATAGGGTTGCTAATTTTTTATATTTGCAAACTTCTCTATATTTAACAGGGTTTGCGATAATATCTTGAGCGACTTCAATCAAGCTGTCGATTTCTTCTTGACTTAAGTCTAAGATGTCAATTAAGCTTCTCATAACTTTAACCATGCATTTTTCGTCGATACACTCTAAAAAGCAGTTTATCGCCGAGAAATTACCTTTCTATGATTTGTAAAACAATTAAGCGCCAATCCAGCTTTCGTCAGCTGGGTTGTTTCTAAATGCAACAAGGCGAGCTTTATCT
The DNA here is from genome assembly GCA_044426265.1 of Clostridia bacterium. Taxonomy (GTDB): domain Bacteria; phylum Bacillota; class Clostridia; order Oscillospirales; family Acutalibacteraceae; genus UBA6857. The sequence continues at coordinate 64,503 of JAWXUR010000003.1, forward strand.
TCAGCTTTGATGTAACCTTCAGCAGCAGCAACTTCAACAGTTGTGTCAAAATCTGTGAGGCTGTAATTTAAGATGTCAGCAGCAGCAAGTCTATCAAGACCTTTTTGCATACCATAAGTGTAAATGCTAACAACGCCGAGAACTTCAGCGCCATATTCACGAAGAACGTCAACAACTTCGATAACACTGCCGCCAGTTGAAATGAGGTCTTCAACAACAACAACTTTAGCGCCTTTTTCGAGTTTGCCCTCGATTTGGTTACCACGTCCATGATCTTTAGCACCAGAGCGAACATAGCCCATAGGCATACCTAAGATGTGACCAACGATACCAGCATGAGCGATGCCAGCGGTTGATGTACCCATGAGAACTTCACATTCTGGGAAGTATTTAAGCACGTTTTTAGCAAGGCCAGTTTCAACATCGTTTCTAACAGCTGGGTCAGAAAGAGTTAAACGATTGTCACAATAAATTGGGCTTTTGATTCCGCTTGCCCATGTGAATGGATCTTCTGGGCGGAAGAATACAGCCTTGATTTTAAGTAAGTCTTTAGCGATTAAGTTTTTCATAATGTTTCTCCTTAGGTTTTTATTTTTTATTTTTGGTTTTATTTTTTTGTAGTACAATTTTTCGGCTCTGCCGAAAAATGCGTGGTCAATTAATGCGGTGGTTTTTGTTTCGTGTAAACACGAAACCGAACATGGCAAGGGTAGAACCATTGCGTGTTGATTAACGTTGTTTTTAATTAAAAATCATTTTTTGATCTCGTAGGGTCGACCCTGTGTGGTCGACCGTTGCTGGTGTTTCGTGCCTCACGAAACAAAAAACAACGTATTAAATGAAAACGAATGCAGAAAACAACCTCATTTTCAATAAATTGGCAATAACGGCAACATCGGTCGACCACATAGGGTCGACCCCAATACAAGCAACTTAAGCGTTTATTTATAGTTTTTTCGTGATGGCTAAATTGCTTTGTTTTGCCTTTGGCAAAATCAAGAAACCCCCGCCGAGGGTTTCTTACGCAAA
>JAWXUR010000145.1:0-3269 GCA_044426265.1 Clostridia bacterium
GTTTTGCCTTTGGCAAAATCAAGGAACCCCTTAATAGGGTTCCTTACGTCAAAAAAGCTGTCCGAGGGACAGTTTTTTTGACTATCCTCCTGATTTTTTTGACGATGGAGTGTTTCGTTCGCTGCGGCGAACGACTTAAGGCTCTGCCTTAAGAAACCGCAATTTTTTAAAAAATTGAGTAAAATTTTACATGATTTTTCATTAAGCTACTTGCATTGGAATCGACCCTACGTTTTTCATATATTATAAAAAGTACAACTTGGGTTACAGCATTTTTGGCGGTAAACCGCCAAAAATTGTACTGCCGAAAAAACGTTTTAAATGCCTTTTAATGCGTCTATTGGATTTAATTCGCTGGCTTTTTTTGCTGGTGTGTAGCCAAAAACCAAACCGATTATGGCTGAAAATGCTATGGCTAATGGGATATAATATAGCGCAAGGGTGAAATCGACACCGATTATGCTGCACGCAAGAAGCGACACCGCAACGCCACATATTAATCCTAGTATACCACCAAAAATGGATAAGAACAAGGCTTCTAGCACAAATTGTAGTTGAATTGTTCTTGGAGTTGCTCCGAGTGCTTTTCTTAGCCCTATTTCTTTTTTGCGCTCAGTCACTGTCACGAGCATCATGTTCATGATGCCAATGCCGCCAACGACCAACGAAATCGCAGCTATTCCAGCTAATAACATTCCCATTGTGCTGGTCATTGTGTCAACAATATCGAGAATATCTTGCATATTTATCACAAAATAAGCGTTTTCAACGTTGCCGAAAATCGAATCAAGCTCAAGTGAAATTGCCTCAGCTGTTTCAGTGCTTAGGGTTTCATCTTCAACATATGCGTTAAACGAAGTGATGTAGCCATTGCCTAAAAGCGACATTGCTGTGGTGTATGGAATTATCACTGTTGAATCTGTGCTTGATGCTGAAAACTCGTCATCTGAATCAGTTAACACGCCGATAATTGTATGTCTAATGCCGTTGATTGTGATGGTTTCATCAATAGGATTTGCTCCATAAAACAGCTCATCAACTAAGTTTTGGCTGATTAAGCACACCTGAGTTTCATATTCTTCATCTAAAATGTTGATCTCTCGACCGTAAGACACAACGTCATCGCTCATTTCAAAATAAACAGTGTTTTGCCCTTGTACGCTCACATTTTCCACAACTTGATTGTTATAAACTATGCTTGTTGTTGAACTAATTGATGGTGAAACACCTGCGATATTATCGAGTGCTTCAATTTGATTTAACTCATTTTGCGTGATACCTTGCTTATATATGCTACCTGGAACTTGCACAGTGATTTGATCGCCACCAAGGCTAGTTACGTCACTTGTGATGCTATCTGTTACCGCTTGCACGATTGAAGTTAGTGCAATGATTGCCATAACACCGATTAAGATTCCAAGCACTGTTAAAAAGGAGCGCATTTTGTTTTGCACAATGTTTTTCCACGACATTTTTATGCTTTCTTTAAACATCGCTTTCGCCCTCCTCTTGTGTTAATTTTCCATCAAGAATCTTCACAATTCGGCTGCCATATTTAGCGATTTTTTCATCATGGGTGATCATTATAATCGTTTTGCCCTCTGCGTGAAGTGCCTTAAAAATCTCCATTATTTGAGCGCCAGTTTTTTGATCTAACGCACCAGTTGGCTCATCTGCTAAGATGATCGTTGGATTTGTCACCAAGGCTCTAGCTATTGCCACACGCTGTTGTTGACCGCCAGAAAGTTGGTGAGGTCTGTTTTTGATTTTATCGCCAAGACCAACTTTTTCAAGCATTTCAACTGCCAATTTTTTGCGTGATTTTTCCGCTACGTTTGAATAAACCAATGGAAGTTCAACGTTATCTAATGCTGAAAGTTTAGGCAAAAGCTGAAATTGTTGAAACACGAAGCCGACCTCTTTATTTCTAAGATGAGAAAGCTCCACTTCATCAAAATCACCAACAACTTTTGCGTTTAATTCGTATAAACCAGAAGTTGGAGTGTCTAAACAGCCGATTATATTCATAAGAGTTGACTTGCCTGAACCTGATGGACCTAAGACAGAAATAAACTCACCGCTTTTCACTTCTAAGTTAACATCATCAAGCGCCAACAATTCTTCTTGCCCTAAGTTATATGTTTTATTGATATTTTTCATGGTTAAAATACTACTCATATCTTCACCATTAGCCTCTCATTTGTGACATCATGTCAAAAGGTGAGCTTGACGACGAACTTTCTTCGATATAATAAACTTCTTGATCTTCGTCAAGTCCGCTGATAACTTCCACAACAACGCCATCTGTCACACCAGTTTCGATGATGGTTTCTTCATATTCACCCTCGTCATTTAAAAGGTAAACAAAAGCGTTATCGTCATCGTCAAAGTCAACTGCGTCCATGTCAAGAAGTAATGCGTCAAGAGCTTGAGAGTTTAAGAGTTTTGTTTCTGCGCTCATGCCCACTTTAATATCTTCGTCATATTCAAGTTCTAAAATTGCTGTGAAATATGCAACACCATTTGCACTTTGTGCGGTGTTAGAAATTTCTTGTACGCTCGCATCGATATCTTTATCAATTGCGCCGATATAAACCAAGGTTTCATCTCCCTCGCTTATGCATGAAAGGGCGTACTCGTCAATTTTAACTTCGAGCTGTAAATTTTCAAAGTCGATGATTTGGCAAAGACTTGTGCCGCTGATAATTTGATCGTCCACATCAACGTAAATTTCATCGATTGTGCCGTCAATTCCAGCAATGATTTCAGCGCCTGCGGTTGTTGTGAAGAGCACATCACCTGACTCGACTTTATCGCCCTCGTCAAACTCAATTGTTTCAATTTGCATCACTGTGTCTGCCATAACTGTTTGTGAGCTTTCACTTGCCACGCTGCCAGAGAAAGTGTAATAAGTTTGAACATCGCCAGTTTCAACTGTTGCGCTTAGATAAGTAGTTGCATTTTTCATGCTCATCATTCTTGCACCGCCTAAGCCTGCTACAATTAGAACCACGAGCACCACGATTAAATATTTTTTGCTTTTAGATTTTTTCTTAACCATTATTTGGTTACCTCCTTATTTGTTGTAATGTCAATATATTATAGGCGTGTTAAACTATGGTTAATTACCAAAATAAACTTATTTTTTGTTTTTGGCTCGTTAATTCCCAAAGTAAATTCCACAGTAGGAAGAACCTAGAATTTACTTTGGGAAAATGAGGAATTTAAACTGAGAAAAAATAAAAACAAGTGAAAAAACAGCTAAAAAC
>JAWXUR010000041.1:0-17748 GCA_044426265.1 Clostridia bacterium
TTTTTTTGGTTACTTTTTTTGGGCAAGCAAAAAAACGTAACGCCCCTGCGGCAGCAGAAACTGCACTAACCGCATCAACAAAACATAAATATAAAACGGAAAATTACCCAAAACAACAAACGCAAGAACGGCAGAAAATTCAACCAACACGCAAACGCAAAAGCGATTAACACAAAACCCAAACAATTACATAATCAATGAAATTGCAAAAATGGAAAACAAGGAGGAGTAGAACCCCTCCCATACGGTTTCAAATATGTTTCTCAACATATATAGCAAAACTAAAAATTAAATTTTATTAAATTAAAACCCTTAAGTTGCTTGCATTGGGGGCGACCTCAATAATCTCTTTGTCCGATGCTGGGTTGGTGCTAACTTTCGGACATGGCAAGCCATGTCCCTACGAGTATTTTAAAAGCGAAAAGAGCCACCCAGACGGGTAGCTCTTTTGATAGTTATTTAATTTGTTTGGTTAACTCTTAATAAATAAGTCCATAAACGAAGTTTAATCCGTATTCAACAAGTTTGTTGAAAAACGCAAGAACAACGTTTTCTTGAGCACAATCAATATTTGATGGAATGCCGAATGTTTCGCTTGCTGTGCAGTCGTAATAATAACCGCCGTCACAACGTATTGTTATTGTCCAATCACCATCTTTAAGATAGCATAAGGTAACCTTTGAAGTGTCTGCTTGTTCGCTTGTTGCGCCTTCGAGCAAGAAAGCTGCCTTTGCAGCGATTATTGATGTGCTTTGAACTGTGTCTTCGCTGATAGCAAAAGCTGTCACAACGAATGAAAACAACATAACAACTACTAAAGCGAGCGATAAAATTTTCTTTGTCATAATAAATTCCTCTTTTTTTAATGTTATTTCACTATGTAAATATATCTAGTGCATGAATATATTACCATAGTTATGTTGCTATTGTCAATAGTAGAACGTTTTTTTGTGAGTTGTTGTACTTCTCGGCTATTATTTACCGCTTATTTAAACGAAGAAGATTTATCTAATCTAACATAAAACAAACCACTGCAAATGTGTTTTTCGCACACTGCAGTGGTTATTTTTCATTTAGTTTAACCATCAAGTTTAGTCAAATACCGCAAAAAGAAGTTTTTTAGCACTCTTGTAAATTTAGATTTAACCTGAGCTTCGTCGTCAGCTAAAATCAAGTCTAGCAAAGTTTCATCTTCAACCAAGCTTGTGCTGATTGAGCCTAACATTTCGCTGTTTAGTTTCATGTTTTCATCTTTTGGAATCAGCATCATGAAAACCACTTTGATTTGTTTCATGCTTTCATGTTTGAAGCTGCCTAAGTTTTCGGTTAAAAACACACCTAAATATGGCTGGGTGACTCCGCTTGTTCTTGCGTGCAAGAGGGCGAAACCAAATTCTGCGAAAATTTGAGTTGACATTTTTTCACGCTGTAATATATCGTGCTTTATTTGCTTTTTACTTGTTTCTTCGTCTGCGATGATTTGAGCTGTTTGATCTAAGATTTCATCTAGGCTTAGTTTTGAATCTAGCTTTGTTAGTTTGAAATCTAGCATTAAGTTTTTGATGTTTGTTGCCAAAATTTGCATTGATTCTAAGTCTGCGTTGACCTTGTCTTTAATTAACGATTTTATTGGTGCTTTTTCGTAGTTTCTTATTGCTTGTCTTATGCTTTCGATGTCTGTATCGCTTAAAAGTGGGTTGACTTCTAGCACTTGAATTTTTTCGCTTTGAAGTGGTATGCTTGAAATTAGGAAGTCGTTTTTTGCTAAGACTTCTTCGTCTAATTCTCGTTTTGCAAGGGCGGTGAGTGAGATTCTGTCTTTGAAAATCTTCTTGAGTTTCGTACTCATCAGCCTTGACACTCCGATTCCACTTGAGCAAATAACGGCAATGTTAACCACTCTGCGCCGCTGCTTTTTCTCTTCGAGCCTAACAACTGCCGCACCAAAATGCACAGTGATAAAGCCGATTTCTTCTGGTGGTACAGCTAAGCCTAAACGCTCGCTCATCACAAAAGCAACTTTTTCACATCTGTTATACATATCTGGATATTGCACTTTGATTTGCTCTAAGATTGGGTTGTGGATTTTCATGTTATATGCAAGCCTTACGATTGTTGGTTGCAAGTGTGCTAACAGACCTTGCAAAAACTCGTCGTCTTGCTTTAGCTCGTACGCCTTTTCACTATCAAAAGCATAAATCATGTCGTTAACAAGTGATTGCAGTTTTCTGCCTTGCATATCAAGGTTTTTTGTGACTGCTTGATCTATCTTGTCGTGTTTTGAGGCTTTGATGTGCAGGCAAATATATGAAATTTCAATTTCTGGAATTGTTATTTCGAATTCTTCTTCTAACTCAAACGCTATTTTTTGAGCTAGGGTGTAATCTTCATCGCTGTTGAATTGCTCCACCCATTTTTCTTTGGTTTTGATGGTTTCATTGCATAAAATTCTGTTGACTGCGATGCTGATGTGCATGATTAAGGCGATATATGAGCTTTCAGTGAGTGAAGTTATGTGGTGATTATCCTCCATGCCATTTAAAGCGTTAACCACTCGTTTGAGCACGTCTTCACCGAGCATTTGAGTTATTCCAGCGTTTTTGAACTGGTTATAAACCTTAAGCTCTTTGAGCTGTACGTCATAAGCATCGCTCATCACTTTTGCATCTATGTTTTGAGAAATAAAAGCGCTGATTGCTTTGCGATAGTTTTTCTCAATGCCCTCAACACAAATTCCGCTGCCTGGTTTGCGTGAAATTGTGAGATCATATTTATTAAACCATTTTTCCAAAACGTCTAAATCGGCACTGATTGTGGCTTCGCTCACTTGGAATTTGCTGCTATACCAAAACAGTTTTTTGAGTCCTTTTTCTTTGAGCAGCTCTAAAGTCAGGCTTTTTCTGCGGTACTCTCTATCGCTGACATCTGGTGCATCGTCTTGCAAAACTTCTTGCAAGAGAATTTGCCTGTCTTCTTCGCTGCCCTCAATCCAAACACCGACTCCAGTTTTTGATGCGAAGCTCAAATTGTACCTCTTCAAAACTTTTGGCACATATTCAAGCTCCCTTTGAACTGTTCTTTTGCTCACGCCGATGCACTGTGCCAATTTCACAACTGAAATAGCGTCAGTTTCTTCAAGTAAACATTTGCAAATCAACTTTATTCGTGGAGTCGAGTTCATTATTCATTCCGCCTTTGTTTTATTTTAGGCTTTCGATAAGTTCATCATATTGTGGTGCATTCATGAAGTTTGTGATTAACACTTGTCTTGCGCTTGGATTGCTCGAGCTTGCACGCTCTTTGAGATTTTCGTGTGTCACCACAATTTGCACATCGCTAGGAATTGTTGACACAGAGGTGTGAATAACTTCAATGCCCTCAATGCCTGCGGTTTGGAGTTTTTTTCTGAGTACTGTTGCACCCATTGCGCTTGAACCCATGCCAGCATCACACGCAAATGCGATTTTGCTGATTTTGCCTATTGGAGCAGTAACGCTCATAGCTTTAGCAATTGGGGCTTCGTCAGTAGTACCGCCAAGACCTTTTGATTGATTTTTCATCTTGTCTTTTTTAGCTTTAGCTTCTTCTAATGAGCTGCCGCCTTTGTTCATGAACTTGAGAAGTGGTACAGACACTAAGAATGAAACGAGAGCCGAAACTGCAACACCTAAGATAATTCCAAGGTAAGAGTTTTTCTCTGCCATCATTAAGATTGCAATTATGCTGCCTGGTGACGCTGGTGCTGTTAAACCTACATCAAACATTGAGAAAACGAAGATACCACTTGCTCCACCTAAGATGGTTGAGATTAAGAGGAAAGGATTCATTAACACATAAGGGAAATAGATTTCTTGAATGCCACCGAAGAAGTGAATGATAACTGCGCCAGGTGCTGTTGATTTTGCTGTACCTTTACCGAAGATGCAATATGCAAGAAGTACGCCAAGTCCAGGGCCTGGGTTTGCTTCTAATAAGAATAAGATAGACTTGCCAAACTCTTCAACTGCTTCCATACCCATTGGTGATAGTATACCATGATTTATTGCATTATTCAAGAATAAAATTTTAGCAGGTTCAATGAAAATGCTTGTAAGTGGCATTAAGCCATATTCAACGAAAAATGAAACGCAAGCCGCCAAAACTTCATTGAGCATTGAAACGAGTGGAGAAACCACGATCATTGATGTGAGCACTAAAGCAAAACCGATGATGCCGATTGAAAAGTTGTTAACTAACATCTCAAAGCCAGCCTTTGTTTTGCTGCCTAAGTGTTTATCAAATTGTTTGAGTATCCAAGCAGAGATTGGACCCATGATCATTGCGCCCATGAACATTGGCACATCTGGCGAGCCTAAGATAACGCCCATTGTTGCGATTGCACCGATAACACCACCACGCTGACCGTGAACCATGTTGCCAGCTGTGTATGCGATGAGAAGTGGAAGCAAATAGGTTGACATTGGTGAAATTAAGGTTGCAAAGGTTTCGTTAGGTATCCAGCCAGTGTCTAAAAACAATGCGGTGATGAGCCCCCAAGCGATGAACGCTCCAATGTTTGGCATAACCATGCCGCTTAAAAATCGCCCAAATTTTTGTACTTTTTCTTTCATGATGTAACTCCTTTATGTTTTTTATTTTTATTTATTTTGATTTTGTTTGGTGGTACAATTTTTGGCTTCGCCAAAAAGGTACGACCGCTGGATTTAAATTTGTTTATTTTTTATGGTTGGGGAAATTGTAGGGAACGACCCCTGTGTCGTTCCGATGTTCGGTTTCGTGATTTCACGAAACAAAAACCACAAATTTCAAGGAAAATTGGCAAAATCCCAACTTCGGCACGACACAGGGGTCGTGCCCTACATAATCATCAAAAACCTTAAGCTTCTTACGATGAAAGCAAGTTATATCTTAATCTATTTCGTTTTTTCGATTAATTCTTCTCTAACATAATCCACACTAGATGCAGACATACTAAACTCATCAAGACCCATATCCAAAAGCATTTCGCTTGCTTTTGTGTCGCCAGCCATTTCGCCGCACATTCCAACTTTGATTCCGTGGCGGTGACCTGCGTCGATAACTGTTTTGATTGCGCTTGTTACTGCCTTGTGGAAGTAACTATATTTATCAGCAACTTTTTTGTTGCCACGATCAACAGCGAGTAAGTATTGTGTTAAATCGTTTGTGCCGATGCTGAAAAAGTCTGCGATTTTTGCGAACTCGTCAGCCAAAAGCACGCTCGATGGGGTTTCTATCATCATGCCAAGTTTGATTTGTTTGTTATACTCAATACCTTTTTCGTCAAGTTCTTTTTTGCACTGTTCAAAGATAACTTTCACTTCTTCTAACTCTTCAATTGAAATAAGCATTGGAATCATAACTCTAACATTGCCATAAATGCTTGCTCTTAAGATTGCTCTAAGCTGCTCTTTAAACATATCTTTCATTTCAAGGCAAATGCGAACTGCTCGCCAGCCTAAAAATGGGTTTTCTTCTTTTTCAAATTCAAAATAGCTGAGCTCTTTATCTCCACCGATGTCAAGCGTACGAATTGTGAGTTCCTCTGGGCAAAGTTGAGCCGCTCTTTTATAAACTTCGAATTGCTCTTCTTCTGTTGGGAAGTGGGAGTTTTCCATGTATAAAAACTCACTGCGGAAAAGTCCGACTCCGTCAATTGCCATTGGCAAAGCGTTTTCGATGTCTTTAAGTGAGCCAACGTTTGCGCAAAGGGTGATTTTTCTGCCGTCTTTTGCTGTGATTTTTTGCGATCTGAGTGCGGTGAGTTTTTCTTTATTTTCGTTAAACTTTTTGATTTCACCTTTATAAAAATCAACAACACCCTCATCAGGGTTTATAACGATTTCACCGAGTTGTGCGTCCATGCAAACGAGTTCATCACAATCGAGTTGATCAAGAATTTCACCAACACCAACCAAAATTGGAATATCTAAACTCTTAGCAATAATGAAAACATGGCTTGTTACTCCGCCTTCTTGAGTGATGATGCCTTTAACGAATTTAGTATCAATCTTAACTGTGTCTGATGGGTATAAATCATTTGCCACCACGATAACTTCTTTGTCAAGACTGCCTAAGTCTGGAAGTGTGACATCTTTGAGCGTTGCCATGAATCGTTTGCCAACGTCTTTGATATCAGCCGCTCTTTCTTGCATATATGGGTCATCAATGCCGCTAAACATTGCTGAAATTTCTTCGATTGTTTCATACACTGCCATTTGTGCGTTTTTGTTTTGCGATTTGATTTTTGAAACGATGCCCTCTTGAAGTGTGAAATCATCTGCGATTTCAAGATGAGCTGCAAACACTGCGTTTTGTACGCTCAAATTTTCAAGCTCTTGTTTAACAACTGATTTTGCTTGCTCAAACTTTGCAATTTCGTTTTCATGTTCAACTTCAAACACAATGTTTGTTTCAGGGTTAAGATCTGGCACAGTGTATTTATATGCCTTAGCCACAACCAAACCTCTCGAAGCTGTTTTTTCTACTTTAATAACTCTCATAAAAAACTCTCCTTATATTTTTCATATATTTTCTTCTTCTATGCCTTTTTGCATCTTCTTTATATCTTTATTATATATTATGAATTGGTGAAATTCAAGTAAAAGACATTTGACTTTGGCATTAGACGATAGTGCCATGATAGTTGTTAGACAAAAGTAAAAGCCGTGAAATTAATCACGGCTTTGAATATTTAATAATTCATCTGTTGTTATATTGAAAAGTTTGGCGAAATATATTAGTTCTATATCTGTTATGAATCTTGTTCCAGCTTCTATTTTTTGAATTGCATTTTTGTCTATGTCTAAGCCTAGCAATTGAAGTTTATCAGCTAGTTTTTTCTGTGAAACATAAGGGGACATTTGACATCTTAATTCTTGGATTTTTTTACCGCTTATATTTAAGCTGCCATCTTTTCCTTTGTTTTTATACATTGTTATCCCTCTTTCGTTTTTCATATGTACATTATACATTACAATATATTATATTACAAGTAAATACACAAATCCTTATGAAGTTCTTCAAGTTTTTATTTTTCATTATATATGAATTGAAAAAACAATATGCATTTCACCACACCTGTATAACAAAATTCGATAAAAAACAACTATATTGCAAGTTTCGAAAGCTAAAAGCAATAAAATGTTAAATCCAACTAACAACTTTACACAAAAAAAACCTAAATTCAACCTTAAAATTAAACAAAGCTCTAAAGATTTAAAAATTACCTTAAAACTGTTGAAATGTTAATAAAAAATCCGTATTATTATAGGTAATGCTTTTATAATTGAAGCTTGTAGTTACTGCTACAAACAGTTTCGCTTATAATCATTCGCACGACGCAAACTATTTTAGTTTGTAGTCTAGCTTCGAATAATAAAAATAATTTTATGAGGTGAAGAAATGCAAAAAGTACAATTTACAGAAACCGTTTTACGTGATGCGAATCAGTCATTGATCGCAACAAGAATGCCATTCGAAGATTTCGAACCAATTCTTGAAACTCTCGACAAAGCAGGCTTTTACTCACTTGAATGTTGGGGCGGCGCTACTTTCGACTCATGTCTTCGTTATTTAAATGAAGATCCATGGGAAAGACTTAGAAAAATCCGTAAAGCTTGTCCAAACTCAAAACTCCAAATGCTCCTTCGTGGACAAAATATCTTAGGTTATAAGCATTATCCTGATGATATTGTTCGTGCATTCGTAAGAAAATCAGTTGAAAATGGTATCGATATCATTCGTATCTTCGATGCTCTCAACGATTTCAGAAACATTGAAGTAGCTGTTGATGAAACACTCAAATGTGGTGCTCATCCATCAGGTACAATCTGTTACACAAAGAGCCCTATCCACCAACTTGAAAACTACATTGAACTTGCAAAAGACCTTGAAAAAATGGGCGTGCTTTCAATTTGTATCAAAGACATGGCTGGCATCATGGGTCCACAAGAAGCTTATGAATTAGTTAAAGCTATCAAAGGCGCTGTTAAACTTCCAGTTATCGTACATACTCATGCTACAACTGGTCTTGGCTCACTTACTCTTCAAAAAGCTGTTGAAGCTGGCGCAGACGTAATTGACACAGCAATCTCTTGCCTTTCAGGCGGTACTTCTCAAGTTCCAACTGAAACAATGGTTTATTCTTTTGAACAACAAGGCTATAAAACAGGCGTTGACATGGATATTCTTAAAGACATCAATGATTTCTTTAAACCAATTCGTGCAAAAGCTCTTGACACTGGTCTTTTAAATCCAATCGTTTTAGCAACTGACACTGATGCACTTGTTTACCAAGTTCCAGGCGGTATGCTTTCAAACCTCGTTGCTCAACTTACAGCAGCAGGCAAACTCGATAAATTTGAAGAAACTCTTGCAGAAGTGCCAAAGGTTCGTAAAGACCTCGGTTATCCTCCACTTGTTACTCCAATGAGTCAAATGGTTGGTGTTCAAGCTGCAACAAACGTTCTCGTTGGCGAAAGATACAAAAACGTATCAAAAGAAATTCAAGCTTATGTTCGTGGTGAATATGGTCAAGCTCCTGGTGAAATTGATGCAGATCTTGCAGCAAATATCCTTAAAGGTGAAAAACCAATCACAGGACGTTATGCTGATTCATTAGAGCCAGGTTTTGAAAAAGCTAAGGCTGAAATCGGCGATTTAGCAAGAAGCGACGAAGACGTACTTTCATGGGTTGCTTTCCCAGCTCAAGCTGAAGCTTTCTTTGAAAAGAGAATCGCAAAAGAAGAAAAAACTCTTAAATACACAATTAAAAAAATATAAAGGAGTTGTTATAAATGATTTGGGAAGCTGATTACACGATTAAATATCCAATCGTAGACACTCTTTTAACTGCGGCTATCGGAATTTTGACTGTTGTAACAATTCTTGCAACAATCGCTTGTCTTATCTTACTTCTTTCAAAAGTTATTAGAACTATTGAAGCAAAAGGTAAAGGCGAAGAAGTTGAAACAGTGGCTGCTCCAGCAGCAGTAGCAGTGGCACAGCCAGAAGGCGAACCACTTCCAGAAACTGAGTCACAAGGTGAACTCACTTTAATTAAAACAGATGAGCAAACAGCGGCTATGATTATGGCAATTGTGAGCAACATGAGCGGAATTCCACTCAACAAACTCTGTTTCCACTCAATCAAATTAATGGAGGACGAAAACTAAATGAAATATGTTGTTACATTAAATGGTAAAAATTACGAAGTTGATGTTACTGAAAGTGACGCAGTTATTCTTGGTGTTACAGAAGTTGTAGCTCCAGTTGCGGCAGCTCCAGTGGCAGCAGCACCAGCAGCAGCTCCAGTTGCAGCAGCTCCAGCAGCTGCAGTAGCTCAAGCAGGCACACAAATTCCTTCACCAATGCCAGGCACAATTCTTGCTGTTAAAACAAGCGTTGGCGCAGCAGTTAAAGCTGGTGACGTTCTTGTTGTTCTTGAAGCAATGAAAATGGAAAATGACATTGTTGCTTCAGCAGATGGCACAGTTAAACAAATCCTTGTTCAAAAAGGTTCATTAGTAAACACAGATGACATCTTAGTTGTTATTTGATTTTCACAAAGTTAAAAATGTAAAGGAGATTTCTCTATGGATATGATTAAAGAAGTCCTTGTTAGTTTGTGGGAATCATCAGGTTTTGCAGCTCTTATGGCTGACGGCACATTCCAATGGCAAAACTTAGTGATGATTGTTGTTTCATTCATCTTGCTTTATTTTGCAATCTGGAAAAAGTGCGAACCTCTTCTTTTAATTCCTATAGCTTTCGGTATCTTATTAGTAAACATTCCAGGTTCAACCCTTATGGATGACCCTACTGGTATCATGGATTACACAAACATCGTTGACGGTGCTCACTGGTACGACACTGGTGTTTTAAGACTAATTTATGCGGGTGTTAAGAGTAGTATCTTCCCATGCTTAATTTTCATGGGCGTTGGTGCTATGACAGACTTCGGTCCACTTCTTTCAAACCCAATTAGCCTTATCTTAGGTGCAGCAGCTCAACTTGGTATCTATGTTGCATTCATCATTGCTATCCTCTTAGGTTTCACACCTCAAGAAGCGGCATCAATTGCAATCATCGGCGGTGCAGATGGGCCAACGGCCATCTTCCTAGCCAGTCAGCTTGCGGCAGACCTGCTTGCGCCAATTGCCGTGGCAGCATATTCTTACATGGCGCTCATTCCATTCATTCAACCACCAATCATGAAGCTCCTCACAACAGAAAAAGAGCGTAAAGTTGAAATGAAACAACTTAGAACAGTTAGTAAAACTGAGAAAATCGTTTTCCCAGTTGTTGTTCTTGTAATTTGTGGTTTCATTCTTCCAGACGTACTTCCTCTTTTAGGAATGCTCATGTTAGGTAACTTATTTAAAGAAAGTGGCGTTGTTGAACGTCTTAGTGACACTGCACAAAATGCAATGACAAACATGGTAACAATCCTTTTAGGTATTACAGTCGGCGCAACAGCAGTTGGTACAACTTTCCTTCAAATCCAAACATTAATGATTATCGTTTTAGGTCTTACAGCATTCGCATTCTCAACAGCTGGCGGACTTCTTATCGGTAAAGCATTATACTACATCACTGGCGGTAAAATCAATCCACTCATCGGTGCAGCTGGCGTTTCAGCAGTACCAATGGCAGCTCGTGTTGCACAAACAGAGGGCAGAAAGTACAATCCTACTAACTTCCTTCTCATGCACGCAATGGGTCCAAACGTGGCTGGTGTTATCGGTTCAGCAGTTGCAGCAGGTTTCTTGCTTGCAATGTTTGGTTAAGTTTAACTTATTTAAAATCACACCTCAGTCTAACGGCTGGGGTGTTTTTGTTTTGTGTGAGATTTACAGTGTAGGGGCGACCTTTGGTCGCCAGTAGGTTTGATGTGATTTTCTGGCGACCAAAGGTCGCCCCTACGATTTTTCTATTGTAGGGACATGGTAAGCAATTTAAGAAAAAATTACCACTCGCCACGTAGAGGGTGCAAAAAATGTTTTCTGAAAATTGTAGGGCACGACCCCTGTGTCGTGCCGAAGTTGGGGTTTATTCATTTTTTCTTAAATATGGTGGTTTTTGTTTCGTGAAATCACGAAACCCAACATCGGAATGACACAGGGGTCATTCCCTACGTGTTTTCAATTAATTCGCTAAATCAATCCGTAAAAATCGCTATCGCTCTTTTACTGCTAACGCAAATGCGATATCGTTTTCCTTTTACATTGCTGTTTAGGTAACGACACCGCATTTAGTTAATTTGTTCTATTTTTTTGAATCGCATTTGCTTTGCTTTAATTCTCAATTCTCAATTCTCAATTCTCAATTTACTTGGGGTGTTTCGCTCGCTGCGGCGAGCGCCTTAAGGCTCTGCCTTAAGAATCCGCAATTTTTCGTGAAAAATTGAGTAAAGCTTTGCTTGCTTTTTTCTTTTTCTTTTTTTCTTTCGTTTCTTTGGGGTTTGCTTTTAGCGAACGAAGTGAGCGATGTACGAAAAAGAAAAAAGCCAAAAAATTTATAGACAAATTAAAAATTATGTGATACAATAACCTTATTAATGGCATGAAGTTTTATGCCTTTAGATTTTAATTTTAAGGAGCTATCAAAATGAGAGATTTAAACAAATACAAAGGTGTTATCCCAGCGTTTTACGCTTGCTACGACAACGAAGGAAACGTAAGTGACGAAAGAACAGCAGATTTAGTTGACTACCTTGCAAAAAAAGGCGTTAAAGGTCTTTATGTTTGCGGTTCATCAGGCGAATGCATTTATCAAGGTGTGAGCGAAAGAAAACAAGTGCTCGAAACTGTTGTTAAAGCTGCTGCTGGCAGACTCACAATCATTGCCCACGTTGCGTGCAATAACACTAAAGACTCAATGGAATTAGCTGCTCACGCTGAAAGCCTCGGTGTTGACGCTATCGCTTCAATTCCTCCAATTTATTTCAAACTTCCAGATGAATCAATCGCTAAATACTGGAACGACATCTCATCTGCCGCTCCTAACACAGATTTCATTATCTATAATATCCCTCAACTCGCTGGCGTTAGCTTGAGCATTCCTCTTTTGAAAACTATGCTCGAAAACCCTATGGTTGTAGGCGTTAAAAACTCATCAATGCCTGTTCAAGACATTCAAATGTTTAAGATGACAAAAACTGAAGACTTTGTTGTTTTTAATGGTCCAGATGAGCAATTTATCAGCGGTCGTCTTATCGGTGCTGATGGCGGAATTGGCGGTACTTATGCAGTTATGCCAGAGCTTTTCTTGAAAGCTGATGAGCTTTTATCAAATGGCGAAAATGCTAAGGCTTGTGAGATACAATGTGCAATTAATGATGTGATTTATGCTATGTGTTCTTGTGGTTGTAATATGTATGCGGCTGCTAAGGAGATTTTGAGACTTCAAGGTGTTGATTGTGGTGGCGTACGTGCTCCGCTTAAGGAGATTACTGATGATGGTAAGGTTTTGGCTGCAAAGGTTAAAGATATGATCGATGCTGCAAAAGCAAAATATATAGCATAAAAAAAGAAAAGAGAAAGAAAAAAATAAAAGAGAAAAGAAGAAACTAAAAAGAAAATAAAGCAAGCAAGCTTTACTCAATTTTTTCACGAAAAATTGCGGATTCTTAAGGCAGAGCCTTAAGTCGCTTGTAGCAACGAGCGAAACACCCCAAATAAATTGAAAATTAAAGCAAAGCAAATGCGACCCAAAAATAAAATAAACTAACTAAATGCGATATAGTTCCTAAAAGAGCAATCTAAAAGAAAACAATATCGCATTTGCGTTAGTAGTAAAACAGCGAAGCGGTTTTTACGGCTCAATTCCACCAAGGCAGCAAAACTGACAGCGACAGCTGACAGTTTTAGCGGATTATAAAAGGATAAGAGCTAAGTTACGCATAGAATAACATATGTTAAAAACCAACAAAATATCAAAGAAAAGGATAAACAAAACAATGAAAAAAGAAGCAATCTTGAAATACAAAAGCTTTGTAAAAAAAGAACTAGATGCATGCATAAAGTTTTGGCTAGAAAACGGCATAGACCATAAAAATGGTGGTGTGTACACTTGCTTAAACGAGCAAGGAAAAATATATTCAACAGATAAAAGCGTATGGATGCAAGGCAGATGCGCATGGACTTTTGCATATCTTTGTAAGGTCTATGGAGTGAAAGAGGAGTGGTTAAGTGCAAGTAAATCATGCCTTGACTTCATGGAAAATCACTGTATTAACCGTGAATGCGGCGATAGAATGTATTTCACAGTGACAGCAGACGGAAAACCTCTTCGTCAACGTAGATACTGTTTCTCAGAGGGTTTTTATTGCATCGCAAATGCTGAATATTATGGTGTAACTGGTGAAAAAGTTTACCTCGAAAGAGCTAAAAAGGCTTATGAGTTGGTTTATAACCTCAATAATGGCATGACTGACCCAACAGGTCTTGGCTCAAAAACAATCAGCGAAACAAGAAGCGGACGTGGCTTGGGAAGTCCAATGATTTTCCTTAATATCACATCTGTTATGCAAAGAGTTGACCCTGAAAACACTGAGATGTACAACAAATATTCTAAAGAATGTGTTGACGCAATCTTTAATTATCACTTTAAACCTGAACTTGGTTGCACACTTGAATTTGTTGGCAATAATGGCGAGTTCATGGGCGGTGTTACTGAAGGACGTGTTGTGAACCCTGGACATGACATCGAGTGCAGCTGGTTTGTGATGGAATATGCAAATCGAATTGGTGATGGCGAGATGTACAAAAAAGCGGAGCAAGTGTTTAAGCTTGCGATTGAAGCTGGCTGGGATAAAGAAATGGGCGGCTTATTATACTTTATCGATTGCCTTGGCAATCCTCCAGAATCTTATGAGCATGACATGAAACTTTGGTGGCCTCATAATGAAACTATCATTGCTTCACTTATGGCTTATCGTGATACTAAGAATGAATATTATCTCGAGTGGTTTGAAAAAGCTATGGCTTATGTTGAAAAATACTTCACAGATGAAGCTAATGGTGAGTGGTACGGCTATCTTAGACGTGATGGCGAGCCTACTCGTCCTGCTTGTAAGGGTAGCACTTTTAAAGGGCCTTTCCATTTACCTCGTATGCTTGTTATGGTTGATAAGATGCTTGATGAGCTTGATGCATAAGTGAAATAGTAAATAGAAAAGCAAGCAAAGCTTTACTTAATTTTTCACGAAAAATTGCGGATTCTTAAGGCAGAGCCTTTAGTCGCTTGTCTGGGCAAGCGAAACACCTCAAATAAATTGAGAATTGAAAATTAAAGCAAAGCAAATGCGACAAAATAGAATAAATTAACAAAATGCGATATCGTTCCCATTAGCACAAGCTATTGGAAAAACGATATCGCATTTGCGTTAATAGCAAAACAGCAAAGCGGTTTTTGCGGATTGGTTGATGAATTTTCAATCAAACCAAAAAGCACCTTTAAAAAAACCAAACAACACCAATAGCCAAGGCAGCGCCAACAATCGCACCACCGACAATTTTAAAAATTTCTAACAATCGTTTTTTCTTAGTTTTCGTTGGTGGCGCAAGAATTTGTTTGTTTGCAATTAGACTGGCTCGCTCTCTAATTGTGCCTTCGTTTAGTGCGGCATATTCTGGCTTTATAAAAAACATTATCTTTTCGAAATATTCGCATTCAGTTTCGCTCACTTCAACAACTTTGTGATTTACACCTTTAATCATATTTTCATTTCTCCTTGAAAATTTTGTTTATGAAAAATCTAAGCTCTTTTCATCAATTTTATTGTTGCTTTAGCTGTGTGTTTTATTCGTGAATTTTGAAATATCGCTTAAGTAAGTTTTGGAAGTTGATGAGTTTTTCAACAAAATAATTAATCATGTTGAAAAATGAAAAACTGTTGTTTTTTAAGAAAATCAAGCAAAAATGTTGAAAACTATGTGGAAAATGTTGATAACTTTGCCTTTAAAGCCTTTATTTATTAGGTTTTCACGAGTTTTGAGTTGTGATGTGGAAAGTGTGGAAAACTTTTTAGAACAAAAATCAACTTGATAAATTAGAAAAATATCTTGATTCTGAAGAAAAATATCAAAAATTAGCTAATTGTGTTTTGTTAATAAAATCATAAATAAACCTTGTAAATAGCTTGTGAATTAATTCGTAAATAGAATTATAAATTTTAAAAAAGTTTAAACTATTGTTTTTATTTTTCATTTAGATTGACTTTTTAGGTAGATTTTAGTATACTTATCTAAGCTAGATTTAAATCAAGATGACTTAAATTTATGCGCAATAACTTTTATTTAAGGAAGTGTTATAAATGAGCGATTGTTCAGGTAATTGTTCAAGTTGCAGCGAAGATTGCAAAGATCGTGATTTGACAGTTAAATCAAATGAGTTTAGTAATATAAAAAAAGTTTATGCTGTGGTAAGCGGTAAAGGTGGAGTTGGTAAATCAACTGTGACTTCTTGCTTAGGTGTGGCAATGCAAAATTGTGGCAAACAAACTGCGATTTTAGATGCTGACATCACTGGTCCATCAATTCCAAAAATGTTTGGTATTCATGGAAAGGCTATGGTTGATGCTGTTGGACTTATTCCAAGAGAAAGCAAAAGTGGCATTCGTGTTATGTCAGTTAACTTGCTTCTTGATAGCGAGGAAACTCCAGTTGTTTGGAGAGGCCCAGTTATCAGTTCAGTTATTAAACAGTTTTACACTGACGTTTCTTGGGGCGATGTGGACTGCATGTTTGTGGATATGCCTCCAGGCACTGGCGATGCAACATTAACAGTTTTCCAAAGCCTTAAAATAGACGGAATTATCGTTGTTACAACTCCTCAAGATTTGGTTAGCATGATAGTTACAAAAGCGGTTAAAATGGCTCAAATGATGAATGTGCCAATCGTTGGCATAGTTGAAAACATGAGTTATTTTGTTTGCGATGAGTGTGAGAAAAAACACTTCATTTTTGGCGAAAGTACAGCCGAAAAAGTTGCTGAAGCTAATGATTTGCATCTTCTTGCAAGTTTGCCTATCAATAAAACAA
Organism: Clostridia bacterium; assembly: GCA_044426265.1. GTDB lineage: Bacteria > Bacillota > Clostridia > Oscillospirales > Acutalibacteraceae > UBA6857. Next base: position 16,065 of record JAWXUR010000041.1, read on the forward strand.
CAGCCTCTTTAGCTGATAAAGGTGCAATTGAGCTTGCAGATACAGATGAGTATATGTCAATCATTGATAAGTTATTAAAATAAATAAAAGTGAAATTTTAGCGATTAAACCTTGGCTTAGTGGTGCTGTGTTAAAGCAAAACATTAATGTTTCGTCAGTGAAGCGAAGCGATGTACAGCGAGAAATTTTCAGGCTTATAATTAATTAAACCAAACAAGTGAATTAGGAGAAAATAAATGAAAAAAATAATTTTGCGTATCTTTCTTGTGATTTTGGCTCTTATTGTAATCGGTGTTGCCGCCTTTGTGGTACTGCTTACATATAATCCAAATTCAACAACAACAACAATTACGAGCCCGACAGTAACGGACGCAGACGGCAATTCATATTTAGCTGTTGAAGACGAGCAAGGCGTGACTTATGCCGCAGTTACAGACGCAGCTGGAAACATCTATGCGGCTGAAATCTTACCAGATGGCACAGTTGGTGACATCGTTGCCGACCTTAACGGTCAAGTGGATTTGAGCGATTTGCCAACCACGACCACAGCAGCGGCAGCGACAACTACAACTACAAATTCAGGTTCATCATCTTCTGAGTCTGTAACAGTGACTCAAGCTGTGACAGATGCAGCTGGTCAAACAGTTACTGATTCAGCTGGTCAAACAGTGACAGAAGCAGTGACAGATGCAGCAGGTCAAACAGTGACACAAATTGTGACTACAGCAAGCACAACAACATCAAGCTCAGACTCTTCAAGCACTGGCACAACAGACACTAGCGGAGCTTATAGAATTGCGATGTATCAAGAAATCTTCGCAAGCGGCGAGTTCTTATTGTCTTTTTACACAGATGATGATAGCTTAGGTTCAGAGCCAATCACAGCAGCGATGGATAAAGCTGGAAACATCATTATTGATGCAAACATTGATTCAATGAGCTGTCAAATGCTTTATTTGGTTTCTGATGACACAACATACTTAGTTGTTGATGATTGGAGCAAATATTGTGAACTTCCAGAGTCATTAATGGAAGATATGGATTTAACTGAAATGATGAGTAGCTTGCAAGTTTCAAGTAACCTCGGTGAAATCACAGTGACAACCTTTGTTGAAGACGGCGTGACTTACACTCAAGAGAGTTATTATGATTCAGAAGGATATCAAATTAGATATATCTTCTTAAATGACGAGTGGGTTAAACGTGAAAACGACAATGCTGACGGCACTGTTAGCACAACCTACGTTGTTGAAGCAACTGGCACAGTTCCAGCAGGCACTTTCGATATTCCAAGCAGCTATGGTTATCTCAACTTAAGCTGGTTAGGTTTTGTAATGTAAGTTAAAATCAATAAAAATATAAGCGATATCGTTTCCTTGTTTTAGGAACACGATATCGCTTTTTTGTTATTTAAATTCTTTTGAATTTTTGTCGTACTTTTTTTGGCGAAGCCAAAAAACTGTACACCCCAAACGAGGTTTTATTGACGCTTGTTTTTAAAAAAATCAACCATTAATTTCTTGCACTCTTCTCCCATGTAACCGCCGATTATATCTGGCTTTGGTGAAAGAGGGAAGTCTTCCACTTTCATGCACGAAATGCACGAGCCTGTTTTTTCATTATATGCGCCAAAAATGACTTGCGAAATTCTTGCGTTAAAGATAGCACCCATGCACATAGGACA
>JAWXUR010000042.1:0-17452 GCA_044426265.1 Clostridia bacterium
AAAAAAATGGCATTTTCTTTTTTTCTGGAAAAAAAGAAAAACAAAAAAAGCATTCAAGGAAGTGTCCTTGAAAATCCTCTCGCACTGCGGTGGCTTTCTTTGGGGTTGGTACTGGATTTTTGGGTTGTTGTTTTTCTTTGGCTTTTTTGTTTTTTAACTCGATTTTTTTAATTATTACTCTATTTTCTCTTAAGTTGCTTGTATTGGGGTCAACCCTACGTGGTCAGTTAATTTGTTTTTTCTGCTATTTTTTTCCTAATCAACACGCTTGGGTGTCTTGACCGTTCCATGTCCAGTTAGAGCTAACCTTTTGGAACGGTCAAGACCGTTCCCTACGTTTTTTTGAAAAATTGTTGTTTTTGTTTCGTGTTTCACGAAACCGAACAACAGTACGACGCAGGGGTCGCACCCTACGTTTTTTGCTTTTTATGCTTTTTCGTTCACAAGAGTCGTAAACCTATTGGTTTACGACTCTTTAATTTTTAATTCAATTGTTGACAATCTCAGCTAAGCTTATGAACAAAAAGTCCACTCAATAACTTAGGCTCAAACCATGTTGATTTAGGTGGCATAACCTCGCTTGCATCAGCAATTGCCATCAAATCTTCAAGTGCAGTTGGGAACATAGAAAAAGCGATCTTCATGTCTGTGTGACATCTTCTCTCTAACTCTTCAAGTCCTCTAATTCCACCAACAAAGTCTATTCTTTTGTCAACACGAGGGTCTTCAATGCCAAAAATTTCATTGATACAGTTGTTTTGAAGTATTGAAACATCTAAACTGTCAACTGGGTCTTTTGCATCAAATGTATTCTCACGAGCTGTGAGTTTATACCATTTTTCTTCTAAGAACATACCAAAAGTATGCTTAGCCGAAGGCTTGTACGGCGCACCAGCGTCAGCTTGAGCCACTTCGAATTTTTCATCGAGTTTCGCCATAAATTCTTCAACTGAATAACCATTTAAATCTTTGATAACTCTGTTGTAATCCATGATTTCAAGCTCATCTTTAGGGAAAACGACAGCTAAAAAGCGATTATATTCTTCGTTACCTGTGTGATTTGGGTTGTTTTCACGTCTTCTTTGACCAACCTTAACAGCAGAAGCGCATCTGTGGTGACCATCTGCGATGTAAAGACTATCAACGCCAGCGAAACATTCGCTAAGTTTAGCGCAAAGTGCAGCGTCACTAACCACCCAAACAGTGTTTGAAATTCCATCGTCTGTCACAAAGTCATAAACTGGCGTGTTGTTTTCTTTGTACGCATTGATGATGCCTGAAATTTCAGCGTTTTCTCTGTAAGTCAAGAAAATTGGGCCAGTGTTAGCGTCACAATAATCAACGTGACGGATTCTGTCTTCTTCTTTATCTGCACGAGTGAACTCATGCTTTTTGATGTTGTTGTTAATGTAGTCATCGATGCTAGCGCAGCCAACAAGACCTGTTTGACTTCTGCCATTCATTATTTGACGATAAATATAAAAACAAGGAGTCTTATCAATTTCGCAAGTTCCTGAGCTCAAAAGAGCATCAAGATTTTCACGAGCCTTGAGGTAAACTTTTTCATCATAGATGTTAATGCTTTCGTCAAGATCAATTTCAGCCTTATCAACGTGCAAAAATGATAAGTCGTTGCCAACCACCATCTCACGAGCTTCGCTAGAATTCATAACGTCATAAGGAAGAGCCGCAACCTTGCTTGCAAACTCACTTGTTGGACGCATTGCGTTAAAAGCTTCAAAAATTGCCATATATAAAAATCTCCTTTGAATTTGATGTACTTATTATTTTATATCTTTTTGAGTGATTTGTCAATTTGTTTTTGAGATTTTTTTGAAAAAATTCGTCAAAATCCGACCTCCGAATTTGTCTATATTTCATGAATTATGCTTAGTGCGATTGCATTTTCAAAACAAATGTCGAATTGTGGTGCGTTTGGTGCGGTACAATTTTTTTGCTCCGCAAAAAAAAGTACCGAAACACCCACCATATATTGGCGACATAAATGCGATTTTCCCTTGCTTTTTGAATTAATTCAAATTCTAAGCAATAAAAAACATTTACTTTTAAGAAAAAAAGGTGTATAATGAAAACATCTTTTTAAGTATCGGAGGAAAACAACATGAAAAATCCTAAATATATAATAGCTGGTTTGGTGGCAATGTGCCTTGTTATCGGTGTGGGTCAACTTTATCCAACAGGTGATTGGCTTTATGGCTTGGGTATGGGTATATCTTTCGGTCTTTTTGCGCTTTCGTTTAAAGGCGAGAAAAAATGCGATAAAGAATAAATGTGAATTTTAATTATAAAGGATAACTTATGAAATTTTTGAATAAAATCAATTTTAAATACGGAAAAATCGTGACTACTGTTATGATGGCGATTTTTGGTGTTCGGAGCATTTACACGGCTTTTTCTAATGTCGTACCGCTCGTGCTCACCTTGGTTTGCCTTGGTCTGCTTCAAATTCTAATCGCTGGTGAGGACTTTATCAAAGGGTTCAAGCGTAACGCTTATGTTAGCATGATTATTGCTGTGGTGGTTTATGTTTTCATGGGTTATGTGATTTATTTGTTTGTTTAAATCTAAAATTTAAAATACATATTGGTGCTTTCAATTTTGAGAGCATCAATTTTTTTTGATTTTTTAAAAAAATTATTGACAAACGATAATTTTAATGCTATACTTGAATTATCGAAAAACAATAATTTTCGGTTTGAATTAAGGAGGAATGTATATGAAAAAATCAACCCATATCGGCATTTTGGCGGTGGCTGGCTTAGCGTATTTGAGTGCATTAATTTATATGCAAAATTCGTTTTGGATCAATATAGAAACGCTTATTGAGTTTCCTTTAGTACCGCTGGCAGAATTGCTAAGAAGAATATCACTTTCAAGCGAGTTTAGAAATGTTATTGCTGTTGCGATTTATTTTTGCATCTGTCTTTCGCCTTGTGTAGTACTTGCGATAGTTAAAAATGTGAAAAAATCGAAGTTTGAGCTTGAAGATGTCTTGATTCCAATTTTGAGTGGTGCGCTGTTTTATGCGCTGTATAAGATGATAAACCCAACTGGTTATATTAGTCTTAATTCATCACTTAGCATGGCGATTTATTCGATTATTGTGGTTTATCTTATCTTTAAATTCATGCGTGGTGTTTTGAAATCGAGTGAAAATCAAAATTTTGACTTTTTGGAAAAGCTTTTAGTTGTGATCAATGTTTACTTTGTATCGAATATTGTTAGCTGTATTTTCTCGCTGATTGCCTATTTCAAAGAGGTGGAAATGCTTTCATTTGCTTCAAGTTGGCACACTCAAAGCAAGATTTTCACGCTGCTTATTGGCAGTGCATCTTGTTTGAGCTATGTTTTTAACATTGTTGTTATTTTTGTACTAATCAAGCTTGTGCAAGAGTTTAAGATTGAAAAATATTCTTTGGCTTGCGTGAGTACGTCTACACAATTGACTAAGCTTTGTGTTTCGTTTTTGATATTCAATCTTAGCATGACACTGGTTTTGAATTTGTTGCAAGTTGTTTTGGTTGATTATCTTACAATTGTATCAATTAGCATTAACATTCCAGTGGTTTCGATTATGTTGACAGTTACGTGCTTGATTCTTAGCAGATTTATTAAGGATAATCAAGCGCTGACAGAAGATGTTAATAGCTTTATATGAGGTGATTATGGGTATTAGAGTATTTTTGGAAGACGAGCTTAAGAGGAACAATATGACTTCTAAGCAACTTTGTAAGCTTGTTGAGATAACGGAAGCGAACTTGTCGATACTGCGTAGTGGTAAGGCTAAGGGTGTGCGTTTTCATACTATTAATAAGATTTGTTATTATTTAAAGTGTGATATTGGGGATATTTTGAAGTTTGATGGTGAGTTAGAAGACTAACGAAAAGAAAAGAAAAGAAAAGAAAATAAAAAAGAAACAAAGCAAGCAAAATTTTACTCAATTTTTTTAAAAAATTGCGGTTTCTTAAGGCAGAGCCTTAAGGCGCTCGCCGCAGCGAGCGAAATCCCCTATCGTCAAAAAAATCAGGAGGATAGTCAAAAAAACTGTCCCTCGGACAGCTTTTTTGACGTAAGGAACCCTATTAAGGGGTTCCTTGATTTTGCCGAAAGCAAAACAAAGCAAACTAACCAATATAAATAACTACAAAAAACACATTTTGTAGGACGGCATCCTTGACGTCCCAGGGTTTAATGCATATTTTAATGAAAACAGCAAATTTCGTTTGGTTTTTGTGTTATCGATTTTACGTTGATGTGATGGGGAGTTTCGCCGCCGTTCTTGGGAGCGGTAGAACCACTCCCCTACGGAGGTGGTGCACGAACTATGTTCGTGGTTTTCGAGAGCTTTTGTGTTATCGATTGTAAAATGATGTAATTTATGGTTTTGTTCTCGTTCCCTGGGACGTCTGGGAAGCCGTCCCCTACGCAGGAAAAATTGAGATTTTTCTCTAATCAACACGCTTGCGTGGAAGCCCTCCTATAATTTGTCTATTGTAGGGACATGGCTTGCCATGTCCGCAAGTATAGCACAAACCTAGTTTGGGACATGGCAAGCTATGTCCCGACGTGTAAAAAACCTTAAGTTCCCAGCTACATAGCGAATTAACACACAAATAGAACAAAAAAAACCAAGACAGAAAAAATCCATCTTGGTATCATTATAATTAAAAAATCATCTAATTAGCATCAATCTTATAAACCGCCGTGTTAGAATAAAGCTTGCTCTCATTTTGAGCAAAAAATATCGTGCCATCAACAGTTGAAACCAATTCGCCAATTTTATATCCCTCAAAGCTGTGAATAATATCCGCCAAAACTTGCCCTTTTTGAACTTTATCGCCAACTTTAACAAAGCTATCTAAAAAGCCAGACTGTTTAGCTCTAATTGTGACTAACTCATGATTAGTTACAACTTTCGACTCGTGAAAATCTCTGATTTTGCAATCGATAATTTCATGTTTAGCAAGAAAATTCAAAATCGCTTGTACGGACTTTGTTGCACTTTCCTTGTCAACTTTTTCGGTGTCCGTGGTGTAAATCGAAAACGCTTTTGTGCCCCAAACTTGCCAATTGTAATTGAGCGTTGCCGTGTCAAAAGGTCGAGGGTCATGGTCAACGATGTATGGCAAACCAAAATCTTTTGCCAAGGTTAATGCCTTAACATCTGAATGCTCATCAATCGACATCACTCGAACGTGTGGCATGAAATTGCCTTGCATATAAAACGAAGCAAATTGCATTCCATATTTATAATCATTGATGTTTTCAAAAACAGCGCCAGCAATTCTTTGAGTCGTTTCGCCTTGGCTGTACCCTGGAAACATTCTGTTGATGTCGGTGTTGTCAATGCCCCAAAACCTCTTTTTAGTGTTAAGCGAATAGGTGTTGAGGGTCGGTACAACCAAAATGCCAACATCTTGGCTAATTTTCCCTTTATTTTGCATTTTGTCCAGCGCCTTGATTAGCTGCGAACAAACATAAAGTTGCTGATTTTCATTGCCTCTTGTGCTGCCCACAACGCAAGCCGTCTTTTTGTCAGGATTGCCGAAGTAATAACCAGTGACTCTCAAATCGTCACGATAAATAGATGGGATTTCAAATAAAACTTTACGAATCATAAGCTGCCCTCCATTTGATCACACACGCTTTGTTTCAAAATTCTGCCCATCAGCGAGCCTTCACTAACCACAGGATATTCACGAATCGTAAACAGCCAGCCAGCTTGTGGCGCTGCAATTTGAGCCAAAATCTGCCCACTTAAAGGGTTAACAACATTGCCAATGATTTCGTCAGCTTGTACGAAACTGCCGTGGTCTTTTTCTTTGATAAAAATGCCTGAAACCGGAGCATTTAAAAAGCTAACATCGTCAGCACCTGATGAAATAATCGGCGATTTAAGCTCGATTTTTTCTTCGCAAGAATAAATGCCGAGTTTATCCATCAAATTGAAAATGCCAGCGAGCAATTGATCGCCATACTGCTTGGTGATTCTCATGCCAACGCCCATTTCAACAACCAAAGTTGGCGTGTTTAAAACATTCAAACTGTGCGCCAAAGTTGATTCCAAAACTGTGCTTGCGCCATGAATCCAAATGAAGTCAACGTTTGCGTTTTTGGCGTACTCGATAAGCATATCGCTGTGCAGTGAGTTTATTCTAATTTGTGGCACTTCTGTGAGAAAAATGTTGCTCGCATGAATGTCAATGCATAAATCGCTGCCTTCTAAATCTTGCACGATTTTTGATGCAGTGTATTCATTCATGTCGCCATCTTTTCTGCCAGGGAAAATCCTGTTCATGTCTAAATCAAAAACTGGAATTCCTCTTGTGATTGAATCAATGCCAAGTGGATTTAGTGCCGGATAAATGTCAACGATACCGCTGAGCTTGTCCTGATTTTCTTCTAAAAAACTAGCTAGTTTATAGCAAACATATTGCCCCTCTAATTCGTCGCCATGAATTCCAGTCACTATGCTAATTCTTTTCATGTCTTTAGCTGCGTTTTTTGGCTCGAAACGCATTTTTTTGATGCTCAAAACTTCATCAACTGGAAATTGAAGCTGAGTTATTGTTTCTATCATTTTTAATTCTCACTCTCGTTTATGAAAATTTTATTTTCGTTTTCGCTCACATTGATTGAAATAACTTGCGTTTGATTTCCACCGCCAGTAAATATTCCGTGGTTTATTTGGCAGTCCTTGCTATCTCGTCCACAAGAAAATTTGATGTGATGATCATCAACAATTAAGTTGTTAGTTGGGTCAATTGCAATCCAGTACCCCTGATTGGGATTGCTTTGGTCTAACTGAAAAATCTCCACCCAAGCATGGGTGAAATTTTCTTCTAACAAAAGCCCCGCAACATATCGAGCTGGAATTGAGGCAAGTTTACACAGTGCTATCAAAATATGCGAATAATCTTGACAAACCCCTTTGCCAAGCTCAAAAGCTTCGCCAGCCGTCGTTGTGACATTTGTTGCACCTTTAACATATGAAAAATCTAAAAAAAGTTGCTGCATCATTATCATAGCTTTATCAAAATTAGACATTTCAGGCACAAACACGAACGCTGAAAAGTAGTTTTCCAGCGCTGCATTTGATTTTGTCATCGGACTTTCATATTTATAATAGCCAACCTTGCAAGTGTCTTGCGTGATTTGCTCTTGCTTTGCGCCAACTTGAGCAGTTCCGCTCACGTCAACACTAAATTTATCATGATTATTGAGCGCAAACCCTGCCACACATAAGTTACCAAAAGCATCATAACCGCTGCTCAAACTTTCGTTTGGTGTAACAGTGTATTTCATGTTTGTTATTGTTTGAATTTGGTCGCTAATTGGAAAACATCGCAATGTGAATCGATGATCTATAGCAGCCATTTCAAAATTTATGCTCATATTATAATGAAAAAATAATTTTTTGATATTAATCAATCCTTTCAGATTAAATGTTCTACTTCAAATATTATTTTACCATAATCTACCTCGGTTTGACTAGTAAATTCAAGAATATTTTCTAAACTTTTTTGTTCATAGCGCAGCTTTGTACGCCCCAAACGACCGATAAGTCGATCTATTTCTCTAAAAATCAACTCTGGGTCTGAATGCAGTCGAGCATAGAGGCTTAATCTTTCGATGTGCTTGCCAGTTTTAATGATGTTTCTTGCGTTTTTATTATAAGTTGCATCATCAACCATGCCCCAAAAAGCCATAACATCGTCAATAACTTTTTGAAGTGCAACAAGTGGCGCTTTTGCCATTGAGGCTTTTTCCATGTCGTAAATCGCAAGTTGAATGTAAGACAAGGTTTCACTGCTGAGCTGTTCACGAAGCACAATTGCGTTGTCGTACGCTCTGATTAAGTTGCTGAAAATTGAGTTGACATCATTTTTATCAAAGCAATATCTCATGCAAAAATCATATTTTGAATCGTAAATATTTGGAATGTCGAGTTTTTCGCAAAATTCTTCATAGCGCCTAACGTCCATGTCGAGCATAGCGTCATAAGTTTGCGCAAATAACCTCATGGTGGTGTAAACTCTTTCGGTGTATCTACCTAACCATAATAATCTGTCTGAATGTTCTATCGAGATAATACCCATGTGTCTTTAAAACCTCCTCCTTGTGATGAATTAACAATAAACGAATTTGGATCTCTTGTGAATCGAGTTAAGCCGCTTTTCCAAACCATTGGCTCATCTGCCATGAGTACAAAAGCACGAAGGTCGGCTTTTCTTTTAACGTACTGTTCGCCTTCAACAATGTCGATATCCAAAAAGTCAATAACTTCTTGAGCGATAAATCTTCTTGGCTCGGCTTTTAAAAGCTTGATGAAACTTTCTTTTTCTTCGGCTGTCATTTTGTTGCCAAACACAACGCCGTACCCACCAGCTTCAGCCACATCTTTTAAAACTAAATTGTCGAAGTTTTCAAGGGTGTACTTCATGTCGGCTTCATAAAATGGAAGATATGTTGGTGCATTATGCAAAATTGGCTCTTCGCCAAGGTAATATTCAATCATTTTTGGCACGAAATAGTAAATCCCTTTATCATCTGCAACTCCGTTACCTGGAGCGTTTATGAGTGCAACATTGCCCTTTTTAACAACGTCATAGATGTGAGGGATACCGATTAATGATTCTGGGTGAAAGGTCATAGGGTCAAGATATTCGTCGGAAATTCGGCGATATACTGCGCCAACTTTTTCCTTGTTTCCAGCATAGTCAATGAAATATAAGAAGTCGCCGTCAACGATTAACTCATTACCAGTGACTAATTTTGAACCAGTTTGCTCGGCGAGGTACGAGTGTTCAAAGTACGCCGCATTATAACGACCCGGGCTCAAGATGACGTTATAGCCGCCAGTGTTAACATAGTCCATTGTCTTTTTAAGCATGGCAGCATAATCTCTGTTGTCTTCGATGCCGTTATCCATGAATGTTTCAGGACTACAGCGACGAGTCAATTTTCTTGCCATCATTGGATATGAAGCGCCAGAAGGCACTCGCAAGTTATCTTCAAGAATGTACCACTTCAAATCTTTTCCTTGAACGAGGTCAATTCCTGAAATGTGAGAGTAGATACCTTTAGACGGCATGACACCCTCGCACTGCGGCAAATATCCGCTCGAAGCATAGATAAATTCTTCTGGAACAATCTTATCTCGCACTATGTTTTTTTCGTGATAAATGTCTTTAATGAAAAGATTGAGAGCTTTAACTCTTTGCTTTAAACCTTTTTCCAAATGATCAAATTCTTCTTTTGTGATAATTCTTGGAATTGGATCAAAAGGGAACAACTGCTCGTTGAAAACATTATTCTTATAAATGCCAAATTTAACGCCGTAACGTGCAAGAAGTTCGTTGATTGTGTCTTTTTGATCTAGTAAGCCGCTATATATCATAGATATCTCTCCTGTTTCAGTTTATTAAACAAAAAAGACGCTCTGCTCCAATGCAAAACGTCTTTGTTTATTACATTTTATCACACTAAAGTGAGTTTGTCAAGGTTGTTGTTAAACTTGACTTTGTAATTTCGCAATATTTTATCCAATGTTTTTCACTTAGATAAACTCCTATATTCACGAGGACTGACCTCACAAAGGCTTTTGAAAACTCGATTAAAAGATCTTTGAGTTTCAAAACCGCATTGCTCAGAAATTTGCAAAATAGAAAGTGAATTATTTGACTTAAGCAGTTTTTTTGCCATTTGTATTCTCAAATTGTTTGTGTAATCAGTTAAAGAGATTTTGATTTTGTTGCTGAAAAGCTTTGATATATAATATTTGTTTAAGCCGAAAGTTTCAGCGAGATGATCAAGCGTTATTTGCTCGGTGAAGTGATCACACACATAAACTATTATTTCGCTTGTTATGTTTGCAGACTTGTTATACTTTGTTTTTTCGAGCTCGATGATTGGCAAAATTCTTGATAAAATCAAATGAATTAAACTTCTTGATGCTGCAACGTTAAGATCTGTTGTGTCTTTTTCTTTAAATAGCGATTCAATAGCGTATCGCACATCATCATGAATTAGTTCTGCCTTAATTATAGGATTAACTGCTTCATAGTTGATGAAAGTTGAAGTTGACTCATCAAAAAACTCACTGTTGAAGATAACAAAGGTTGCAAAATTTTCTTCTGTTTCATTTTCATAAGAGTGAATAACGTTTGGAAACACCACCACCAAATCACCAGCGCTAACTTCATATTCTTTGGCATCAACTTTTATTTTGCTAGTTCCATTTTTAATATACATAAGCTCCATATTTATATGCAAATGCGGTGGAAAATATTTCAAACTGCTTTGAGATACGTCTAAGCGCTCAGGTTTGTTTTCATAATAAGGTTTCATTTAATTTCTCCTAATGGAATTTATACTAGGTCAATAATTGTCTAGTTTTGTTGCTTTATTGTCTTTAATAATAGCATAAAATATGTTATAATACAATTGAAATAGCACATTTTTTTATATCTTTTTATATAAAGTTACAATATGTATATGCATAAATGTACAAATAGAGTAAAATTAAGATTTAAATATATCTACTATAGCAAAGGGAAACTTAAAGGAAATGGAGAACTCAAATGAAGAAAATTGCAATGCAAGACGTCAAGTCTTACGCAAAAGGTGCGACCACTTATCTCAAAGAAAACTGGAGCGAACCTCAAAAAGAGGGATATCAAGTTAGTGTTAAAAACTTTGTTGGTTTTAGTATAGCCTCGATGGGTACGGAATCTGTTGAAAAAGTTATTAACTACCTTGCATTCTCATCAACGTCAGCAGTTGTTGGTCTTATTTTTGGTCTTTCACTGCAATCAACTTATATAATCTCGTCTTTAGGAACAATTATAAGCTTGTTTTTCACTCCAATTGTTGCTGATATAGTTGATAATTTAGGCGTGTTAAAACCAGGTACTTTTAAAAAGATTAACATCTTAGGTATTTTTACATTAATCGGTTGCACAGCTTTATACATGGTGGAAACGACGGCGTTTGATTTTATTATCACAGACCTTTTAAAACACGTAGCAATTATTTTCGGTGTAAAATATGCTTCAATTTATATGTATTTAATTGTATATAAATTCTTCGGCAAGAAATATGGTAAATATAAACCACTGATTATGTTCTTAGGTATTCCAACAATGATTTTTGCAACCATTTTGGTTTATTTGCCTTATCAAGACATGAAACCGCAAGCACTCTTGCTTGCAGTAACTTGGATTTCAACTATAATGACAGCATTTAGCACACCATATAGAACAAGCTATGAAAAAATGCAAAACCTGTTAACAACAAATAATAATGAGCGTGTTTTCATTTTCTCAGTTCTTCCAATTTTGGTTGGTATTTTACGTTCATGCATTTCAATCTTCTTACCTATCGTTGCAACTCTTTCAGGCTTTGAAGTTAACTCAATCGGCGTTTATAGAATAGTTATTCCAATTTTCGGTTTCTTTAGCGTAGGTGTAAGTTTCTTTATTTGCTGGTCGCAAGAAAACATTAAGTTTGCGCCAAAGAGTGCAGAAGAAAAAATACCTTTTAAAAGGCAATTTAAAGAAGTTTTCTCAAACAAATATCTTTGGATTGTTATGGTTTCAAACTCCTTTACTGCAGTTTCAAGCTTTGACTTAATTTTGCTTGAATGGGTGCTTATTTATTCAGCTCGTGAGCAATGGATAATGGGTGTTTTGATTGCTTTAGTTGCACTGCCTAGCACCTTGGGCAACTTGATGACTCCAGTGCTGGCAAGAAAATTTGACAATAGAAAGCTCATTCGATTTTTCATGTTTGGTCAAGTTGCCGTGGTTTCCTTGTCAATTCCATTTTTGTTTTCATCAAGCACATGGTTTATCTTAATCGGTTTAACCATCATTGGAATGCTCACAACAATCACAAACACACCAAAACAAATTTTGAAAAAGACCTGCAAAGCTCAAGCGCTCGATTATCACCAATGGAAATTTGGCGGAAAAAGAGTTGATGAAAGTGCAGACTTATTCGGTTACATAACAACTGTTGTAACTCTTGGTCTGGGTTATTTATCTCCATTTTTAATGGCTCTTGTGGGCTTTGTTAGTGATAGAGATATCTTATATGATTCAAGTATCAGTCAACCAGTTTTCATTTTGTTGGTTGTGCTTTACGTGCTAGAACTTTTAGGCTCAGCAATTCCATATTTCTTCTTCGATCTTGACGATAAAAATCTCGCAATTATTCAAAGGGATTTAAATCAAAGAAAAGCAGACGAAGAAAAAGAAATGGTTGAAGCTAGTTAATTAAATAATCAAAGCAAGACGTCAACGAGATGTCTTGCTTTTCCTTTGGTGGGGCGGTACAATTTTTGGCGGTTAACCGCCAAAAAGGTACGCCAACGAGCTTCTAAACATGAAAAGATATGTTTCATAGAAAATTCTAACAAACAAAGCATTTGATTTTTGTTGCCTTAATGTGTTATAATCTAATCAGAGCAGTTGATTTTTAAACTGCATGAAATGTTTATTATGAGAAATTTAAATGTGATTTTGGGTGAAAAATATGAAGATTAAAGGCTTTGAGTTTTTAAAGGGCGATATAATCATAGTTGCTTCAATCTGCGTTTTGGCTGTTGTGACTCTCTTATTTATGCTGCCAGAAAGCTATGATAAAACGAGCGTTGAAATTTATTTAGATGGCGAATTGATTGAAACTGTCGAGCTTAGCGAAGCGGTGTACGAAACTATTGAAATTGAAGACGAGGCACAAAACATCATTGAAATCGACGGACTTCAAGTCAGAATTATCGAGTCAACTTGCTATGATCATGTGTGCGAAAACACCGGCTACATAAGCAAAGCAGGCGAAGTTATTGTGTGTATGCCAAACAAGCTTCTCGTTAAAATAGTTGGTGAGGAAAGCGCAAATGAATATGATGCGGTGGTGTGAAAATGACGACTAAAAAAATAGCAAATTGCGCAATTTTAGCAACTCTAGCCATGGGTCTTTCGCTTTTAGAAAGATATATCCCGTTAGATTTTGTTTTGCCAGGCTTAAAGCTAGGCCTAGCAAACATAGTGACAGTGTACGCCTTAATTCGCATTGGCAAAAAAGAGGCTTTCATGATATTTTTAACTCGTGTTTTAGTCACAGGAATAGTAAGCGGAAGGATTTCATCACTGATTTTCAGCGTTTTAGGCGGAGCATTTGCATGGGCAATAATGAGCATATTAGTGCCACTTTTAGATAAAAACATCTCGATAATCGGTCTTAGCATCGCTGGCGCTGCTTTTCACAATATAGGGCAAATTATAGCCGGAATTATAACGATCGGCAGTTTTAGCGTTTTGTCTTATCTGCCTTATTTGCTGTTTTTGTCGATTCCAGTTGGTTTTATTACTGGAATAATATTATCCGAATTTATGAAGCGAACCAAAAATTTGCCTCAGTTTTAAGTTGAAAATAAGCGACAGCTAATTAAAATATATTAAAAACCCTTATATGAGCAGAGCCACCGGCTAATACGGTGGCTCTAATTGCGTATTTTATCTTAGATGCTACGCAAATATAATAAACAAAGCATGGATTTTACTCGTTTTACAAAATTTATATTAATAAGAATTAAATTGTTAATTAAATCTTGTAAATTAAAAGATTTAATGCAATCGAAGGAGAGAAAAAAATGGATGTTAATAATCAAAAATATGTTAAAAAGTTAGATAAGTATATTAAATATCTAAGAGAAGAAGAAAAGTGTGAGAATACGATTGTAAAATATGAGAGAGATATTAAAGTTTTCCTTGAATTTTCAAAAAGTAAAACTCTAAATAAGACGGCAGTGATTGAATTTAAAGATTATTTGAAAACAAAGTATGTACCTGCGAGCTCAAATTCAATGTTGGCTGCTGTGAACAGTTTTTTGCAGTGGCTCGGCAAGGGCGATTTAAAGGTGAAACCGCTTAAAATTCAGCGTAATGCTTTTTTAGATTCAAAAAAAGAGCTAAGCATTTACGAGTATGAAAGGCTTGTTATGACGGCGAAAAATCAAAACAATGAGAAGTTAGCCTTAATCATTCAAACAATTTGCTGCACAGGAATTCGTGTGTCTGAATTGAAGTTTATTGATGTTGAATCTACTATTACAGGAGAGGCTAAAGTCAGTTGTAAAGGCAAAAATCGAACGGTGTTTTTGCCGAAAAAATTAAGAGTGGCTCTAAAAAGATTTTGCTCAAAAAATTCAATTACAATTGGCAGTGTTTTTGTAACTAAAAATTCTAATCCGCTGGATAGAACGAACATTTGGAAGATGATGAAAAGATTATGCAAAGCTGCGAAAGTTGATCCGCAAAAAGTTTTTCCACACAATCTTCGACATTTGTTTGCTAGAACTTATTATAAAATAGAAAAAGACATCAGCTCACTTGCTGACGTCTTAGGACATTCAAACATTAACACAACCAGAATTTATACCGCTCAAAGCAGTTGCTACCACGCTAAAAGAATTGAAAAAATGAAATTAGCCGTTTTTTTAGCATAAAAATTACATAATAATAGATACAACATAATTATCATTATGTTGCACCATAAACTTTAAAAAAAGGCAAAATATTATATTTTGTATAATTATAACACTTTAAAGTAATGTTGTCAACATTTTTTTCACATTAATATTATATATCTAACTTAAAAAAACCACAATAATGTATAAAAAAACAAACCGATTTTTTAAAATAATAAATCGGTTTATTTGCATTGCTCTTTTATAGTCATATTTGAATAAAATCAAGCTTTTATTCAATAAATTTCCAACAAAAGCAGCATATACAACATAATGATAATTATGTTGTATATGTTGCTTTTTGTTGTTTAATGGCACAGTAGGTAGGAAAGTACGTTGGAAAATAATTGGAGTGATTTGATGTGCAATTAAAAAAAACTACATTAAATTTAATTGGTGAAACATTTGGAGCTTTAAGCGTTGAATCTTTTTCACATTATTATCGTAATGCGACTTTTTGGAATTGTGTTTGCAAATGCGGCAATGAATTGCAAGTGGATTCAAAACAGTTGCTGTGTGGAAATTCAACTTCATGTGGATGCAAAGATGATAATAAAACAACAAAGCTTTCTGAAAAACAAAAAGCTAATATATCAGGGGTTTATCTTGATGAGAAGTCGAATAAATATAAATCAATGATTGCATATAAAGGTGTATCGTATTTCTTAGGGCAATATGACGATTTAGACCACGCTGTTAAAGCTAGGCTAAAAGGTGAAGAGATAATTGAGAAATTAAAGAAAAACCAACCGAAAAAGCCTGAAAAGACACGCACACCAAAACTCGACTTAACAGGTGAAAAGTTTGGAAAATTAACAGTGATTGAGTTTTCACATTTTAAAGGGTATTACGCTTGTTGGCGCTGCAAATGCGAATGTGGAAATGAAAAAACAATATATCAGCAAAATTTAATTAGCGAAACAACAAATTCGTGTGGCTGCGTTAAATCCCAAAATGGGAAAAAATATCACGACGAGAATTTCACTTTTTATGAGGGTGTTATGATTGAAAAGGCAGCAGCTAAAGTTACACCTAAAAACAACACAAGCGGTTTTAGGGGTGTGAATTATGTTAAAAAAACTGGCAAATGGCGAGCAGTTTTGAGATTCAAAGGTGAACGCTATGAGCTGGGGCATTATCATGATTTTGAAGAAGCAAAACAAGCAAGAATACTTGCAGAAGAAATGATTGATGATTTTTTACAAAGATATAAAAGAACAATTAATCAAAAAGAAGAAAATGAAGATTTAGATATTACTAAATTATAAAAGAAAGTATAGTTAATAACGAGGTGGACATTATCAGAGTTAAAGCAGTAAAAATTATCGATAACGATAAAAAAGAATTAGAAAATAAAGCAGTTGAAACACCAGCAGTGGTGAAGGAAAATCAAATACTACAACAGCGATTTGACCCAACAACAGGTGCACCGATTTATCCTCAAGCACAAGCAAATAACGCTGTTTCATATGACCCAATAACAGGCGCACCGATTTATGTGCAGCCAGCGCAAAATCAACAAGTACAAAATCAACCAGCAGGATATAATCCTCAAACTGGCGCACCGATTTACGTTCAAACCATCATGAGCACAGCTCAACAATATGATCCACACACAGGTGAAATGGTTTACGCACAACCTGTTATGTCGCCAGCTCAATATTACGACCCACAAACAGGCGCACCAGTTTATCAGCCAGTGAGCCAACCAGTACTGCAACAAGCACCGCCACAAGCACCACAACCAACACAGCCTTTAGATGGCCACGTTTTTTCGCAGCAACCAACACAAGCTCCAGTGATTGAGCAAGCTCCAGTGATTAGTGAGCCAGTTTATGATAACGAGCCACGGTCAATCGAGCAATGGCCAGAAGTTTTTGATGATAAAATTGATGCCGAGCAAGAAGCTGCTGAATTGGCAAAAAAAGAAAGCGAAGCTGCTGAAAAAGCTGCTGAAAAAGCTACAAAAAAAGGCAAAAAGAAACGTAAAAAAGGCAGCGAAGAAGTTGAAACGCAAGGCGAAGAAAAAGAAGATAAACCACAGCTCACAGCGAAAGAAAAAACATTGGAAGATTTGCAAAAGTTCATCGGCAGCGCCTTTTTGGCCGTACTCGCCATTTGGGTTTGCTTCACCTTTGTTTTTGGCGTTTTCGTGATGAGCGGCGAATCAATGTACCCTAAAATCAACGATGGCGACTTAGTTTTATATTATCGCCTTAGCTCCGAATATTATATTGATGATGTTGTGACTTTCGAGCTCAACGACACCAGATACACCGCTCGCTACATCGCCATGGCTGGTGACGTGGTTGACATCACCTCAGATGGTCAGCTCAAAATCAACGGCAGCATTCAAAGCGAAGAAATTTTCTATGCAACCTATGATCTTGACACTGGCATAACCTACCCTTACACAGTGCCTGATGGCTGCGTTTTCGTGCTTTGCGATTATCGCACAAGCAGCGTTGACAGCCGTGTGTTTGGCGCAGTTTCGCTCGATGATATCGACGGCAAGGTTATCACAATTTTGAGAAGAAGAAGCATTTAACACAATCAATTTTTTGCTTGTGTGGGGGTACAATTTTTTGCGGTTAACCGCAAAAAAGGTACGCCAACCCAACGCAAAACGCAAGGATATCACCAACCCAACGCAAAACGTAGGGACACGGACAACCCAACGTAAATCGTAGGGAACGGTCTTGACCGTTCCAAAGGTTAGCACCAACCCAACGCAAATCGTAGGGACATGGCTCGCCATGTCCGCAAGGATATCACCAATCCAACGCAAAACGTAGGGAACGGTCTTGACCGTTCCAAAGGTTAGCACCAACCCAACGCAAATCGTAGGGACATGGCTCGCCATGTCCGCAAGGATATCGCCAACCCAACGCAAAACG
>JAWXUR010000146.1:0-3195 GCA_044426265.1 Clostridia bacterium
CCATCGTCAAAAAAATCAGGAGGATAGTCAAAAAAACTGTCCCTCGGACAGCTTTTTTGACGTAAGGAACCCTATTAAGGGGTTCCTTGATTTTGCCAAAGGCAAAACAAAGCAATTTAGCCATCACGAAAAAACTATAAATAAACGCTTAAGTTGCTTGCATTGGGGTCGATTCACGAATCGCCCCCAAGTTCGCAAAAAATTCGAGTTTCGGTCGATTCATGAATCGACCCTACGATATAGAAAAATATTTAATGTTTAGTTATAGGATATACCTACGTGTATTCGGAAAATCCTTTTTTGCGAAGCAAAAAATTGTACAAAAAAAGCAAAGGAGAAAAATATGTTACAAATTTTAGTTGTTGAAGATGAAAAAAACATCAAAGATATGATGTGCGAATATTTGCAAAATAATGGTTTTGCAACCCTTGAGGCAAGCCACGGTGTCGAGGCTTTAAACGTGATGAAAAATAGCGATGTTGACTTAATTATCACGGATATAATGATGCCTATTATGAATGGCTTAGTCTTTGCTGAAAAAGTAAGGGAGCTAAATTGTAATGTGCCAATTTTGATGATAACTGCTAAGGAAACCATTGACGATAAAGAAGATGGATATAACTCTGGGGCAGATGATTATATGGTGAAACCTATCATTTTAAAAGAAATGCTGCTTCGTATTAATGCTCTAATTAAACGCAGCAAAATTGAAACAGATAAAAAACTTGTGGTGAAAAACACTGTTTTAAATCTCGACACTTTCGAGGTGTCAGCAAATGGCGAGAGCATCACAATGACAAAAAAAGAGTTTTTGCTGCTGTTTAAATTATTATCCGAGCCAAACAGAATTTTCACCAAAAATCAACTCATGGACGATATTTGGGGCTATGACTCTGAAAGTTTCGATAACACTGTTAAGGTGCATATCAGCAAAATTCGTGATAAATTCAAAAATACAGATGACTTTGAACTTGTGGCTGTTAGAGGTCTTGGGTACAAGGCGGTGGTTAAGTGAAAAAACAAATTTCAGATCAAAAAAAAAGATATAAGGCTAAGTTTTTCACGCTTCGTAGAAAGTATTTTATAATTTTTGCAAGTATTTTGTTAGTTACGAGTGTAGTTGTTCCGCTGATAGCTGTGTTTATTATTACATTTTTTGATTTAGACTATTTAACTTTGCTTGAAACTCGCAATTCAACAGTGCCAGTTCAATTTGAACTTAAAACTGCTTTGGTTTCGCTAGTTGTTGGTTGCATTTTTATTTCAATTTCAAGTTCAATCGTAACAAAGCCTATAAAACTGATTTCAGATGGTGCAAAAAAAGTTTCTGAGGGCGATTTTGATGTACAAATTCCTCAAGTGCAAGCAAAGCATGATGAACTTGTGGAACTCGCCGATAACTTCAACTTAATGGTGCGTCAACTGCAAAAAAATGAATATTTACATAAAGACTTCGTGTCGAATGTATCACATGAGTTTAACACTCCAATTGCGGCAATTCAAGGCTATGCAGAGCTGATGAGCGTTGACACTTTAAGCGATGAAAAACGTTTGCAATATGCTAACATCATCATAAGCCAAAGCCAAAGATTGAGCCAACTTTCAACAAATCTGCTCAAACTTTCCGAGCTAGACAACAAAGAAATTAACCTCAACAAAAGCAAGTTTTTCCTTGACGAGCAAATTCGTGATGCAATCTTGCTGCTTCAAAAAGAGTGGGAAGATAAAGAAATCGAGCTTGACATTGAGATGGGTGAAATTGAGTTTGAGGGCGATAAAATGCTGATGTATCAAGTGTGGGTAAACATCATTTCAAATGCTATTAAATACACTCCAAAGGGCGGAAAAATCAGCTTTAGCGCTCACAAAACAAACAAAATTAAAATAGTTATTGAAGACACCGGTATCGGCATGACAACGGAGCAATGTGAAAGAGCTTTTGAAAGATTTTATAAAGCAGATGATTCACGCTCTTCAAAAGGTACTGGATTAGGTCTTTCAATTGCAAAAAAAATAGTACAAATTCACGGCGGTGAAATTGTACTTCGAAGCGAATATGGCGAGGGCACTAAGTTTGTTATTTGCTTTTAATTGCAAATAAAACAAGTAAAGCTTTACTCAATTTTTCTCGAAAAATTGCGGTTTCTTAAGGCAGAGCCTTAAGTCGTTCGCCGCAGCGAACGAAACTCCCAATCGTCAGAAAAATCAGGAGGATAGCAAAAGTGTCCAGTGGACATTTTTGCGTAAGGAACCCTATTAAGGGGTTCCTTGATTTTGCCGAAGGCAAAACAAAGCAATTTGTCCATCACGAAAAAACTATAAATAAAATACTTGATTTGTTTGCGTTGGATTGACACTGCGTGTGAAATTGAATTATTTTTTTGCCGTAAGGAACTCTATTAAGGGGTTCCTTAAATTTTACCAAAAATAAAATCAATCAATCTTGCAGTTTCTAAAAACCTAAGATTGATTGATTAAATTCTCAAATATCACACATTTTCCTTACAAGAAAGACTATCAACAACCATCTTAAAAATAAAAGTGTTTTTGATTTCGCCCTCTGGAATTTCCCAGTCACCATGACCACTATATTTTTTCATGATTTTTGCAAGTCCATTAGCTTTACCCTCAAAATTTTCAATGATTTCAATTGTGCCAGTGCCAATAACGCTTTGATATTTTGAAGTGTAGTTTTCTGCTAAGTCGTCTTTGATTAATCTGTGTTTAGTGTCAAGTTCAAAACCTACTTTTGGATTTTGTTTCATTAAATCGTTTTTTCTGCCATTAAGTGCGCCATGAAAATAAAACACACGTTTGCCGTCCTCAATTTCAAAGCCGAAGTTTAGCGGTACTATGTAAGCGACGCCGTCTTCAACAAAGCCTAAGCGGCAGCAATAACATGAGTTTATGATTTCGTCAATTTTTATTGCTCCTGTAACTTCTCTGTCTGATCTTCTCATTTTTTCTTTCTCCTTTTGTTTTTTATTTTTTTGTAGGGATAACCCCAATGCAAGCAACTTAAGGTTTTTTTATTTAATAAAGTTTAATTTTTAGTCTTGCTATATATGTTGAGGAATATTTTTGTAACCGTAGGGGAGGGGTTCTACTCCTCCTTGTTTCCCATTTTTGCAATTTCATTGATTATGTAATGGTTTGGGTTTTGTGTTATCGTTTTTGCGTTTGCGTAGCGGTTGA
>JAWXUR010000043.1:0-17409 GCA_044426265.1 Clostridia bacterium
AGAAAAAAAGAAAATGCCATTTTTTTGGTTACTTTTTTTGGGCAAGCAAAAAAACGTAACGCCCCTGCGGCAGCAGAAACTGCACTAACCGCATCAACAAAAGTAAATATAAAACGGAAATTTATCCACAACAACAAACGCAAGAACGGCAGAAAAATCAACCAATATGCAAACGCAAAAACGATAACACAAAACCCAAACCATTACATAATAAATGAAATTGCAAAAATGGGAAACAAGGAGGAGTAGAACCCCTCCCCTACCTTTAGTAGCGATTTTTTCCTTAAGTTGCTTGCATTGGGGTCGACCCTGCGTGGTCAGTTAATTTGTTTTTTCGTGCTATTTTTTCTCTAATCAACACGCAGCAAATTCAACTCCAAACAGACAAACTAACCGAAACAGCGAACAAAGTGAGCGAGTACTAAATATATAATAACAAAAAAACAACAATATTTCAACTTTTTTTGCTGTATTTTTTCTTGTAATTATCATTATTAAACACTATTTTAAAAAATACATTAAAATGCATTGAAAAAAACAAGATAATTTGATATAATAGCCACTGGTATTTCAAATTAATATATAGGCGGTGAACTTATGCCAATTAAAATTGACGATAGACTTCCTGCTCGTGAGAGTTTGGAAAATGAAAATATCTTTATAATCACAGAAACTCGTGCGCAACGTCAAGACATTCGTGCGCTCAAAATCTTGATCGTAAACCTCATGCCAACTAAGATTGACACTGAAACTCAACTTTTAAGACTCCTTAGTAACTCGCCACTTCAAGTGGACGTTGACTTGCTTCAAATGGCATCTCATACTTCAACTCACGTTTCAAAAGAGCATATGCTCAAATTCTATAAAGTTTTTAAGGACATCAAAGAAAACAACTATGATGGCATGATCGTAACTGGTGCACCAGTTGAGCACATGGAGTTTGAAGATGTGAATTATTGGGGCGAACTTTGCGAAGTTTTCGAGTGGGCAAAAGCTCACGTATATTCAACTTTTTACATATGCTGGGCTGCTCAAGCTGGGCTTTATTATCACTACGGTATTAAAAAGTATCACCTTGAAGAAAAAATGTTTGGAATTTATCCACACGAGCCAACAAACCTTCTTCACCCACTGCTTAGAGGCTTTGACGAAGTTTTCAACGTGCCGCACTCACGTCACACTGAAGTGAGATTAGAGGACATTGAAGAGGTTGACGATTTGTTTGTGCTTTCAAAATCAGAGATTTCTGGCGTACACCTTGTGGCAGACAAACAGTGCCGCAATTTCTTTGTGACTGGTCACTCTGAATATGATTTTGACACTCTTGCTAAGGAGTATTTTAGAGATAAGGGCAAAGGCTTAGACATCAAAATCCCTTATAACTATTTTCCAAATGACGATTTTAGAAAAAAACCAGCAATGACATGGCGCAACGCTGGCACACAGCTTTTCACAAACTGGCTCAACTATTTCGTTTATCAACGCACACCTTATGACATTAATGATATTAGTGTTATTTAGGTTCGATTCGCTCACAATGAAAAATGAAGAATGAAAAATGAAAAATTATGGTGGCAGAGTTCGCTTCGCTCACAATGAAGAATGAAAAATGAAGAATGAAAAATTATGGTGGCGTGCTTTGCACGCATTATATTGTTTAGGGAACGCTTATGCGTTCCCTATTTTTTTGCCTAGCTAAAAAACAATCAAAAGTAAAGTTGCCCTTAATTTTACTTCTCTATTCTCACTTCTCAATTAAAAGCATAGTGAGCTACATAAGAATGCATAAAAAGTTCAAAAAATATTAATAGTGTACTATTGACATCATGCGATTAATATGATACTATTGTTTATGCGAAAGAAAAATAAATTCTTTAAACTTAAAATATTGCAATAAATTAACTTTAATCAAACTAAAGGAGGCTATTATGGACTATCATAAAATGAAAGAGCATATGACTAATGATGAAGTGATGCAAAAACGTCTTGCACACGCAAAAAAAGCAAAGCATATATTGCCGCATATTAAGTTTTTGCATGATAGAATGGAAAAACTGGGAAATAAATTGCTGCGTGAAAAAGATTTGACTTTGCCTCAAGCTCATGTTTTGGGTTATTTGCGATCAAAGCAAGATTTGCAAGCACCATTTAAAGATGTTGAAAAAACAATGAATGTTGCGCAATCAACAGCAGCTGGTATCATCGCAAGGCTTGAAAAAAAGAGTTTTATCGAAACTTTTTATGATCCAAATGATAAGCGAGTTAAGATTGTACATCTGAGCGAAAATGGACTCAATGCAATGAAAGAAATTCGTGTCAGTTTTGATCAAGTGGAAAATCAGCTTTTACAAAATCTCTCGAATGAGGAAAAAGAAACTTTCTTTGAGCTCATTTTGAAGATAAATCAACCAACAAATAAATAGGAGGCAACTAATGTCAAGAATCATCAAATGTTTACACAAACGAGAATGGCTCTACATTTTGGCAACAGCGTTTATCTTAACGTTTCAAGTGTGGCTAGATCTCGAAATTCCGGATTATATGAGTAAGATAACCATATTAATCCAAACCGAAGGCTCGCAAATGAGCGATATCCTTGTTAATGGTGGCTATATGCTGCTTTGTTCAATCCTCAGTGTTGCTTTAGTTTTTGCAAGTGGCTTTTTTGCCGCTCGAATTGCAGCAACTGTGGCAAAAAGACTTCGTGCACAAGTATTTGACAAAACCTTATCTTTTTCAATGTCAGATATGCGTGATTTCACCACTGGCAGTTTAATCACTCGCACAACTAATGACATCACCCAAGTGCAAAGCATGATTTCAATGGGTTATATCGCTTCAATTCGTGCGCCATTTATGGTAGTATGTGCACTGTTTAAAATCTTTGGTAAAAGCCAAGAGTTTTCAACTGTAACTATTATTGCTGTTGCTTCTCTTGCTGTGGTTTTGTTTAGCATCATCATTATTGCTG
The DNA here is from genome assembly GCA_044426265.1 of Clostridia bacterium. Taxonomy (GTDB): domain Bacteria; phylum Bacillota; class Clostridia; order Oscillospirales; family Acutalibacteraceae; genus UBA6857. The sequence continues at coordinate 2,972 of JAWXUR010000043.1, forward strand.
TTCCAAAATCAAAGAAAATTCAATGGCTCACAGATAAACTCAACACTGTTGTTCGTGAGCATCTCACAGGTGTTAGAGTTGTTAGAGCGTATAACGCAGAAGAATATCAAGAAGACAAATTCGAAACAGTTAATGAAGAAGTTGCATCAGCAAACATCTTTGTTAACCGCACAACAGCAATGCTTTCACCATACATGACATTTTTAATTTCATCACTTAGCCTTGCTATTTACTGGGTGGGTGCAATTCTTATTAATGAAGCAGATATGCTTGATAAAATCACAATTTTCTCAGACATGGTTGTTTTTGTTCAATATGCAATGCTCATCATAATGGCTTTCATGATGCTCACAATGACTTCAATGCAATTGCCAAGAGTTTTTGTTGCACTTGGCAGAATTGGCGAAGTTCTCGATTTTGAAAACAACATTGTTGATGGCGAAATCTCAACAGATGAAGAAAAATCAAATGTTAGCGTTGAATTTAAAAACGTTACTTTTGCTTACCCTGGCAGCGATGAAGCTGTGATTGAAAACATTTCATTTAAGATTAATAAGGGCGAAACAGCAGCATTTATCGGCTCAACTGGTAGCGGTAAAAGCACAATAATCAACCTTATTTTGCGTTTTTATGATTGCACAAGCGGTGAAATCTTAGTTGACGGCATCAATGTTAAAAATTACACTCAAGAAGCACTTCGCCAAAAACTCGGCTTAGTTTCTCAAAAGGCGATTTTATTTAGTGGTGACATCACTTCAAACATTGCTTTTGGCATAGAAGAAAATGTTGATGAGTCACAAATTCAAAACGCTGTTGAAGTGGCACAAGCAAGCGATTTTATCGATAAAATCGGCACACACGCAAGCGTATCTCAAGGCGGATTAAACCTTTCAGGTGGTCAAAAACAAAGGGTGTCTATCGCTCGTGCGATTTATAAAGACCCTAAGATTTATCTTTTAGATGACTGTTTTAGCGCACTTGATTATGCAACAGATAAAAAACTTCGTGCTGAGCTTTTAGAAAAAACAAAGGGTGCAACTAAACTCATGGTTGCTCAAAGAATTAGCACAGTTAAAGATGCTGATCAAATCATCGTTTTAGATGCAGGTAAAATTGCCGGTCTTGGCAAGCATAAAGATTTACTTAAAAATTCAGCTGTATATCTCGAAATTGCCAGCTCACAACTTTCAAAGGAGGAATTAGATTATGCATGATAACAAACAACAAAACAAACCTCCAGTAAGAATGGGTCCTGGTGGCGGTGGTCCATCAATGGCAGTTGCAGATAAGGCGCAAGACTTTTCTGGCAGCTTGAAAAAATTATTTGCATATTCTAAAAAATATGTTGGTGTTATTATTTTCGCTTTAGTAATGGCAATTTGTGCATCAATCATCACACTCTTTGGTCCATCAAAGCTCAGCGAAATCACAGACATAATCACAGCAGGATTGGCAAGCGGTACAGTCGACATAGATTCGATCGTCAACATTTGCACTTTCCTTGCAATTTTATATGGTATCGCCTTAGTGATGAACTATACTCAAGGTAATATCATGGCGACAATTTCACAAAAACTCTGCAAGAACTTGCGTACAGATTCAGTGAAAAAACTCAATCGCTTACCTTTAGCATATTTTGATAAAAACTCATATGGTGACACCTTGAGTTACATCACAAATGACGTTGACACCATCGGAATTAGCCTCAACCAAAGCATGGCATCTGTTATCAGCGGTGCTTTCACATTCTTTGGTGCTATCTTCATGATGTTTTATTCAAACTGGATAATGGCAATCGCTGCAATCGTTTCAACAATTATCGGCTTTGCCTTTTCTGGCACAGTTATCTCAAAATCACAAGGATTTTTCAGAGCTCAACAAAAACAGCTAGGAAAATTAAACGGTCACATTGAAGAAACTTACACAGGACACACCATTGTTAAAGCTTATTGCAGTGAAGAAACTGAAAAAGCATTATTTAAACAAAATAATGATGAACTTTACGGCGCTGCTTGGAAAGCTCAATTTATGTCTGGCTTAATGATGCCAGTTATGGGCTTTGTTGGAAACCTTGCCTATGTTGTGGTTTGTGTTGTTGGTGCACTTCTCACCATGAATGACGTAATCTCATTTGGTGTTATCGTTGCTTTCATGATTTACGTTAGACTTTTCACTCAACCACTTTCACAGCTCGCTCAAGCCGCAACAATTTTGCAAAGTGCAGCAGCAGCAAGCGAACGTGTTTTTGATTTGCTCGTAGAACAAGAACTTCCACAAGAAAAAGAAAATCTTAAATCAAAAGAAACAATTGAGGGCAGTGTTGTATTCAAAAATGTTGATTTTGGTTATGACCCTGAAAAACTCATCATCAAAAATTTCAGTGCAGAAGTTAAACCTGGGCAAAAAGTTGCAATCGTTGGCCCAACTGGTGCAGGTAAAACCACAATCGTTAATCTGCTCATGCGTTTTTATGAAATCAACAGCGGTGAAATCCAAATTGACGGCACACCAATTGACCAAATTAAAAGAGAAGATTTGCACTCACTTTTTGCAATGGTTCTTCAAGACACATGGATGTTTGAGGGCACAATCAAACAAAATATCGCCTATAGTCAAGAGGGCGTGACAGACGAGCAAATAGTTAACGCTTGCAAGGCTGTCGGCATTCACCACACAATCAAAACCTTGCCAAAAGGCTATGACACCATCATGGGCAACTCAACTTTATCAGCAGGTGAAAAGCAGCTTTTAACTATCGCTAGAGCCATGGTTAAAAAAGCTGAGCTCATCATCTTAGATGAAGCAACAAGTTCAGTTGACACAAGAACCGAGTTATTGATTGGCAAGGCAATGGATAATCTTTCAAAAGGCAAGACATCATTCATTATCGCTCACCGCCTTTCAACAATCAAAAATGCTGACTTAATTCTCGTTATGCGTGACGGAAATGTTATCGAAAGCGGCAACCACGAAAACCTCATTGCTAAAAAAGGTTTCTACGAAAAGCTCTATAACAGCCAATTCGAGTCAACCACATCAGCTTGAACGCTGTGTTAGATTGATATTTTGGTCAGTTTATTTGCCGAGCAGCTAGTAACTTTATGTTATATTAATCTTAGCTACAGTTAAAAGCCCAGCAGTGCCGCTGGGTTAGTACAAATTTTTGGCGGTTAACCGCCAAAAATAGTACTGCCCCACCGAGCAAAAAAGATGATTAAATTAAATAAGCGGTGCTATCTTTTTAATCGATAGCACCGCTTATATTTTTTATTTTTCGAGTTTGTGAGCGACCATTAAGTTGCCCAGTGATAAGAACGCTGCGAGGAAAAACACCCAGTGTGCGCCAAAAGTTGTCCAGATTATTCCGCTGATTTGTGCCGCTATAATCGCTGCCATGTGATCTAGGCTAACGCCTGTTGAAAGTGCCTTTGTCACTTCGCTTTGATCGACTGCAATTGATTTAAGATACACCGCTTTAACCACGCCAAGCTGCATTGAAAGGCGGTCAAGCACAAACATGAGATAGATTGTCATCACTGCCCAAGTTGATGTTGGAATGATGTTATCCACGATGAGCCACACCACAACACCATAGATAGTATACACCACAATGAAGCTTATTGCGTCCATATACATCATGAATTTGATGCCCTTTGTGTCTAGCCATTTGCCAACATATTTGAAGAAAAACATGCTCAAAAAGCTGCCGCACATGATTAAAATTGACATTACGTCCGCACCTTTGAGCAGCAAATCAATGATAACCCAAGAGCCGAAAACATAGGCAATTTGTTTTTGTACGCCATGAAGAACAGTGAGAAAATAATAGTATTTATACTCTTTTCTAAAAATGAAAATCTTCTTTGGCGAAGTGAATTTTGTTTTTGCTGGAGCTGATTTTTTAACTAGCATAATAGCGAGAACTATCGCCACAGCGAAGCACGCTGCACTGAGAACGAATGCCCATTTGATTGGTGTTGTGAATGAAAAGATTTCGTATCTAAACATAACGAACACGAAAAATCCTGTTAAAAATCCAATGCCAGTTTTAACGCTGCCGTACTGCCCTATTCGTTTACCGATTTGGTCTTTTTCAGCGAGCTGCATTCCAATTCCATCTGAAAGAGGCATAAATAAATGCATACCCATTGAATAGATGAATAAAAAGATTAGCATAATGGCAAAAGATGGAGTGAAAAAGCCGAGCACCATAATGCCGACACATGAGCAAATTTGAGCGATTAATGCGACTCTCATGTCACCGATGAATGACAATAAACCGATAACTATAACGCATAAAACACCTGGCAGTTCACGAGGAAATTCGATGAAAGCACGCTGAGTTGCTGTGACATCATAGGCATCTTTGAAATAGTTTGACAAAATCGAATCGCTTAAGCCGTTGCCGAAAGCGACAATTGCAATTAAGATGAAAAATATTATCATCTCTGGTTTCATTTTTAGCTTAGTTGTTGCTTTTTGTTTTAATTGTTGCATTTTATTTTGTTTCTCTCTTTTTTAAATTAATTATTGATAGTTTTTTGTTATCGATTTTACATTGACGTAGCGGAAAAATCTCCGTCGTTTCTGGGAGGAGTAGAACCCCTCCACTCGGTTACAAAGTCCAACTCAACAAACCATCAAACTCCGAAATTTTCGACTTGACAAGTGTACCACAACTAAAACAAAAAAGCAAACAAAAATCACCACTTTTAGCAAATTTTTTCACTTGCTAAAGTGGTGATAGTAAGTTTTTAACTATTCAACTAAAATTAGTTGAATAGATTAAGGAAAAAGCTGAAAATATTATCAAAGAATGCTTTGATTGATGCTATGATTGTGTCAAAAAAGCTTGTTGATTCTTCTTGAGTTTGCACAGTGTAATCTGGAGCGAAGCGAAGTACAGCTGTTGCAAGTTTTTCGCCCTCATGGTCATATTCTTCACTAAGTGTGTATTTTGAAATTTGAAGTGAGTGTGCACCATCTTCTAAGTATTCGCTTGCAATTGAGATTGCGCCAGTTTCGTCAACGTAAATTTCTGCAACTTGGTTGTCGCCATAACCCCAATATAAAGTGTAGTCAGTTAAAACATATTGAGTGTAGCCAGTAATATCCCAGTTACTATCATAAATTGCTTCATCATAATAAACTGTGAATTCGCCGTCTAACGCTTCATCTTCTTCAACATAAGGAATCATAGCTGGATAATCGCAGTAAAAAAGTACGATTGTGTCGCCATCAGCAATTGTTTCGTCACAAATGCCAACTGAAGGCACAATACCATTGTGAGCGTAATTCCAGCCGTCCCAGCCGCTAAAGTTTGCAGCATAAAAATCATTTACTGCTGAAACGTAGTAATATCCTTCGCCGCCTGTGTAAATAATTGTGACTTCATCGTCGCTATCAGCTGCTGCCTCGATTGCTGCGTATGCTGTGAAAGTGTCACCAGTTAAAGTTACATCATCATAAAATAAGCAGCTAGAGTTGCCCTCAATTCGAACGTTAACTGTGATTGATTCATCAGCTGCAACTGCCATTAAGCTAAGGCATGAGAGCATCATAATGATTGAAAGTGCTAAACATAAAAGTTTTTTCATTGGATTTTACCTCTTTCGTTTTAAAAAATTATATCGCTACCCATTGAGCAAGTGTAAGCCAAAATGATGTTATCGCCATTTTGAATTTCAATTGTGCTCGCCGAGCTTTGAATCGATTCGTTATTCACGTAGACCATCCAGCCAGACATTAAGCCGCCGTCCATCTCGTAAATTTGGTGTACCCCCTCGATGTAATAAGAATTATACGCTGGAGTGTATTGGTACTCGATTTGAATGCCGCTTGAGCTGCAATATTTGCAATTATCTGAGCAAACATTGTCGCTGCACGCTGATAAAATCGCATCAAAAAGAGTGTCGCCATCTGTATAATAAACCTTGGTTTTTTCGAGCAAAATTCCGCTGCTTGGAATAAAACTCGCCTTTGCCGTGGTGAAAGCGCTGAGATTATCTTTTGCTGTTGTCATGTCGATTGTGACGTAGCAATAGTTTTGTGCTGATGTGGTTGCTGTGGTTGTGACGGATTTAGTCGTTGTTGTTGCGGCTGTTGTTGTGGCGGTACTGCTTGCCGCTGTCGCTGGTGCGGTGGTTATGGTTGAGTTTGTGGTGGTCGCTGTGGTTTGTTCTGTGGTTGTGCTGCTTACTGCTGTCGCTGCTGCGGTTGTTTCAACTGATGTGGTTGAAGTTTCGTCAATTTCTTGTAATGAAGTTGGTTCATCTATAGTTACACCAGCCGCAGTTACCGCTGTTGTGGTTTGATTTGATGAAGTTGTTTGCGTGGTGGTGATTTGAGTTGTTGTGGTTTGTGTGGTGGTTATTTCGGTTTCACTTTGGCAAGCATTCAAAGCGAACACTAGGCAAATTGATAATAAAATCGCTAGTAGTTTTTTCATGTCGCCTCCTAAAAGTCGAAGATTTCATATTTCACTCTAAGGCGAGTGAATTTTTTTTGCATTGGCTCGTTTATGAAGTAAACAATCACCATTGTTGCAAGTGCATGAAGAAGATTAAAGCCAATTCCAGAAACAAAAATCGCTAAAACTGAACTAAAATTCATGTCAGCAATAAAAAGCAAAACGGAGCTTAAATCAACTAAGATTCCATAAACAAAAAAGCAAAACGCACCGCAAATTAGGCTTGTTAAAATTTTCTTTTTGCTCAAAGTTTTTTTATAAAACACTAAGCCACATAAAAAGCCTACTAAGCCCATGCCGAGCATTTGAAAGGCTGTGTATGCCCCTTGACCGAAGAAAAAGTTTGATAAAAACATTGAAAGTGAGCCGACGATAAAGCCAGCGTTTGCACCTAAACAAATGCCAGTTATGCACACAAAAGCGCATAGTGGTTTGATTTGAGGAACAAAGGCAAAAAACGTGCGAGAGCAAACGCAAAGGCAAACCATGATTGCCAAAATAACAAGCTCCGCTGTTTTGATTTTCTTTGATTCAAATGATAGATAAAAGCTTAAAATTGCAAGCGTTATCAGCGCAACACTTGGAATATAATATTGACTATTATCAAGGCTGAAACTGCTTATTATGCAAATTATTGGCGCTAAAATGATGATGATTAATCGAGAGATTAGATTTAACTTGTGTGAAGATTTTCTTTGCATAAAGCTATGACCTCCTCACAAGTTATCGCATTTTCAAACACTTCTCGTGACATCTTTCTTGCCCGAGTGGTGAAAAAGAAATTGTTTGCGAAAAACTTTTTGCTGTTTTCGTAAACCGCAATTTTGCCATCAAACATGAGCGAACACTCGTCGCAATAACTCGCACAAAATTCAGTGTCGTGGCTGATTAAGACGATTGTTATGCCTTTTTCTTTTAGTGTTTCAAATATTTTTGCTAGTTTGATTTTAAATTCTGCGTCCATGCCTTTTGTTGGCTCATCTAGCACTATGATTTTTGGGTTTTGCAAAAGAACTAAAGCAAGACCTAGCTTTTGCATTTGTCCGCCGCTTATGTCGTATGGGTGGTGGTTGTGAAGTTTATTTAAACCGAGAAGATTTGAAATTTCGCTGATTTTTTCTTCTTTTTGTGTTTGGTTTAGCTTGGTGTTTTCTAGTTGACTCATTAGCTGTAAGTAAACAGTTTCTTCGCTAAACATTGTTTCGATTTTTTGTGGCATCACGCTTATTAGATTGTTATATAGCTCAATATCGCTTAATTTTTTGATGTTTTTGCCGTCAATTTTGATTTTGCCACTAGTTGGCTTTATTAAGCCAGTGATCAGCTTTAAAAGTGTGGTTTTTCCCACTGCGTTTGAGCCTAAAATCGCATGAATTGTGTTTTGTTTCACGCTTAAGTTTAAGCCTTTTAGTACGTTGGTGTTTGAGGTTTCATATTTAAAAAACAAGTTTTTCACTTGGATAATTTCTTTTTGCATTTTGCTTATTTTTGGTTTAATTTGCGTTGATTTTGGTTTATTTATCAGATTTTCAAGCCACAGCTTGCCCTCGCTTATGGTTATTGGGCAAAAATCAGTTTGATTTAGCTTCGAAAAAACTCGCATAGGTGTTGGCAGTGATGGGGTGAAAAAGCTTAAATCTTCGCCACTTTTGAAAATGTCTTGCACCTTGCCATGATATATCTTTTTGCCCTCGTGAAGAAGTAAAACATTATCACAAATTGGCAAGATGTTTTCTAGGCGATGTTCGGTGATGATGATGCTAATTCCTAAATCGTGGTTGATTTTTCTTATTGTGTCAATAAAAATTTCGCTTGCCATTGGATCTAGTTGAGATGTTGGCTCGTCTAAGATTAGCACCTTTGGATAAAGCACTAACACACTTGCCAAACTAAGCAGCTGTTTTTGACCTCCTGAAAGCTCATTTACATTAGTATTAAGCCATGCATTCATTGAAAAATATGCTGAAATTTCAGCAATTCGCAGGGCGATTATGTTTGAATCAAAGCCGAGGTTTTCAAGGGCGAAACAAAGTTCTGCTTGCGCTGTGTGGGTGACTATTTGATAATCTGGATTTTGCCCCACAAAGCCTATTTCGCTGGCTGTCACTCTTAAATCAAGTAGTTCAGTTATGCTTGAGCCGCAATATGAAATTTTGCCTGTTTTTGTGCCTTTTGGAGCTATCTCAGGTTTGAGCAGTTTGAGCAGCGTTGTTTTACCACAGCCACTTTTGCCACACACCGCCAAAAACTCCCCTTTTTGCACACTAAAACTAACCTCGTGCAAAACCTCGAGGTCATTTGTGCTATAAGCAAAATTAAGGTGGCTAACTTCAAATTGTGTCATTGTGTTGTTTCCTACTATCTATAAAAATTGGGCTTAGGCACACCGCTATAAACAAAGCTATTGCCAAAACGCTGAAAACGCCCTCATGCGATATCATGATTATTGGAGTGTAAAAGGCAAATAAACCGCCTTTAAATCTTGCGGCGAGGTACACGCAAAGCGAAACCAGATAAAGATTTATAAAAGTAAAATCTGCCCCAGTGAATTTGAATTTGTTATATTTTGTTTTACCTTTTAAGCCGTACCCTCGAGCTGTCATTGAGTTTGAGGTTTCGATTGCTCTTTCTAATTGCCATGTTATCAAAATCGAAATGTTTCTGATTATCTGCTTGATTTTTTTGATTATCTTTTTGTTATCTTGTGCTTTTCCCAAACCTTTTTGAGCCTGAGCAATTTGCTCATATTGGCTTAGCATGAGCGGCATAAACCTTAGTGACATTGAAATCACGAGCGCAATTTTTGGCGAAACTCTGCCAAACAAAAAGATGATTTTTTCTTCGTTTAAAATCACACTAAGAGCAAAAAACCAAACAACGATTGCCGAAAACTTCACCGCTGTCACCACTCCAGTGACGAGAGATTCAAGAGTGTAATTCACTCCGCTTTCACTGGTGAAAAGAGTTGTTACTCCGTGGTGGGAAAAGATGAAGTTTATTAGTATTATCAAAATAACTGTTGGTAAAACGAAGATAAGGTTCATTTTTATGCTTGTTTTTCCTCTTAAGATGTAATCATAAACTAAGCTCAATAAAAGGCTCGCAGTTAAGATTATTGGGTGAGCCGTGGAAATCGTCAGTAGTACGGCGAAGAGGAAAAAGCTTAGATTTGTGAGTGGGTGAAAATCGTTAAACTTTGGCATTATAATATACCGAGGGTGAAAAATGAGAGAATTTTTGAGAAAAACTCATTTATTAAGTTGATTAAATAGGTGAAAATATTTGTGCTTGAGTTTGAAGATTCAAGGCAGAAGATATAGCCTGAATCGTTTTTGTAATATAAATTGCCATCTGCATCGGCTGCTATGCTTGAAATTCCATATTGACTATATGAGTCAGTTGGAGTGTAAATCTCGGTTGAAATTGCTGTGGTTTGGTTTGCGCTATCTTCAAACATGGTTATGCCACTTGGTGTGTTGTTGTAGGTTGCGTAGATATACACCTTGCCGGTGCTAGCTTCGTAATAGTTTGAAAGCAGCATTGCGCCTTGTGGGTTGCCTTGCATTGCGCCTTTATAAATTAGGCTTAAATCATCACTTTCAAGCACGAGAAACTCGCCTGCTGTGCCGTCTTGAGCGCCGACATACAATCTATCATTATAAATAATTGGTGTTGATGTTGACTCGCCTGAAGTTTTGTAGCTATAATTATAAGTCCATGAATCCGCCATATTGCCTGTTGTTAGGTTGATTTTGATGCTGTAAACATAGCCAGCTTTTGAGGTGAGATAAATTCTTCCGCTGTCGTACACCGCACTTGAGCGAAGGTCGCCAGTGAGGGTGACAGTGTCCATAACTTCGCCTGTGAGCTTGTTTACACAAATGAGTTTTGACGAATCGGTGCTAGTGTTTGAGCCATTATCTGAGCCAAAATAAACGAAGTTTTCAACAACAACTGCTCCACTTGCATAAAATCCGCCAGTGTTTTTATAAGTCCACACCGCAGTTTTTGATTCATTAGTTGAGCTTGTTTTTTCGTCAGCGGTACTCACGCACACGAAGTTTGCTGCGGCTGTTTCGCCGTTCCAAAATCCAGTGTAGATGTAACCGTCACTGTAAGTGATTGGGGTTAAGGCTTGTCCGCCAAGAGGGTCTGTGTAAATCCATAGGCTTTTCATTGTGTCATAGTCAAAAGCTTGAATCACTCCGCCACTCATTTGTACGAATATCTTGCCCTCTTCAACCAAAACCGGAACTTGATTGAAACCAGATGAGCCAGATACTTCAACGCTATCGATAACTTCGCCAGTTTCAAGCGAAAGCTTATATAAAGTGTTCATGCTAAGCACGATAACTGCATCGTCTGTCACAACTGGTGGGGTTGGTGAGGTGTACACGCTGCCGCCAAAGTTCACTGCCCAATTGAGCGAGGCAGTGGCGGTTGGGGTTGCGGTGCTTGTCACCGCAGTGTACGCCTGAGATTGAGCAGCTGCAAAAAGAGCGAAACTGCTAAGAATTAAGCACAATGTGAGTGCTATACTAAGTAATTTTTTCATAAATCCTCCTGTTTTAGGCGCAAAAAAATCGCCCGACACTTTTGGTGTGGACGCAGCTGTTTTGCAAACCGCACTTTTCCATGAACCCAAAAGTGAATTATATTTCAAAATTAATCATCAAGCATTCCGACTTAAAGCGTTAGCTAATTACGGTAATGGCGGTTGCATCGGATTTTCACCGAAATTCCCTTGAATGAATAACCTTATTTAATTTTATTAGATGATAACACGAATGTTAATTATTGTCAAGCTTTCATTGATGCAAAATCCTTCGTGCAATTTCTGCCATGCTGACACCGATATTCATGCTGTATTTTTGCAAATATTTGTGTGCATCGCCCTCAGACATTCCTCTTGCACCCATAACTTTGCGTTTAGCTTCTTCGATGATTGCCTTATCTTCTTCGCTTTTGTTTGATTTTGCTGTGGTTTTTGTTGCAAAAGTTTGATTTTGAGTGCTTGATACATCTTGAATTATTTGCAAAAATTCACGCTTATTAATTGGCAAATTGATTGCGGTGACATTGCTCACATAATAAGGAAAAGGTTGAGAGGACGAAACTAAAAGCAGCATATCCCACTCATTTGGCAAAATCTTTGACACGTAAATCGCTGGCATATCTTTAAGAGGTCCGCAAACTAGATTGCATCTTGAAAGTTTGATTGGATCGCTCTTATTTCACTACCGCTTTTGCACACAGCGCTCACTGGAACTTTGATTTGCATGAAAAGTGTTTCTAAACTAGAAATTAGTTTCGCACTTGTCCGAGCGATTATTATATTTCTCAAAATAAACGCCCCTTTCATGCCTAAAGTTGCAGCAAATTATTCCCCATTGAATAAATCAGCTAATAAAAAATAAAAAGCCTACCTTAAGCAGACTTTTTGAGATTTCATATAAGAATCTAAAATCTACGCTTCATTGAGTAGTTTTGGATTATTAAGAAAAAATCGCCTTAATTAAAAGACGATGTTGAAGCTTAAGTTTTTGAATCTGTAGCAAAACGTGAGCCTTGCTACAGATTAGCTGTTAAACTTATTCAGCAAAACCTGATTCAACAAGTTTTACTAATTCTTCAACTGCAGTTTCTTCGTCAGCACCGCCAGCGATGATGCGGATATCTGTGCCGCCCATGATTCCAAGTGAAAGAACACCAAGTAAACTTTTAGCATTTACTTTTCTTTCTTCTTTTTCTACCCAAATTGATGATTTGAACTCATTAGCTTTTTGAGTAAAATAAGTAGCTGGTCTAGCGTGAAGACCGATTTGATTTTGAACTTTAACATCTTTAACAAACATAATCTATTACTCCCAAAAATTTATAATATGGTTTTTAAAAAATCACTACAAAGAAGCTAAACTATATAGCTAAACACCTCTATGTAATAATCACTTCATTATATATTATATCATAAATGTCGCTATCGTCAATGCTTTATTTGCACTTATTAATGAAAACTGAATATTTTGGTTGCAAGCCTAAACTTAACAACATTTATCGACATAAATTTATGCAATATCACCACATTTTTTTTATTGAAAAATACAATATACACAATTTATTTTTCTTATTTAGACTTATAGCTTTATTCTTCTTCGCTTACCTTAACTTTTTGTTTTAATTCTTGTTTAAAGTTCTTCAAAAACTCGAGGTCTTTTTTTCCTAAATTTGCATTTTTTAACATATCTGGACGACGCAAATAAGTTCTCTCGAGTGATTTTTCTCGTCTGAACTTTTCAATATTTGCATGGTGTCCTGATAATAGTATATTCGGCACTTCCCTATTTTGCCACACAGCTGGGCGAGTGTATTGAGGATATTCCAAAAGTGAATTGAAATGACTTTCTTCTGTGAAAGCTGCATCGCCGCCCAAAACACCGTCGAGCATACGTGAAATACTATCAGCTAAAACGAGCGCTGGCAGTTCACCGCCAGTGAGTACGAAATCGCCAATTGAAATTTCTTCATCAACAATTTCTTCAATAACTCGCTCGTCAACGCCCTCATAGTGACCGCATAAAATCGCCACATTTTTCATTTGTGAAAGCTCTTTCACTCGCTGTTGATTGAGGGTTTTGCCTTGAGGTGACATGAAAATCAGGTGAGGTTTTTCCTCAGTTTTTTCGCAAAGGCTCATGTAACAATCATAAATTGGTTGAGCGCTCATGAGCATACCCATGCCGCCGCCATATGGTGTATCGTCAACATTTTTATGCTTGTTTTTCGTGTAATCACGAATGTTGTGACACTCAATTTGCACGAAGCCGTTTTGCCTTGCTCTGCCAATTATGCTTTCACCAAGCACGCTTTCGCACATATCTGGAAAAAGTGTAAGTATATCAATCCTCATCTTCGAAAATTCCTCTCAAAGGTCTAATCATAACTTTTTCAGCCACAACATCAACATCAATGACAACAGGCGGAATTGATGGAATAAGATATTCCTTGCCGTCATCACCTAAAATGTGCCACACGTCATTTGCGCCAGTTTGGCTAACATCTGTGATTTTGCCGTACATTTTTGTCGCCTCGTCGGCGTCAAAAACTTCGCAGCCAATAAGCTCTTGAACAAAATATTGTCCCTCGTCTAAATCAGCGTCACTTCTTTTCATGTATAAAGTTTTGCCTTTATATTTCATTGCATCTTCAACGCTTTCAATGCCCTCAAGTTTCATTATAACAATGTTACCATGTGGGCGACAAAGTGTAACTTTCATAGGTTTTTCGCCTTGTTTATCTAAATACAAGGTAGTAAACCCCTTAACAAACTCACCACCATCGCACCAAGGTTGAAGTCTAATTTCGCCCTTAATGCCGTGAGTTGATACGATTTGACCGATTTCTAAAAAATTTATTATCATTTATTTCTTCCTCCTAGATTTTTGTTTGCTTTGCTCTAATATATTTGCTTTGCCTAATATGATGATTGTTAAGCGGTTAGCAACTTGTTTTACTTATTGTTTTTCGTGATGGTTAAATTGCTTTGTTTTGCCTTTGGCAAAATCAAGGAACCCCTTAATAGGGTTCCTTACGTCAAAAAAACTGTCCGAGGGACAGTTTTTTTGACTATCCTCCTGATTTTTTTGACGATGGGGTGTTTCGTTCGCTGCGGCGAACGACTTAAGGCTCTGCCTTAAGGGAAAAACTATTTTGTTTTTTAATCTCAGAAACTTTTAGAGCTCACTGCGTTCGCAATGAAAAATGAAAAATGAAAAATTAAGGGTCGCATTCGCTCCGATTATAAATTTTTTGGCTTCGCCAAAAAAACTGGCGACCGCAGGTCGCCCCCTTATAGTTGGGAACTTAAGAGATTTTCAATTAGTTTTATCGTATAATTAATTGAAAATTGAAAATGGAGAATTGAGAATGATGGGAAAAATCAAAGATTTTTTGGATTTTAACCTTTTTTGCG
>JAWXUR010000147.1:0-3184 GCA_044426265.1 Clostridia bacterium
AAGAATAGGTCGAGCTGCCTCGACACGCACGCCGAGTTAGTTTGATTTATTTGTAGGGAATGGTCTTGACCATTCCAAAAAGTTAGCACAAACCTAAATGGAACGGTCAAGACCGTTCCCTACAGACGTGTGCTTTTAGAAAACTTGATGAACTGAGCAGAAAAACTTCACTGTCGTTCTCGTTTTCTGTCGAGCTACCTCGACACACACGCCGAGTTAGTTTGCTTTCAAGAAAACTTGATGAACTGAGCCGAAAAAGTTCACTGTCGTTCGGAGTTTCTACCTTGTCGTTTCGGTCAGCTTGGAGGTTTCGAGCTGACTTGCAATAATGGGACGTTTCGGCGAACGTTTGATTTTGGCATAGCCAAAATTACTGCGTGCACGCACGCAGCAGCTGTGCCTACGGCACAGCCAAACGTTCGCCGAAACTAATTTGCGTTAACAGCAAATCCAAGTTTTCAACTTGTGTTTTTACGTAGGGACATGGCTTGCCATGTCCGAAACTGGGTTTGTGCTATCCTTGCGGACATGGCAAGCCATGTCCCTACAATAGAAAATTGTAGGGGGATCTATGGTCGCCAGTAGGTTTGTTTTGGATTGGCTACCCATAAAACAATAATAAAAAACAAAAAAATTTCAAAACAAAATCAAAAAATCAATAATTAAAAAACAACCGCTTGCATATGATATTTAAAAGGCAGGTGGTTGCTTTGTTAATTAAAAAGTTATTTATATCCCTAATGAGTATCACGGTTTTGCTCGCAGTTTTGCCAATTTATCACACAGCAAAGGCTGTCAGCGAGCCAAGCACAAGCGCCTATAGTGCAATTTTAATCAACGCATCAACAGGTGAAGTGATCTATTCGAAAAATGCCACTGACACACGCTCAATGGCAAGCACAACGAAAATCATGACGGCAATTTTAGCCATTGAATCAGGCAAAATGCAAGATGAAGTTCTTATCACAGCTGATATGGTCGGCGCAGAAGGCACATCAATCGGTCTTGAAGAAGGTTATATAATGACACTGGAAACGTTGGTCACTGGTATGCTTCTCGAATCAGGAAACGATGCGGCAAATGCCGTTGCAGTTTATATTGGCGGCAGCCTTGAAGAATTTGCAGTGCTGATGAATGAAAAAGCCGAGCAAATTGGCATGAATGATTCAAACTTCGTCACTCCCTCAGGTCTTGACGATGATGAGCATTACACTACGGCTTACGACATGGCACTTTTGGGCGCATACGCAATTGAAAATGAGGAGTTTTGCAAAATTTGCTCAACTGAGTCAATTCAAATGCAATATATCGAGCCTGAAAAATATGTCACATTCTCAAATCATAATTCGTTTTTGAATTATTATGATGGGGCTTTTGGCATCAAAACGGGGTACACTTCAAAAAGCGGCAGATGTTTAGTCACTGCTGTTGAACAAGATGGTGTCACTCTAGTCGCTGTAACGCTAAACGCAAGTGATGATTGGAATGATCATATTGCAATGTACGATTATGGTTTTGAAGTGACGAATAGTAAAGAAATAAACTTTGAGTTTGAGCAAAGCGTAAGCGTGTACGGCTCAACAAAAACTCAAATTAATGTTCAGCTCAGCCAAGAAATGTATACTTATTATGGTATGCGGATAAGTGACGAGTTTGAGCAAAAAGTATACATAAACAATATTTTGTACGCCCCAATTGAAAAGGGCGAAAACTTAGGATATATCGAGCTATATTATGAGGGAAAACTCGTGAATATAGTCGAGATTTTAGCGGCTGAAAATGCAGAAAGTATTGAGCCAACTTACGAAGCAAAAACTGGTCTTTTTGACTGGATAAAACAAATAATAAAGAAATGGTTTTAATAGGTGAAACAAATGACTGATGTGAAAATTAGACTACAAAAATACATGGCGGAGTGCGGAATCGCTTCAAGAAGAAAGAGTGAAGAACTTATTTCTCAAGGCCGTGTTAAAGTTAACGGTGTAACAGCAATTTTGGGCACAAAAGTTGACCCAAAAAGAGATGATATCATCGTGGCAGGCAAAAAAATCATAAGACAAAAAAGAAACGTTTACGTGTTACTTCACAAACCAAGAGGTTTTGTGACAACAATGAGCGATGAAATGGGCAGAAAATGTGTCGCAGAGCTTGTTAATGATGTTGACGCTCGTATCTACCCAGTTGGCAGACTCGATAGAGAATCAGAGGGAATGTTACTTTTAACAAACGATGGTGCATTTGCAAACGCAATGACACACCCAACTCACCACGTACCAAAAACATATAGAGTTACAGTTAGACCAGGAATTGATGAAGAACAACTCAATAAACTCGCAGTTGGTATCGTTATTGATGATCGAATGACACAACCAGCTCAAGTGCGTGTTGTAACACAACAAGAGGGCAGAGTTGTGCTTGAAATTGTTTTGTACGAGGGAAGAAACCGCCAAATCAGAAAGATGTGCGAAGAGGTTGGACTTGACGTTGCAAGACTTAAAAGAACAGCGATTGGTTCAATTAGACTTGGTATGCTCCCACAAGGCAAATGGAGAAATCTTTCAGACGAAGAAGTTAGAAAATTAATGATCGCTGGCGGCATGGTTAGAGAGAAGAAATAAGATGTTGTTTTTTGAAAAAAATATAATTGACGAAAAGCAAAAAACATATGGGTTTAATGCCCTTGAAAATGGTGAAAAAATCGGCTCTTGCTCAATGAAAATCGAGCAAGACGCTGAAATTTTTTCATTGAGTTTTCAAAAGGACAAACCTTATGCAGTTGAGGGTTTGATTAAAAGCGCCTTAAACAGTGCAACCTTTGATAGTGTGTATATGGCTAAATGCAAGCAAGAAGATATTGCTGTGTTTTTAAGAGCGATGAAGTTTGAAAAGGTTGGAGATTTTTATCAAAGTGATATACCTACTGTGCTTATGGGTAATTGTGGGTGTCATGGTTAATTGGGAATTGAGAATTGAAAATGTGGAGAGAGTTCGCTGCGCTCACAATGAAAAATTAAAAATGAAAAGTGAATAATTGTGGTGGCGTACTTCGTACGCATTATAAACGTAGGGGCGACCTCAATGCAAGCAACTTAAGGAAAAAACATGTAAAATTTTACTCAATTTTTTTAAAAAATTGCGGTTTCTTAAGGCAGAGCCTTAAGTCGTTCGCCGCAGCGAACGAAAT
>JAWXUR010000148.1:0-3161 GCA_044426265.1 Clostridia bacterium
ATGCGTACCACACTGTGTTTGAAGTGATTGAAGTTCCAAGAGCAGTTGCGCCCTCTGGAGTTGCTTCATCTGTGAAGTCGTCATCTTTTACGTCAAACATACCTTGGAATTCGTAATTTGCTTTTGTTGGGTCAGTGAAATCAACGTCTGTGCCATAGTTAGCAGTTTGAGTTGTCACTGTGCTTGATGTTCCCTCATTTGTTGTGTATGTGTATGTGTAATCTGCATCGTTTACTGTGGTGTTGAGTGTGATGTTATAGCCAGCATGAACTTGGTCTTCAGTTGCAAGCCATGAAGTTTCACATCTAAGAACTGTTGTTCCGGAAATGCTCTCTGTTGCACCGGCTGCTTGATCAGTTTCGTTCATCGTTATTTTATAAGTATTATATGGTCCGTAAGTTTCATAAAGCGAAACAGTGTAAACTCCTGAGCTTGAATTTATAAAAGGAACAGTGTCAAAAATAGGTTGACCATATTGATCATAGAATATAACTGTTACAAACGAAGTGTCCATTTGACCTTCGCCGTTGTCAACATAGTTTGTGTTAACATTATAAGCTGTAGATCCATTTGTAGAAACTGTTGTGTTTGCTGTTGTTGCTTTTACTGAGTGAGTGTTTGGGTATGGGTTATAATCTGACATATCCGCAGTTCCTGATAAAACTTCACCAGCCGCACCATTGTTATTATCTTCAACATACACTCGAGAAGAAGTATAACTTATCTCATCAGTTCCAACTGTTGCAGTGAAATTATACATACGATCCGTATCGCCTGAAGATGTTCCTGTTATCGTGAAAGTTATCGAAGATGGGAAATATTCACTTGTTCCTGAAAATGTTCCTGTGGTATCACTATTCTCTTTAAACATATCATACCACGTTGAAAAACTAGAGCAGTAGAAACTCATATCGCTTTCTGTGTATACTGTTGTGTTACCCAAAACGTCAACAATAGTTACAGTAGGGCTACTTGCATAAAAGTCTGATGTAACAGTTACTGGAATTGACCAATCATAACCAGTACCAACGTAATCTTCAGAAAGGTCATCACCTGGAACGTAAAGCGAAAAATCAAAATTAAAATCTATAATATCGCTAGCATAACCAGTTGTTGTGCCATATTGTTGCGCCACATAAATTGAATCAACAGTTGCTTTTGCATAAACTCCAACAGTTGAGTCATTCTCGCTTTGAGTGATTGAAAGATCAATTGTTTCTGGATATCCAGTGCTTGTGCCAGAAATAACCGCAGTTTGGTCTGTTCCTTTTTCAAACATAGTTAGCCAGTTTGAAGAATGATCAGATGGTGAGCTTGAAAAAGTCAACCTTGAGTCATTAGCGCTATAACTTGTCGAATCGCCATTAACTGTGGTGACAGTGATTGTCATGCCACTTGCAAAAAAGTCATCAACGCAAGTGATTGTCACTGACCAATCATAAGTTCCGCTTGAAGCTGCTTCGGTTAAAGCCACAGGTGTAAACACCCAACAAGAAACCAGCATAAGCATAGCCATAAAAACGGATAAACTTCTTCTAAATGTATTTTTCATATTATATACTTCCTTTCAAGTAAACCAAATTTCCCTTTAGTACCGCCCAAAGATTGCCAAAATTCCTAAAATTAGTGACAATGAGCCTACTATAAATTATATATATCATAAGTATAACTTAAAACTTAATTTAAATCAACCTTAATTTCAAAATTTGTTAGATATTATTAAAAAACTTGCCTTGTTTTTATGCGTATTAACATAAACTTTTCTTAAAATTGATTTTTATGCTTATGTGTTGTTGTTTTTTTGTGATTTTTGGTCGTACGTGGGGAAATTGTTGTTTTGATTTTTGTTTGATTTTATTTTTTGGTTTTGGTTTTTTTGCGGTGTTTTGGTTTTTTGTTATCGTTTTTGCGTTTGTTGTGATTAAAAATTCACCGCCGTTCTTCGGGCGGATAATATCCGCCCCTACGTGGGAATTTTTTTGTTATCGATTTTGGTTTGTTGTTTTTTTTGGGTTTGTTGCCGTTCTTGGGAGGGGAAACCCCTCCCCAACGCAATGTTTTTTTAATTTGTGGTTTTTTTGTTTCGTGTGCCACGAAACACCAACATCGGCACGACACAGGGGTCGTGCCCCTACAAAATTACACCGAATTTCCTCGAAACCACGTAGGGGAGGGGTTTCCCCTCCCTAGAACGGCGGTGATTTTGCCATAACGTCGCATTTTCAATCGATAACACCAACAACCCACATACACATTGTTTTTGTTATCGTTTTTGCGTTTGTTGTGATTAAAAATTCACCGCCGTTCTTCGGGCGGATAATATCCGCCCCTACGCAATGTTTTTTTAAATTTGTGGTTTTTTGTTTCGTGTTTCACGAAACACCAACATCGGTCGACCACACAGGGTCGACCCTACGAATTTACATGAATTTTCCTCGAAACCACGTAGGGGAGGGGTTTCCCCTCCCTAGAACGGCGGTGATTTTGCCATTATATCAATTTTCAATCGATAACACAAAAAAAACCAACACTTGCGTTTTAACTCGTTTTGTTATATACTAAACATAACAAAAAATCAATCGAGGTGCTTTATATGAAAAAAACGGCTTTAATCACTGGCGCAAGTGGCGATATTGGCGCTTGTATTGCGGCGCAGTTTGCAAAAAATGGGTATGATTTGCTATTACATTATAATAGGGATAAAAACTCGTGTGAAAAACTGCGGCAAAAACTCGAAAATGAATATAAAATTACGGCGACTTTATTTGGTGCAAATTTTGAAAACGAGAGCGAGGTCGAGGGCATAGCGAAGCGTGTACGGCTTGAAAATGGCGGTGTTGATGTGCTTGTCAATAACGCTGGAGTGAGTTTGGTTGAGCTTTTTCAATGCGTGGATAATGCGGCGGCGAGCAGGATTTTTAGCGTGAATTTGCAAAACACGATGCTGCTCACCCAAAGGATTTTACCTATGATGATTAGCCAAAAAAGCGGCTGCATCATCAACATTTCTTCAATGTGGGGCATGGTTGGGGCGAGCATGGAGGTGCATTATAGCGCCACGAAAGCTGGCATTATTGGCATGACAAAGGCGCTCGCAAAAGAAGTTGGCTTGAGTGGCGTACGTGTGAATTGCGTTTGCCCTGGGCTTATCGCTGGCAAGA
>JAWXUR010000149.1:0-3099 GCA_044426265.1 Clostridia bacterium
TTTTATATCTTTTTTAAGAAAGCTTAGATACAAAAGTTTACATTGCCATTATCGAACTTTTTCTTGGATTTTGAAGGATATTTTTTCCTAATCAACACGCTTGGGTTTCCCCTCCCGAAGTACGGCGACAAAATTCTGTATCACATATATTTATAATCGATAACAAAAACAAACAAAAACAAACAAAACAAACAAGACCACCGACAAAAAATCGGTGGTCTTTATTATTCGTAAAATTAACTTTTACTCAAAAATCTCAAGTGAAAATTCCTCACAAAAATCGTCTAAATCAGTGAAATCCATTGCGTTAATATAATAATCTTCAAGATCATCATGAATAGATTTAGCCTTGGTTAAAAGTGAAATACTTTCACCAACTAACTCCGCAATTGTCTTTTTACAAAAACTAAGTTTTTGCTTATTTTCCTTGACTTTATCCACATCAAGAAAACGAGAAACGTGAACTATTCTCTCATATTCTAAATCAAAATCAAACATTGGATCAATGGCGCTCACACACAGTGAAAGCTCCTCAATGATGATGTGTTCAAGATAGTTTTTAGGCTTGAGAGGATTGTGGCAAAACACCACATTATAGCCGTTTTTAATTGCTCTTTCGCCGATTTGTTCGAGCAGTACGCCAGAAACAACACCATATTCATCATCTATGCCCACAATTTTTGTGGCGAGGGTGTTAATCGTGTCTGAAAAACACACAATGCCAGTTGGGCCGATTGAGCTAAGGAAACGTTTTTTCTTTTTGCCGATTTCACCATTTGCTTTACGTGGCACTTCACGAGAAACAAAGCGAGTCACGAAACTTTCAATTTTTTCAAGATTAACATGATCGCTCACAATTCTTGTGATATCGTCACCCAAAGCGCCAGCAGCTGCGAGGAATTTTGCTGAACGTCTGTGATAAATTGAGTTTTCGAGGGTGAGAGCACGAATGAAATCCGCATTTTCTTTAAGTAAGTCGCCGTCCCAAAATTCGCCTAAGTTTAAGATGTTTTCAACAGCGCCTGGGAAAGATGGTTCGATGACGTGAGGGGAAGTTCCGTCAGCGATTGCAAAATTGAGCCGTGGAATGAAAAGACCGTCGAGCGAATTTGTGTCGCTGCCGCAATAAACGAGCTCAGTGTCGAAGCCGAGATCGTTCGCCTTTTTGGCAAGTTTTTTCATAAAAGAGCTCTTACCAGTGCCAGGGCCACCTTTAATAATGTACATATTTGAGTTTTCGTAAGGGTTATAAAGTTCGTCAAAGAAATTAACGAAGCCGTCAGGTGTATTCGCACCTAAAAATGAGTTTATAGATTTGCTCATGTTGATTACCTCCTTTGTAATTCTTTTTTATTCTATGTGAGAATGATTTTTTTGCCACAGAATTTTAGAATTTTTCAAGGTGGTGCGGTACTCTTTTTTGCGGTTAACCGCAAAAAAGGTTGTATGCCGAAACTTGGTGCATCGTCAGAAAAAAACAAATTCACCACCACGCAGGGTCAACCCTCATAGTTGGGAACTTAAGAGATTTTCAATTAGTTTTATCGTATAATTAATTGAAAATTGAAAATGGAGAATTGAGAATGATGGGAAAAATCAAAGATTTTTTGGATTTTAATCTTTTTTTGCGAAGCAAAAAATTACAATCGGAGCACTGGCTCCCTTTCAAGGGAGCTGTCAGCGAAGCTGACTGAGGGTTCGACCCTTAATTCTCCATTCTCCATTCTCAATTTTCCATTATTGCTTTTTCTTATTTCCTTAAGTTCCCAGCTATGGGGTCAACCCTATGTGCTCGACCGATGTTGATGTTATTGCCAATTTATTGAAAATGCGTTTTTTTGTGTCCGTGATTTTTTGTTATCGATTTTACATTGATATAATGGGAAATTTTGCCGCCGTTCTAGGGAGGGGAAACCCCCATACTCGGGAACTTAAGAAAAAAGCTAGTAAAAAAAGAACATAGTCACCAAAAAATGTTGTATAATTAATTTCCCACAAAAAACCAACAACATATCAAGAGGTGACTATGAACATGATTAATTGTACAGTAAAAACAGTGAAAAGTAAATACCAAATGAAGAAAATAAAGAAACATTTTTCACAGGTGGATATATTTCAAAGAAAACGAAAGTTTAAAAATAATAATACGCTAGCTCAATTGTTTATGGACTTCATAATCAGTGGATTATCACTTTTTTCTTTAAGTATAAAATTTGCATCTATTAATAATGAAAAAATATCAGATACTGCTTTAAAAAAGACAATGCAAAAAAGCGATAAATTCAAATTAATATATGATGATTTATTAAACTCAAGAGAACATTGCAAAATTAAAACTAAAAAAGTTGTTGGATACAAACAATGCTTTGCGTTAGATACAACATATTTAAAAAGTGAAGGAAAAAATGCTGAAGTTTATAGAATTCATTCAAGCTACGCATTAACAAAAAATGTTATTTCGGATGTTAATGTGACAGATAGCCATGTAGCAGAAAGTGTAACTAACTTTGAAATAGTCCCTGAATCCTTATATTTAGCCGATAGAGCCTATTGTACAGCAGCACAACTAACTCATGTTTTAGATAATAATGCAGATTTTATTTTTAGAATGAAGTACGACGGAGTTAGGCTGTTCCGTGATGAAGAGTGCAAAAAACAAATTAATTTAGTTGAATTTTTATCTAATACGAATAAAAAAGTTCTTTCAAAATCTGTATATATAAATCATAATGGCAAAGTAAATAAAATACGAGTTGTAGCAAAAAAATTAGATGAAAAAGCAAAAGACAACAATTTAAAAGCAGCAAAAAAATCAGCTCAAAAACGAGGCAGCAATCTTAAACCAGAAACCATTAAAATGTGCGAATGGCTTGTTTTAACGACTTCAATTAAAAATAAATCACCTCAAATCATCTTAAAAGCTTACCGTTTAAGATGGCAAATTGAATTGCTTTTTAAGCGCTTTAAATCTTTTTTACATATACATAAAATTAGAAAAGCTTCTAAAAACTATGCTTTTTCTTTTATTTATTTAGCTTTAATTTTATTTTTTGGTCTTGAATTATTTGTAGAGCTAAACGAAGAATTTTTCGCCAGGTT
>JAWXUR010000044.1:0-16779 GCA_044426265.1 Clostridia bacterium
AAACAAGATATTGCTTAGATTGTGAAGCATACGAAACCCAAGAAATATCAAAAACTTCCCACATATACACAGCAACAATCACACCACCAACGTGCACAGAAAACGGCTACACAACCTACAAATGCGAAGAATGTGGCGACACATACACAGACAACGAAATCGACCCAACAGGTCACACATTCGGCAACTGGATAACCACAACAACCGCAACATGTACATCAACAGGAACACAAACAAGATATTGCACAGCGTGTGAAGCGTACGAAACCCAAGAAATAGCAAAAACCACTCATACATACAAAGCCACAATCACACCTCCAACGTGTACACAAAGTGGTTACACAACCTACAAATGCGAACAATGTGGTGACACTTACATTTTAGACGAAACCTCAGCGATCGGACATGATTATGGTCAGTGGGTAACAACAAAATCAGCAACAACAACTCAAACTGGTGAAGAGCAAAGAGTTTGTAGTTTATGTGGTGATGTTCAAACGCAAATTATCGAAATAATTAGCGATTTTACCTCGCTTGAAGTCAAGATTACATCTTGTGTGGCTAGTGATAATTCAATTGAAGTGAGTTGGGAAGAGATACAAGAAGCTCAAGGTTATTATGTTTATTTATGTAGTGAAAAAGGCTGGGAAATAGTTGGAAAAATCGATGCTACAGCTGAGCTGAGTATGGTTATAGAAGATTTGATACCGAACTTTGAATATGGAGTTAAAGTTATTGCGTACAAAATAGATTTTAATGGCATATTTTATTTAACTAGCGTTGACGAAATCGTAACGGTTCAAACGGATGCAATTAAGACTGAAATGACAACATTTACAAACACCTTTAATGCAATTCATGTCAATTGGGAAGAAATCAGCATAGCCGATGGCTATCGTGTCTACCAATTAATTGATGGCGCATGGGTGAAACTCGCAACTCTTTATGGCAGTGATACAACAACTTATCGTGTTGAAAATTTAACTTACAACACAGACTATATTTTCAGCGTAAGAGCGTTTATACGTGACGAAAATGGCACAGCAGTTTTCCAAGAATACAGCGATGAATTTGAAGCGTACACAGACCCAACCCAAGTTGAAATGACAACATTCACAAACACCTTTAATGCAATTCGTGTAAACTGGGAAGAAATCAGCATAGCTGACGGCTATCGTGTCTACCAATTAATAGATGGCGCATGGGTTAAACTTGTAACTCTTTACGGCAGTGACACAACAACTTATCGTGTTGAAAATTTGATTTACAACACAGACTATATTTTCAGCGTAAGAGCGTTTATACGTGACGAAAATGGCACAGCAGTTTTTCAAGAGTACAGCGATGAGTTCACAGCGTACACAGACCCAACCCAAGTTGAAATGACAACATTCACAAACACATTCGACGCAATTCGTGTAAATTGGGAAGAAATCAGCATAGCTGACGGCTATCGTGTCTACCAATTAATTGACGGTGAGTGGGTGAAACTGGTAACCCTTTACGGCAGTGACACAACAACTTATCGCATTTCAGGCTTGTCTGCTGGCACAGTGTACACCTATGCTGTGAAAGCATTCATCAGAGATGACAGCGGCACAGCAATTTTCCAAGAAGTGAGCGAAAGCCTTGTCACCATGACAGATCTTGCAAGTGCAACTATAACTTCTGCATCGAAAACTTCGGACGCTATTCGCATTAACTGGAACGAAGTTAATGGTGCAACTGGTTATAAAATATACATGCTTGTTGATGGCAAATGGATAACGTATGATACTCTTTACGAGGGTGATATCACAACTTATAGACTCAGTGGGCTTAGCTGCGATACTACATATCAATTTAAAGTTTGTGCGTTTTCCAAAGAAATTGGCACAACTGTTTGGGGAACATCAAGTGATATTAAGTACGTAACAACAAACTAATAAAGCTTTAACTGAATAACAGGATATAAAAATAGCAGCCGCACTAAATGCAGCTGCTATTTTTATATGTAATTTACTATTTTTTTACCTTACCCATGTAATATATCAAACTATAGACTAATAAACATAGCACTTGAAGAATTAAACAAGGAATAAAAATGAACCAAACCGCTTGAATGTTTAACGTAAAAAACAAGGCGATTCCAGTTGACCAAATAATTGTTGAAGTGAAGATGCAACTGTAAATTAATTTCCACCATATTGCTGAAAAAACAGTTAAAACCAAACTTGCAATAGGCACTGCGAATAAAAATGATAGATAGGCATACCGACTAACTGACTCGGTGTTAATCATGATAAAAAACACAAGTGAAAACAAGAAAAACACGCCCAAAGAAGAGATAAAAGGTACGAAAATTTTAACGGGCTGCATATTTATATTAATATTTTCAGTTTTGTTATCATTTATTTTAATATCGGCTTGATCATTAAATAAGTCATCAATGCTAACGCCGAAAAGTTTTGAAATTTTATAAATAGTGAATGCATCTGGCACACTTTCTTGACGTTCCCATTTAGAAATTGCCTTGTCGCTATAATTTAAAGCCTCGGCAAGTTCAGACTGGGTCATTCCTTTTTGTTTCCTAAGATTATTTATCTTAATGCCAAAAGACTTTTTAAAGTTTCTTTCATCTAACATATTAAATCCTCAAATTTCTCTAGTTTTTTTGCGTACATCGCTTCGCTTTCACTGACGAAACCCAAAGTCGCTGCTTATTTTGCAAATTTATGGCTTTGAGCAACTGCCAATTCGTCACATCTTTCATTTTCAGCATGACCTGCATGACCTTTAATCCACTCAATGTGAACTGTGTGTTTTTCAGTAAGCTCCAAAAGTTCAGCCCATAAATCAGCGTTGAGAGCAGGTTTTCTGTCTTTTTTCTTCCAACCATTTGCTCGCCAAGATTTTGCCCAACCGAGGTTAATTCCATTAGCAACATATTGTGAATCAGTCACAACAGTCACATCGCAAACCTCTTTAAGAGCCTTTAAACCTTCGATAACCGCAGTCATTTCCATTTTATTGTTAGTTGTGTGCTCGCTGCCACCTGAAAGCTCTTTTCGTTTGCCTTTGTAATCCAAAATAGCACCCCAGCCGCCAGCACCAGGATTTCCTGAACAAGCACCATCAGTATATATAGTAATTTTTTTCACAAAATTTCTCCCTTAATTAATAAAAAATTGCTTAGATAATTGATTTTATCATATATTGAATAATATAGCAATACTTTATTTAATTAACTTAGTGTGAAGTTGAGTTTAGCTCGTATTAATACAGCTATCGTGTCAATAATTACATTGTTATACTTATCGATATATAAAACAATCTATTAAATAAGTTTATTTACCTTGACATTAACCCCCAAAGTATAGTACAATAAAATGAAACTATCCTAATATAATATGGGTTAGTGTTTGTAAATGTATGATAAAAGACACTCGTGTTGTGGAAACGGTGTCGATATTAATAAAAAATAAAATAATGCAAAGGAGCGTTTTAATTACTATATGAGTGAACAAAATAAAAATCACAATCAAAAACCAGCTCGAAGTGTGAGTATTGAAAAAAGAATAACATCAAATGTTGCTCAAGGCTTCAGAAAAAGAAAGCCAAATAACAAGAAAAAACATCACCAACAAACAGCAACAGCATTTAAACCAGTTAAAATTTCTTTCTTAGGAGGACTTAACGAAGTCGGAAAAAACTTAACTGTTTTTGAATATAAAGACGATATCATCTTAGTTGACTGCGGTCTTGCTTTCCCAGATGAGGAAATGCCAGGTATCGATTTAGTTATTCCAGATTTCACTTACCTTGAAAAAAATGCACACAGAATCAAAGGTGTATGCATCACTCACGGCCATGAAGATCACATCGGATCTCTTGCGTATCTTCTTAGAAAAGTCAACATTCCAGTTTATGGAACAAGACTCACTATCGGCTTAATCAAAGGTAAACTCAAAGAGCATAAACTCTTAAATCACGCAAAACTCAACACTGTTGTTCCGGGCGACATCATCAAACTTGGTGCGTTCACAGTTGAATATATTCACGTTAACCACTCAATTCCTGATGCTTCAGGTCTTGCAATCAAAACAGAAGCAGGAACTATCATTCACACAGGTGACTTCAAAATCGATAGCTCACCAATCGATGGTGACATCATTGATATCGCACGCTTTGCCGAACTCGGTAAAGAAGGCGTATTGTGCATGATGGCAGACTCAACAAATGCTGAAAGACCAGGCTTTAGTGAAAGCGAAAGCAAGGTAGGGGAGTCATTTGAAACACTCTTCAAAAAAGCAGACGGCAGAAGAATTATCGTTGCAACATTCGCATCAAATATCCATAGAGTTCAACAAATCATCAATGTAGCTGCAAAAATGGGCAGAAAAGTTGCACTTTCAGGCAGAAGCTTAGAAAACGTTTTCGCTGTTGGTACAGAACTCGGCTATCTTGATGTGCCAGAAGGCATCATGATTAAATTAAACATGATCAATAAATATAGCGCAAATGAAGTTGTGCTTATCACAACAGGTTCTCAAGGCGAGCCAATGTCAGCAATGACAAGAATGGCTTTTGGCGATCACAGAACTGTTTCAATTTGCCCTAATGATTATGTTATCATTTCAGCAACTCCAATTCCAGGTAACGAAAAAACAGTTAGCAAGGTTATTAACGAACTCATGAAACTCGGCGCAGAAGTTGTGTACGAAAAAATGTATGAAGTTCACGTTTCAGGCCATGCTTGCAGAGAAGAGTTAAAGCTCATGCTCGGCATTGTTAAACCTAAATACTTTATCCCAGTCCACGGCGAGAAAAAGCATTTAACAAAGCACGCTGCCCTCGCACAACAAATGGGAATTGATAAAGACAACATCTTAATCGCTGATAATGGCGACACTATTGAAGTGGCTTATGATAAATTCAGAAAAGCTGGAATTGTACCTTCAGGCAAAGTTTTTGTTGATGGTACTGGCGTTGGTGATGTTGGAAATATCGTTCTTCGTGACAGAAAACACCTTTCAAAAGATGGCGTTATCATCGTTGTTGCAACATTTGATAGCTCAGGCGAGCTTTTAAGCGGTCCTGAAGTTGTTTCAAGAGGATTTATTTTCGTACGTGAAGCAGAAGAGCTCATCAGCGAAGCAAGAGATACAGCGTATGAAGCTATCATGAAGTGCAGAGCTAAAAACATCTATGAATGGAATCCAGTTAAAAATAGAATTCGTGACGATGTTTCTAAACTTCTTTATGAAAAGACAAGAAGAAGCCCAATGATACTACCTATATTTATGGAGATTTAAATTAAATGAAAAAGTTATGGAGTAGATATGATTTATCAATATTATCCGTCGTTTATGCGATGGTGCTTGTTGGTGTAACCATTTTCGTCAATGCAACCTTAGCTGCAATTGAACTCTTATTATTTTTTATAATTTGCGTGTGCTACGTCTACGTTCAAAAAACTAAAAGAGATAAATTGCTTTATAAGATTGATAAAGTGACAAATGAATTAGATTTTGAATCAGGTCAAGCTTTAAATAAGCTTGGCGTAGCTTGCGCTGTAATTGAACAAGACGGTAAGATTTTTTGGTTAAACGAAAAATTTGAAGTTGAGTTCAGTGTTCCTTCGCAAGAAGATAAAGCAAATTTAGTTGAATTATTGGAAGTTGACGATGTAACCGTGTTAACATCAAAATCTGAGTTTGAGATTAAATATCAGTCAAACTTTTTCCATGTACATTCAAGCGAAATCTGCATCGATGAAAAAAGCGATGAAAATGTGTATATCCTTTATTTCTTTAATCAAACAAATTTAAAGTTAATTGAAAAAGAATTTAAAGCCTCACGCCCAGCTGTTATGATAAGCGTTATTGATAATGCAGATGTTTTATATCAAAATTTCAGCGAAAATGAATGTGCGTCAATTCTCACGAAAATCGAAAGATTAGTGATGCAATGGGCACAGTCATACGGCACTGTGTGCAGAAAAATATCTAATTCAAGAACTTTGATTTTAGTTGAGCAACGCAATCTTCAAAGAATGATTGCCGATAAGTTCAAAATTATCGAAGAGGTTCGAAATTTCTCTTATAACGATAACTTTGACTTAGCAACTCTTTCAATTGGAATTGGTCAAGAAAGTAGCCTAGCTAAATGCAATGACTCCGCTCAGCTCGCCTTAGACATGGCTCAAAGCCGTGGAGGAGATCAAGTTGCAATTCGTCATGAAAATGAATATCAATTTTTTGGCGGAATTTCTCAAGCAACACAGATTAACAATAAAGTTCACACAAGACTCGTTGCAAAAAGCATTGCAGAGCTCATTGAATTAAATGACGACATTTATATAATGGGTCATAAATTTTCTGATTTTGATGCCTTTGCGAGTGCTCTTGGAATTTACCAAATTGCAAAGTATTTCAAGAAAAATGCAAAAATCGTTGTGGATTTAAAAACAACATTATCAAAACCACTCATTCAAAGATTTGCAGATCATTATGGAGTTCAAGATTTGATTTCTCCAGATGAAGCCGTAAAAATGGCAAATGAAGATAGCTTAATTGTTGTGGTTGACACTCATAAGAAAAACTTTTGCGAGTGCCCAGAACTTTTGGATATTTCGAAAAAAATCATGGTTATTGATCATCACAGAAAATCTGTTGACTATATCAATAATGCCCTTGTTTTTTATCATATGCCAAACTCATCTTCAGCCGCTGAAATGGTGACGGAAATCATTGAATATATCGATAACAAAAACATAACGGATCAAGAAACAGCCCTAGCACTTTTAACAGGCATAGTGCTTGACACAAGAAACTTCATTTTGCGTACAAGTCCTCGCACATTTGAAGCTGCGGCATATTTAAAAAGTGAGGGTGCGAGCACTGTTTTGGCGAAAAAACTTTTCTCAACTGATATTGATGTGTTTAGACAAAAAAATGCTGTTATAAACACCGCAGAGCAGTATAACGAATGCTCGATAGCAGTCGCTAACATTCACAGCAATGACATTAGATTAATTTGCGCTCAAGCAGCAGATGAAATGCTAAATATTGATGGAGTAAAAGCAAGTTTTGTTATGTATGATACAGGTGAGTTTATCAATATTTCAGCTCGTTCGTACGGCGAAATAAACGTGCAATTAGTTATGGAAGCTTTCGGTGGCGGTGGGCATCAATCGATGTCAGCTTGCCAAATTTACGATAAACCGCTAGATAAGTGCGTTAAAGCATTAAAAAAAGAAATAGATAAATATTTAGAAAATACAAATAATTAAAAATGGAGGCAAATAAAATGAAAGTAATTTTACAAAAAGACGTTAAAGGCTTAGGCAAAAAAGGCGAGATGGTTAATGCATCTGATGGATACGCTCGTAACTTCCTTTTCCCTAAAAAATTAGCTGTTGAAGCTAACTCACAAGCAGTTACAGAGTTTAACAATCGTGTTGCTTCTGATAAATTCAAAGTTGAAACAGATATCGCAAACGCAAAAGCTCAAGCAGAAAAATTAACAGGCAAAATCATTAGACTCACAGCAAAAGCTGGTGCTAATGGCAAACTCTTTGGCTCAATCACTTCAAAAGAAATTGCTGAAAAATTAAACAGTGAATTTGGCGTTAAAGTTGATAAGAGAAAAGTTGTTGTGTCTGATATCAAACAAT
Source organism: Clostridia bacterium (assembly GCA_044426265.1). Classification (GTDB taxonomy): domain Bacteria; phylum Bacillota; class Clostridia; order Oscillospirales; family Acutalibacteraceae; genus UBA6857. Next base: position 7,658 of record JAWXUR010000044.1, read on the forward strand.
TTGGCACTTATGAATTTGAAGTTAAACTCTATCAAGGAATAAGCGCAAAACTTAGCGTACAAGTGGGCGAATAATTTAATTTTGAGGTGATGACATGGACAGTTCCAATTTTGTGTCTAATTACAATGAAATAAATATGCCGTACAGCCTCGAATCTGAGCAGGCTGTGCTTGGTTGCGTGCTTTTAGAGCCAACTTGCATAACTCAAGTGCTCATTATAATTAAACCAGAGCATTTTTATCTGCCGCAGCATAAGGCGATTTTCACCATTATGCAAGGCATTGATGCTAGTGGTGGCAAGATAGACCCACTTATTGTTTTAGAAAAACTTCGCAGTGAAAAAGTGTATGACGAAGCAACTGGTAAAAACTATCTTTTCCAATTAGCTCAACTTGTTCCATCAACAGATAATGTAGAAAGTTATTGCAAGATTGTACGTGAAAAATTTTACATACGCTCGCTAATTAACGTTTCAAAATCAATCATTGATGATGCAACAAACACTGAAGAAACTGCTGATATCCTTTTAGAAGCTGCCGAGCAAAAGATTTATGATATTAGACAAGGCAAGGTCACAAGAGGCCCTGCAAAAGTTGGCGATATCATCATCAACGAGGTTTACGATAAACTTCAAAAGCTCAGCTCACCTGATAAGGATAAATATAAAGGTTACACAACTGGATTTTACGATCTCGACAAGGCTATCACTGGTTTAAATAAGTCTGACTTAATGATTATCGGTGCTCGTCCTGCGATGGGTAAAACTAGTCTTGCGCTCAACTTAGCTCGAAACACTGCTTTAATTGGCAAAAGAAAAGTTTTGTTTTTCTCTTTGGAAATGACAAAGTCACAACTTGCCGAAAGAATTCTTTCAACAGAAGCAAGAGTTGAGAGTACGAAAATGAGAACAGGCAACATCAGCGGTGAAGAATGGGCAAGACTTGCCACAGCAACTTCACAGCTCAGCGAATGTGAATTATATTTTGATGACACTTCAAACATGACAGTTTCAGAAATGAAATCTCGTGTTAGACGTCTTAGAGATGTTGATGCGGTTTTTGTTGACTATTTGCAGCTCATGAAAAGTGGCGGCAGGATAGAAAGCCGTGTGCAAGAAGTTTCTGAAATCACAAGAAACCTTAAGCTTATGGCAAAAGATTTAAACATTCCTGTTGTCGTACTCGCCCAACTTGCAAGAACGACTGAGGGTCGTGGTAAATCACATAAACCTCAGCTTTCCGATCTTAGAGAATCTGGCTCAATCGAGCAAGATGCCGACATAGTTATCATGCTTTATAGAGAAGAATATTACAAAGACGAAAATGACACTCCTGACGATGACGAAGATGATAGACCATCAATCAACGAGGCTCAATTCATCATCTCAAAAAACCGTCACGGTCCAACAACAACTGTTAAAGTTGCGTGGAATGGCGATTTCACTTTGTTTTCAAATTTGGAGAGTTTAAGAAATGATATGTAAAGTTGTTTCGACAATTGAAAAATATGACCTGCTTAAAAATGCAAACTCAATTTGCGTTGGAGTGTCAGGCGGTGCAGATTCATTTTGCTTGCTTGATGTACTAAGTAAACTTTCCCAACAATTTAATTTTGAGTTAAAAGCCGTGCACGTAAACCACAACATTAGAGGTGGCGAAGCGGTACGTGACCAAAAGGCGGTTGAAGATTTTTGTGCTGCTCTTGAAATTCCTTTAAATGTTGTTTCTAAGGACGTACCAAAACTTGCAAAGCAGATGGGCGTTAGCGAAGAAGAGTGCGGCAGAATTGTACGCTATGAAGCTTTTGACAGCATGAATTGCGACAAAGTTGCAGTGGCTCACACGCTTAGCGACAGCATTGAAACCATGGTGTTTAACCTTGTTAGAGGCACAGCACTAAAAGGTTTGTGCGGCATTCCAGTTAAGCGTGAACCAAATATTATTAGACCTTTAATCGAATGCACAAGAGAAGAAATCGAGCGGTACTGCGAAGAAAATCACATTAATTTCGTCACTGATAGCACCAACTTAAAAGACGATTACACAAGAAACTTCATAAGACATAATATTGTGGGTAACTTTGAAAATGTAAATTCGAATTTTCAAGCTAATCTTTTAAGATGTATGCAAAGCAATCGGTGCGATAATGATTTTTTGGAGCAAATGGCTTCGCAAACTCTTGAAAAAGCACGAGTTAAAGATGGCTATAAGGCGAGTGAAATTATGGCTGTACATCAAGCGGTGAAAAATCGTGTGATTGCAAAAATGATTGAAAATAAGCTTAATAAACCAGTTGAAACAAGGCATATTAACTTAGTTAATGAAATGTTAAATGAGAAAAAAGGCAAAATTGAGCTGTCAAAAGGCTTGTATATTTGTTTAAATGGTGATATAATTAGCTTTTGTGCATATGTTAAATCTATGGAGTTTTGGAGCGTTGATGTTGATGATGCTTTCATTCAAACGCCAGTTGGAAACTTCAAACTCGAGCTTAAAAGCATAGACGAAATCAAAAAAATCGATTATAAAAACATGATTGATGCGGATTTAATTTGTGGCAAACTGCAAATGAGAGCTCGCAAAGAAAAAGATAGCTTTTGTGACCCAGTGAGAAAAAACACAAAGTCACTAAAAAAACTATTTAATGAAAATAAAATACAACCAGAGCATCGAGCTAAAATAGCGATTTTATCGTGTGATAATCAAATCGTTTGGCTTGAAGGTTTTGGTGTAGATAACAAATTTAAAATAACTGAACAAACAAAAAATATTTATATTTTAGCAAAAGAAGGGACTTTTAAAAATGATTAATGATATTTTAGACGTTTATTATTCAGAGCAAACACTTTTAGAAATCAACCAAAGAATCGGTAAAGAAATCAGCCACGATTATAAAGACAAAAACTTGCTTTTAGTAAGTGTGCTCAAGGGCTCAGTTTGTTTCATGGCAGACCTCATGCGTCACATCACAATTCCATGCAGAATTGATTTTATGACAGCGGCAAGCTATGGTGCAAGCACCTCATCAAATGGCGAAGTCAAAGTTAGCAAAGTTTTAAACTTTGATTTAACTTCTTATGATATTTTAATCGTTGAGGATATTTTTGATAGCGGTAAAACTCTTCAAAGATTGACTGACATTTTAAAAACTAAAAACCCAAAAAGCATTCAAATTTGCACTTTGCTCGATAAACCTGAAAGACGTGACCCAAGTGTAAACATCAGCGCAAAATATGTTGGTGCAGAAGTTCCAAATGAGTTCGTTGTCGGCTATGGTCTTGACTATAACGAAACCTACAGAAATCTGCCTTTCATCGGCATTTTAAAGCCTGAAATTTATAGCAACTAATTTAATGAAAATTCAGCTTATCCAATTGTTTTTTTTGTACGTCGCTACGCTTTCACTGACGAAATTTTAAGCGTATAAGTGCAAAATAAACGAGCAAAAATCTAATGTTTCAATGACAACAAATTCAATTTTTAAAGGAGGATGAAAATTTGAGTACAGTAAAACAAAAACCCAAGAAAAAAAGTAATGGCAATTTAATTTATATCATTATTCCACTTGTTTTGTTTTTAGTTATGATGTATTTTTCTAGTTCTTATGACGATGATTCGCTTAAGTATTCAGAAATTGTGCAATTATTTAAAACAGGTGAGGTGGTTGAATATAACCTAGACCTCAGCAGTGGCGCACTTGAATATAAACTCGCTTCTGACGAAGTAGATGAAGAAGGTACTGAAACCTATCATGAATACACCTTACCTAATGTTGATCTTTTCATTTTAGATGTGCATGAGGGAGTTTTAGAATATAATGATGCCCAAGAAAACGAAGAAGATTTAATCGTTTATAACTATGAAGCTGGCACTGATTCATCAATTTGGATTAGCATTTTGCCAATGATTATTATGTGTGGCTTATTATTTGTTGGTATGTATTATCTTTATAAAAAGATGGGTCAAAGCCTTTCAAATGAAGCTAATATGACAATGAGTTTCGGCAAAGCTAAATTCAAAATGGGTTCAACAGAGCCATCAAAAGTTAAATTTGACGATGTGGCTGGTGCTGACGAAGAAAAAGAGGAGCTCGTTGAAATTGTCGACTTCCTTAAAGACCCACTTAAATTCACAAAACTCGGTGCAAGAATTCCAACCGGTGTTTTACTCATGGGCCCTCCAGGTACTGGTAAAACTCTTTTGGCAAAGGCAATCGCTGGTGAAGCTGGCGTTCCATTTTTCTCAATTTCAGGTTCTGATTTTGTTGAAATGTATGTCGGTGTTGGTGCATCAAGAGTTCGTGATCTCTTTGCTCAAGCAAAGAAAAGCGCTCCATCAATCCTATTCATCGATGAAATTGACGCAGTAGGTCGCCAACGTGGCGCAGGCATGGGCGGCGGACACGATGAACGTGAACAAACACTCAACCAAATGCTCGTTGAGATGGACGGTTTCGGTGTAAACGAAGGCGTTATCATCATCGCAGCAACAAATAGACCAGACGTACTCGACCCAGCTCTTTTAAGACCAGGTCGTTTTGATAGACAACTCACAGTCGGTTTACCTGATGTTATCGGCAGAGAAGCTATCTTAAAAGTACACTCTAAAAACAAACCTCTTGCGAAAACTGTTAGCCTTAAAGAAGTTGCTCAAGGCACTGTTGGTTTCACTGGCGCTGACCTAGCTAACCTTCTCAATGAAGCAGCACTTCTTGCAGCAAGACATGCTAAAGAAGAAATTTCAATGGAAGAAATTCAAGAAGCAACCATGAAAACAGTTATCGGTACTGAGAAAAAATCAAACAAAATGAGTGCAAAAGAGAAAAAACTCACAGCATATCATGAAGCAGGTCACGCACTTGCAACATATTATCTCGAGGGTCAAGACCCAGTTCATCAAATTTCAATCATTCCTCGTGGCCGTGCTGGTGGTTACACTATGTCGCTTCCACTCGAAGATAAGAGTTATAGAACTAGAGGCGATATGCTTGACGATTTAGTTGTTCTTTTAGGCGGACGCATTGCCGAAGCTATCATCATGGGCGACATCTCAACTGGCGCATCAAATGATATTGAAAGAGCAACAGAAATTGCTCGTAACATGGTCACTCGTTACGGCATGAGTGCAACCCTCGGACCAATCTCTTTTGGTAACGCAAACCATGAAGTTTTCTTAGGCAGAGATTATGGCAACACAAGAAACTATTCTGAATCAATCGCAACAGACATCGACAAAGAAGTTAATGCGATCATCACAAAAGAATATGATAGATGCTATTCAATCCTTGAAGAACATCTCGATAACCTTCATGTTGTGGCTCAATATCTTATCGTTCACGAAAAAGTTGACGGTGAGTTATTCAAAAAACTCATGACTGGAGAATTTGTTCCTAATTATGACGAAAAAACTCCTGAAACTCTTGACTCAGTGACACCAGCAACTAAAACTGTTGAACTTGACACCACTGAATCAACTCAAAGTGAATCAAATGATTTCACTTCAAACGACGACGAATAAACTAACAAAAAAATCAGCATTTTAAACATAATGCTGATTTTTTAATTAAGCTGGCAAATTTCGCCTGTGTAAATTAAGGAGTACTAAATGAACTTAGCGAATAAATTAACTTTATTAAGAATTGCAATGATTCCATTTTTCATCGCAGTTATGCTCACAAATTTTGGCGGTGAATATAGCAACTGGATTGCATTCGGCATTTTTTTAGTTGCGAGCATAACCGATAAAATCGACGGCACAATCGCAAGAAAATATAATATGATAACTAACTTCGGCAAGTTTATGGATCCAATCGCTGATAAACTTTTGGTTGCTTCGGCTCTCATTTGCCTTTTGCAAACTGGAAAAGTTTCCGTTTTGGTTGTACTTATTATCCTTGGTAGAGAACTTATCATCAGCGGTTTTAGGCTCGTTGCAGTTGACAATGGAGAAATTATTGCAGCAAGTGTTTCAGGCAAAATCAAAACTGTTGCTCAAATGACAATGATTTGCTTGCTTTTGGCAGATTTAGAAATTCTCTCAATCGTAACTTTAATCACTGTAATTATTGCTGTTATCACAACAATCACTTCAATGATTGAATATATGTATAAAAATAAAAGTGTACTTACAGATTGCTAAATCAAAATTGAAATTATAAATGTAAACAATCCAAACCAGTTTTTTAAACAGGTTTGGATTGTTTTTTATTTAATTAGCAAAACTTCGCCAATATAAATTAAATTTTGATTAGCAATATTATTGTAACTCGCAATTTCGCTAACACTAGTGTTAAATTCGCTAGCAATTTCACTTAGCGTGTCACCAGAGCTAACTGTGTATCGCACAATCTTTTCATCAATCGAAGAATTAACATCATCAGTAACTGTCGGCAAATATAAAATTTCACCCACATAAATTAAGTCAATATCATCAATATCATTGTAGCTTGCAATTTCATTAACTGTTAAATCATATTTAGTAGCAATCGCACTTAAGGTGTCACCCTCTTGCACTTTATACTCAAATTTGGCGTTGATAATTTGAGTTGTTGTTGTCGTACTGCTTGAAGTTTGCGAACTTGAGTCAGTTTCTGCTGTGCTTTTTTCACTTTCGTCAACAAATACAGCTTGAGTGAATAAGTCGCCATCAACATTGGAGTCAATCGCAGTGATTTTAAGCGAATCGGAAAACTGAAAACCGCTCCAACTGCTCCAAGAAGAATCATCACTCAAAGTGTAAGAATAAATATCGCTAACATCATAATCTGCCACCCAAAGTGGGTAAGACGAAAGCTCAGAAGAAAAAGTGTGAGCAGCATTATAAGCATCGCTATAAACCACAGGCTCAATGCCAGTGCTTTTTTCAAGTTGTACAAGAAAACTAAGCGCAATTTGGTTGATTTCATCACTACTCAAATCATCAAAACTTTCAAAATCCATCGCAGGGCGCAAAGTGTAATCAATGCCATCAATTAGCCGAGCAAAACGTTTAGCCTGAGTTACAGCCTCACTTTGAGTTGTAGCCGTAACATAAAAATAAAACCCAAAATCCAAGCCATACTCGATAGCTCCCTCATAATTTTCTTTAAATCTTGCATCAATAATACTATCGCCCTCGCCAGCTCGAATATAAACGGCTTCAATTGAATTATCACTAAGTTTCTCAAAATCTATTTCACCTTGATAAACACTCACATCAATGCCTAAAATAGTATCTTCGCTTGCTAGACAAGTGAAACTAGAGCAAACACTCAAACAAAAAGCAAGACTAAAACAGATAAAACAAAATTTTATTTTTCTTTTTTTGAACATACAAAACCTCCTATTGATTTTGTATATTATATGCACTTAAAGAGTTAACTGTTAAAATGAAAATTAAATAATGATAAAATAAAGATGAAAATTTTATTAGCAGACGACAAAAAAACAGTCAAGCAGTTCACTTCAATAGTGAATTGCTTGACTGTTTAATAATTTTATTCAAAAACAAAAGTTGTAATGCTTTGACTTTCTAAATTAAAACTTGTTTCAAATGGACCGCTATAAATCATTTCACAAGAGAGGGAACTTGAAGTTTGATAAATTGAAGAAGTTTCATAATCGTTGTTAAAATTAATTTGAACTGCGTTGTCAGAATCATTAACAACAACATAAACAGTTTTTTCTCCATCGGTGAAAGCAACACTCGCAAGCTCGCTTAAAAGTCCTAAACTATCACTAACATCAACTCTAACCATTCCAGATTCAATAAAAGCACTAAATTGTTTATATGCGTAATATCTGTTTAAAACACTTAAATCTCTGTTGATAACACCGTCGCCATTAACCGCTGTCCAGCTTTGCCATGAAACCGCATTAAGAAGTGATAAATCTTCAACAATAATGTTAGCCATGTAAATTCCACTTTCGATTGAATAAGCATCAATTTCTTGTGGCAGTTCACACCATTCACTCATTTCAAATGATTTATCAGGATAATTTTCAGCAAAATATAAACCAGTAACATATTTACCAGCGACATCTCCGTCAATCCAATAAGAATGACCAGAATATGTGTCGCAAAAATCGTTAATTACGTCATTATCAAAATAAGATTCAAAATAATCCCAATAATCCATTGACATTTGACCACTTTCAATGCCGCTTAGTTCATATTCACAGCCTCTTTCTTGCATTTGAGTTGCAAACATTTCCATAAGCTCAACAGCTTCGTCAAGTTCATAGTGGCAACCCTCTTGGGTAACATTTTCGCCGCTCCATGACCATTGAGGCTCGTTAATTGGTGAAATAGCAGTCACAGGATAACCTTGCTCAACAAACCAATCAGCGATTGTAAGCACGTAATCAACAAAATCATCATAATTTTCTTGAGGCAAATTTACATAGTATTCTTGCTCCGAACCAGCAGAGTCACCATTATTAGTCATTGAATAATGAGGACTGTTACAAAATAAAATGATTTCACTAGCTCCATACTCGATAGCTTTTTCCATCATTGCAATTGCGTTTGCATCTTGAGAAAAATCATATTCGTATTCTCCAGTTGTTTCATTATAAACATAAAAACTTTCAGTTTTGTTAAATTCATCCGTTATGCGAGAGTTTTCGTTATCAGCTGAACCTGAGCCAATGTTGAAGCGATAAACATCGAGGTTTAATCCATCCTCACCATAAAGCATACTAGCAATGTAATCGGCATCATCAGCATATGTAAGCTCATCACTCCACCAAGCTGAACTTGTGCCAAAAGATTCAAAAGTTTGATATGTTACAGTTTCATCAATTTCAATTTGATGTGCAACTTCAATTCCAAAAAATGAAAATGAACCTTGCAAAAATGCTAGAATAACAGATAGCCCACGTAACAAATAGCTGAAAATAATGTTTTGCAAATTAAACGATAGGATATTAGCAATCATAAAAAACTCCTTTTAAAAAATTTATATTATAATGATAACAAAATTTTAAATTAAAGTCAATAAATATGTTGGAATCGAGAAAAATACGTTAATTCCCAAAGTAAATTCCACAGTAGGAAGAACCTAGAATTTACTTTGGGAAAATGAGGAATTTAAACTGAGAAAAAATAAAAACAAGTGAAAAAACAGCTAAAAACAAGCAAAAA
>JAWXUR010000150.1:0-3056 GCA_044426265.1 Clostridia bacterium
TTAAGTCGTTCGCCGCAGCGAACGAAATCTCCTATCGTCAAAAACCGCAGGAAGATAGCAAAAGTGTCCAGTGGACATTTTTGCGTAAGAAACCCTCGGCGGGGGTTTCTTGATTTTGCCGTAGGCAAAACAGAGCAATTTAGCCATCACGAAAAAACTATAAATAAACGCTTAAGTTGCTTGCATTGGGGTTGTCCCTACGATTTAAATTCAATATAAAAAATAATTAAAAAGCTCCGTCCTAAAAACATAGGACGGAGCTAACCGTGGTACCACCTAAATTCACGGCAAATTTTTATTGCCATGCACTCAAAATCTTTAACGCAGATTTACGTTGGAGTCTAATCAAGCTTTCGCTTTTTCTTTCCAAGGCTCATAAGCTACTTTTCGCAAGCGTCAAACAGGAATTTTCAGCGCCATTCCCTCTCTTTGGTTTGATTGACTTGTTACTTTTCTTAATCGTTGCCGTTATATTTTATTTTGATTTACTTTATTATTTTAACATTTGTCTTTGTAAATGTCAAGGGGATTTTCGTTTTATTCATTCAGTGAGTGGTTTTTGTTTCGTGTAAACACGAAACCGAACGTGGCAAGGGTAGAGCCCCATAGTTAGGAACTTAAGGATTTTCAAAAATTATTTGTTAGTGTAGGGGCGACCTTTGGTCGCCAGAAAATCACATCAAACCTACTGGCGACCACAGGTCGCCCCTACAATTTGCCTATTGTAGGGACATGGCTTGCCATGTCCGCAAGGAAAGTGCAAACCCAGTTTCGGACATGGCAAGCCATGTCCCTACGTATGAAATCCTTAAGTTGCTTGCATTGGGGTTGTCCCTACGATATTGCAATTTTAAAAAATCGAAATATATAAATTATATGGGTCAATTCCCCTCTCAACCCTAAATTACGTTAATTTCAAGTTTCGGTCGATTCGTGAATCGACCCTACGGATATATTTGGGTTACGGCGTTCCTTTCTTAGCGGTAAACCGCTAAGAAATTGTACCGCCAAAAAGCTGATTAAATTAGTCAGCTAAATATTTTTCAACGGCTGCGAGTTTAACGCAGATGCAAAGGAGCTCTGTTGCGAGCATGAGCTCGTTAACTGGTGGGTATGTTGGAGCAATTCTGATGTTTTGGTCAGCTGGATCAATGCCATATGGGAAAGTTGCGCCAACTGGTGTGAGAACTACGCCGCCCTCTTTGCAAAGCTCGCCAACTCTTTTTGCTGTGCCAGCGATAACGTCAAGGCTGATGAAATAGCCGCCTTTTGGCTCTGTCCATGTTGCGATGTCGTATTCTTTAAGCTCTGTGTTGAATGCGTCAACAACAGCGCTGAATTTTGGAGCGAGGATTTCTTTGTGAAGTTTCATGTGATTTAAAATACCATCGAGGTTTTTATAGAATTTAACGTGTCTTAATTGATTGAGTTTATCAAAACCGATTGTTTGCATTGTCATTCTTGAAGTGATCATTTTGATGTTGTTGTCGCTTGCTGCAAGAACTGAAACGCCAGCGCCTGGGAAGCTAACTTTTGAAGTTGAAGTAAATTCAACAACCATATCGTCATTATCATATTTGCCGAGTACGTCAAAAATGTTAACGAGTTCTTCTGTTGTGTCTTCGAGATCGTGAATGATATATGCGTTATCCCAAACGATTCTGAAGTCTTTTGCTGCTGGTTTAAGAGCTGCGATTTTTTCAACAACTTCAGCTGAATATGTTGTACCTGTTGGGTTTGAATATTTTGGCACGCAGAACATACCTTTAACGCTTTCGTCTTTCACAAGCTCAGCGATTTTGTCCATGTCAGGACCATCAGCGAGCATTGGAACTGTGATCATTTCAATGCCGTAGTATTGTAAAATGCCGAAATGTCTGTCGTAACCTGGTGCTGGGCAAAGGAATTTGATTTTGCCTTGTTCGCTCCATGGTTTTTCGCCAGCGCCTGTGATCATGCATTGAGTGATGAAGTCAAACATGAGGTTGAGGCTTGAGTTTCCGCAAACTATAACGTTTTTAGCAGGCACACCGAGAAGCTCAGCGAAAATGTCTTTGCATTCTGTGATGCCAGTTAAAAGACCATAGTTTCTATATTCGAGAACAGCGTTGCTAACATCACTGCCCCAGTCTTTTGATGTTACAGCGTCGAAAAGGTTGTTTGAAATTGCAAGTTGGTCAGCGCCTGGCTTACCTCTTGACATATCGAGTTTTAAGCCACGGCTTTTGAACTCTTCAAATTTTGCTTTGAGGTCTGCCTCAAGTGCGAGTAATTCTTCTTTTGTGAAATCTTTTAATTTAGCCATTTTAATTGCTCCTTGTTTGTTTTATTTTTGGTTATTTGTTTGTTTTATTTATTGGTTTGGTTATTTGTTTGATTAGTTGGTACAGTTTTTTTCGGTTTGCCGCAAAAAACGTGGTTTCGAGTTGGTGCGGTGGTTTTTGTTTCGTGAATCACGAAACACTGAATTTGCTATGTGTTTTTTTGTTATCGATTGAAATTTGTTGTGATATAAATTTTTACTGCCGTTATTCTGGCGGATGATATCCGCCCCTACGGATTTTTTTGTTATCGATTTAATTTGTTGTTGTGGGAGATTTTGCTGCCGTTATTCGGACAACCGCAAGGGTTATCCCTACGATATGAAAAAAATTCATGTAAATTCGTAGGGTCTACCCTGTGTGGTCGACCGATGTTGGTATTTCGTGACACACGAAACAAAAAACCGCAAACCTAAAAATATAGCGTAGGGGAGGGGTTTCCCCTCCCAAGAACGGTGGCGATTTTGCCGTCACATCACATTTTTAATCGATAACGATAAAATTAAATTGTAGTGACGGCATCCTTAACGTCCCAGGGTTTAACGCATATTTTAATAAAAACAGCAAATTTCGTTTGGTTTTTGTGTTATCGGTTTTACATTGTAATAGAGGAAAAATCGCCGCCGTTCTTGGGAGGAGTAGAACCCAAGCGTGTTGATTAGGGAAAAATCTCAATTTTTCCTGCGTAGGGGACGGCTTCCCAGACGTCCCAGGGAACGAGAACAAAACTATAAA
>JAWXUR010000151.1:0-3052 GCA_044426265.1 Clostridia bacterium
GCGGGGGTTTCTTGATTTTGCCAAAGGCAAAACAAAGCAATTTAGCCATCACGAAAAAACTATAAATAAACGCTTAAGTTGCTTGTATTGGGCACGACCCCTGTGTCGTGCCCTACATTCCTTAAGTTCCTGAGTATGAGGGACAACCCTTGCGGTTGTCCGAAAATTTCCACCCAATTTTCAAAAAAACATTTTTGTAACCGTAGGGGAGGGGTTCTACTCAAGCGTGTTGATTAGGAAAAAATCTCAATTTTTCCTGCGTAGGGGACGGCTTCCCAGACGTCCCAGGGAACGAGAACAAAACTATAAATCAAATCAATTTATAATCGATAACAAAAAAACTAAACGAAATTTGTTGTTTTCATTAAAATATGCGTTAAACCCTGGGACGTCAAGGATGCCGTCCCCTACAAATTAACGCTCAAAAAACCCTAATCAACACGCTTGGGTTCTACTCCTCCCAAGAACGGCGATGATTTCTCCACTATATCACATTTCAATCGATAACGTAAACCGCAACAATGTTGTGTATATTAAATGTGGTTGAATTGGGAACAAGGAGGGGTAGAACCCACTCCCCTACGCAGATGATGCACGAACTGCGTTCGTGTTTTTGCATGGCTTTGTGTTATCGATTGAAAAATGATTTGATGGGAATTTTTATGTCGTTTCTCTGGCGGATAATATCCGCCCCTACGAGGTTTCGAAAATTCTTTCAAAATACTAGCAAACTGCATTTTTTTGCTTGATTTTTTCCTTTAATAACAGCCGTGGGGCGAATGTGCTTTTTCGAAGAAAAAGCTGTACTAAAACATGAAAGGTGAGTTTTTTAAAATGAGTAAAAGAAAAGATTATTTATCATGGGACGAATATTTTATGGGAGTTGCAATTTTGTCGGCTTACCGCAGCAAAGACCCTAGCACTCAAGTGGGCGCTTGCGTGGTTAATGAGCACAATAAAATCATGTCTGTTGGCTATAACGGTCTGCCTATGGGTTGCGATGATGACGAGTTTCCGTGGGAGCGTGAGGGTGATGAGTTTGACACGAAATACCCATACGTTTGCCATGCCGAGCTTAACGCAATTCTTAATAATTCTGGTGCAAGTTTAGTCGATTGCAAAATTTATGTCGCTCTCTTCCCTTGCAACGAATGTGCAAAAGCAATCATTCAATGCGGCATCAAAGAGGTTGTTTACCTCTCGGATAAATACGCTCACACAACTTCTGTCAAAGCTTCAAAAAGAATGTTTAGTGCCGCTGGCGTGAAAATGACTCAAATCATTCCTAGCCGTGATAACGTGCTTATCAGCTTTTTGCAAGAACATATTTAATTGAAAATTTAGATTTTTTAAGGGGGTAATTTTATGAATCATCATTTTTTTGCGCTGCATTCTCGCATGAAATACATTAACCGCTGGGCGCTTATGCGTAACACTCAAAACGAAAATCTTGCCGAGCATAGCAATGATGTTGCGGTGATTGCTCATGCGATTGCGGTGATTAAAAATCTGCGTTTTGGAGGCAATTTAAACGCTGAAAGAGTGGCTTTTTTGGCGCTTTATCATGATATGCCAGAAATTATGACTGGCGATATGCCAACTCCTGTTAAATATCATAGCGAAAAAATTCATCAAGCTTTTTTGGACGTGGAAAAGGAATCTTGCGATAAAATTCTTTCTATGCTTCCAGATGATTTAAAAGCTTATTATAACGATGCTTTTTTCCCTCAAGATGAAGATGCTTACCTTTGGAAAATCGTTAAGGCTGCCGATAAAATCAGCGCTCTTATCAAATGCGCTCAAGAACTTCAAGCTGGAAACAAAGAGTTTGAAAAGGCGTACCAAAGCACAATGAAAATCGTTAATGCAATTGAGCTTGAGGAAGTTCAAGCGTTTATGAGTGACTTTTTCGAAAGTTTCAAACTCAGCTTAGACGAGCAAAATTGTGAGTTTTAAAAATCAAAAAAAGCAAAACAAAAAAACAACTGCGATATCACCAAAACTAGTGATATCGCAGTTTTTATTTATACTTGAAATTGACATGGATATAGCCCCATAGCTGGGAACTTAAGGATTTTCAACGTTGAGGAAATTGTAGGGCACGACCCCAATGCAAGCAACTTAAGGATTTTTCTATTGTTTTATGACTTGATTTATTAGTTAATCTCGTCCACGCTCGCCGCTGGGCGTAACTTTTGCTCGCACAAAAGTAACCAAAATGCGTTCTTGGGGAACTTACTGCATTTAGGTCATTTTATTTTTGTCGCCGTCGGTGGGGAATATTTTTAGCCTGCCTTGCAGCCTAAAAATCTGGCACACCCCGACTATTTTATCCTTTGTCTTTTTTGCCTTAGTCTTTTATAAAGTGGGATATCCGCACCTTCGGTGCTCCTTACGTCCAACCTTTTACGTTTTTCTTCGTTTCAGTTAGTTTTTTTCTTTATTTTTTTCTTTGTGGTTTGAGGAAGTTTTCTGTTTTGAAATTTAGTTTTTAAATTCCCCTTAAGTTGCTTGCATTGGGCACGACCCCAATGCAAGCAACTTAAGAGAAAATAGATTAATAATTAAAAAATCGAGGTAAAAAACAAAAAAAACAAAGAAAACTAACAAACCCAAAATCCAGTACCAACCCCAAAGAAAGCCACCGCAGTGCGAGAGGATTTTCAAGGACACTTCCTTGAATGCTTTTTTTGTTTTTCTTTTTTTCCAGAAAAAAAGAAAATGCCATTTTTTTGGTTACTTTTTTTGGGCAAGCAAAAAAACGTAACGCCCCTGCGGCAGCAGAAACTGCACTAACCGCATCAACAAACAAAAAAACAAAGCGAAATTTATCCAAAACAACAAACGCAAGAACGGCAGAAAATTCAACCGCTACGCAAACGCAAAAACGATAACACAAAACCCAAACCATTACATAATCAATGAAATTGCAAAATGGGAAACAAGGAGGAGTAGAACCCCTCCCCTACGGTTACAAAAATATTTCTCAACATATATAGCAAAACTAAAAATTAAATTTTATTAAATAAAAACCCTTAAGTTGCTTGCATTG
>JAWXUR010000152.1:0-3035 GCA_044426265.1 Clostridia bacterium
TCGATAACAAAAAACCAAACGAAATTTGTTGCTTTCATTAAAATATGCGTTAAACCCTGGGACGTCAAGGATGCCGTCCCCTACAAATTAACGCTCAAAAACCCCTAATCAACACGCATGGGTTCTACTCCTCCCAAGAACGGCGGTGATTTTTTTGTTATATCACATAATAAGCGATAACGAGAATTTTAATGTTTATTTGGTTTTATGCTATCGATTAAAAATTGAAATAACATAAAAGCTTTCCGCCGTTCTTTTTTTGGCGAAGCCAAAAAAATGTACCGAAAGAAAAATCTATAAAACATTATAGTTAGTTTTTAAAAAAAGCATTTAAGCGTGTCATTTTCAAAAAAATAAATAAAATCGCAAAAATAACTCATAAAATCCAATAAAAAAGCAACTATAATATAGTATACAAAAGTCCAATAACATATCGTTGCTATTTTTAATAAACAAATTTTTCATTAAAATTATGTTGACAATTGCTAAAAAAAGTATTATCATATAATAATACAGAGGCACAACTCAAAATCAAAACAAAAAAATAGAAACATATTATTAATTTCATGTAAAATCAATCGATTTTGATGGCTGTTGCATTTAAACAAATAAATTAGCACTTAGTGCAAAGAAAAGGAGTTTTATTTATGGATACTTTAATTCTCTTGTTATCCCTCGTTGGAGTGGCGGGCTTGCTTTTTGCCCTCGTTTTATCTCTCAAAATTAATAAAAGCGACTGCGGAACTGAAAGAATGATTGAAATTTCAGGTGCAATTCATGATGGCGCAAAGGCTTTCTTGTTCGCAGAATATAAAATATTGGTATTTTTCATTGCTGCACTTTTTGTGGCAATCGCAGCTTTCATTAATGTTGGCACAGCAATAAGCTTTATCGTTGGTGCAATTTTCTCAGTTATCGCTGGTTATTTCGGCATGAGCGTTGCAACAAAAGCTAATGTTAGAACAACAAGCGCCGCAATGAATGGCGGCATGAGAAAAGCACTTTCTGTGGCTTTTTCTGGCGGTACAGTTATGGGCATGAGCGTGGTTGGTCTTGCAATGATCGGCATCAGCGTGATTTATGGCTTAACTGGCAACCACGACATCTTGTTCGGCTTTAGCTTAGGTGCATCGTCAATCGCTCTTTTCGCAAGAGTTGGTGGCGGAATTTACACTAAGGCTGCTGACGTTGGCGCCGACCTCGTTGGTAAAGTTGAAGCAGGAATTCCAGAAGATGACCCAAGAAACCCAGCTGTTATCGCAGATAATGTTGGTGATAATGTTGGTGACGTTGCTGGCATGGGCGCTGACCTTTTCGAGTCTTATGCTGGTGCAATCATTTCAGCAATCTGCCTCGGTACTGCTTGCTTCGCAAGCTCTGCTAACCCAACTTTTGGTGCTCTTTTCCCACTTCTCATTTGTGCGGTAGGCATCTTCGCATCAATTTTTGCAACCTTATTCGTTAGAGGTAACGGCGACCCACATAAATCTCTTAAAAGAGCAACTTATGTTTCATCAGCTATCGTTTTAGTTGCCGCTTGTGGTCTTAGCTATTTCATGTTTGGCACTTTGCAATTTGCAATTGCAGTTATCGCTGGTCTTGCAGTTGGTACATTAATCGGTATTGTAACAGAAGTTTACACTTCAGACGAATATAAATCAGTTAAGAAAATCGCTGAACAATCAGAAACAGGCACAGCAACAAACATTATTTCAGGTCTTTCAGTTGGTCTTAAATCAGTTGCTTTCCCAATCATCTTAATTTGTATCGCAATTTTTGCATCATATATGAGCTGTCAAAACTTCGCAGATGGCGCTGGCATTTACGCAGTAGCTCTTGCAGCAGTTGGTATGCTTTCAACAGCTGGCACAACAGTTGCAGTTGACGCTTACGGTCCAATCGCAGATAATGCTGGCGGTATCGCTGAAATGTCTGGTCTTGATAAATCAGTTCGTGAAATCACAGATAAACTTGATTCAGTTGGTAACACAACAGCTGCTATCGGTAAAGGTTTCGCAATCGGTTCAGCAGCGCTCACATCACTCGCTCTTTTCTTCTCATACGCTCAAAGCGTTGAGCTTACATCAATTGATATCTTAGACTATAAAGTTGTTATAGGTCTTTTATTAGGTGGTGTGTTACCGTTCGTTTTCTCAGCTATGACTATGGAATCAGTGAGCAAAGCGGCGTACGAAATGATTGAAGAGGTTCGCCGTCAATTCAGAGAAATTCCTGGAATTTTAAAAGGAGAGGCAAAACCTGACTATAAAACTTGCGTTGCAATTTCAACAAAAGCAGCACTTAAAGAGATGATGTTACCTGGCATTTTAGCAGTTGCATCACCAATCGTTGTTGGCTGCGTACTTGGAACAACAGCACTCGGCGGCTTACTTGCTGGTTCACTTGTGACTGGCGTACTTCTTGCAATTTTCATGTCAAACGCTGGCGGCGCTTGGGATAATGCTAAGAAATATATTGAATCTGGTGACAACTCACATGGCGGCAAGGGCAGCGAAGCTCACAAGGCTTCTGTTGTTGGCGACACTGTTGGTGACCCATTCAAAGACACATCAGGCCCATCGATTAATATTTTGATTAAACTTATGAGTATTGTTTCTTTGGTTTTTGCACCATTATTCTTAATGATTGCAGATAAATTCTAATTGGCTACACCGAGCAGTGAGATTAATCTGTGTAGGGAATGGTCTTGACCATTCCAAAGGTTAGCACCAACTGGGCACGCAACGATCAATACCGCTGTCTGTAGTTAATTTATAATGATTTAAGCGATATAATTTTCTTGTTATTGAGGAAATTATATCGCTTTTTATTTTGCTTGTTTTGGGCAATATTGATGTAATGGAAATATCAATCGTAGGGACACGGAAATCCTCAAAACCACGTAGGGCACGACCCCAATGCAAGCAACTTAAGGAAAAAACATGTAAAATTTTACTCAATTTTTTTAAAAAATTGCGGTTTCTTAAGGCAGAGCCTTAAGTCGTTCGCCGCAGCGAACGAAATCTCCTATCGTC
>JAWXUR010000153.1:0-3025 GCA_044426265.1 Clostridia bacterium
GCCATGTCCGCAAGTTAGTACCAACCCAGCCTCGGACATGGCAAGCCATGTCCCTACGTTTAGTTGTGATTTTTCCCTTAAATTGCTTGCATTGAGGTCGCCTCTACAAAAAACAATGCAGCAAAAAAGGAACGGATAAATCCGTCCCTAAAATTTATAATGCGAGCAAAGCGAGCTACCACAATTTTTAATTCTTCATTTTTAATTCTTCATTGTGAGCGAAGCGAACATTACGCCATAAGTTTAGCAAGTTCTTCTTTGATTGCTGCAAGGAATTCAAAAGTGTTGAGCGCTGTAGCTTCGCTACCTTGCCATAAACCAACTAAATCTTTTGTCATTTTGCCGCTTTCAATTGTGTTGATACAAGCTTTTTCAACTTTTGCTGCAAAGTCCATGAGTTCTTGGTTGCCGTCAAGTTCGCCACGTTTTGAAAGTGCACCCGTCCATGCGAAAATTGTTGCAACTGGGTTAGTTGAAGTTTCTTCGCCTTTGAGGTGACGATAGTAGTGTTGAGTAACAGTGCCGTGAGCAGCTTCATATTCGTAGTTGCCTTCAGGGCTAACGAGTACGCTAGTCATCATTGCAAGTGAGCCGAAAGCTGTTGAAACCATGTCGCTCATAACGTCGCCATCGTAGTTTTTGCAAGCCCAAATGTATCCACCTTTTGAGCGGATAACTCTTGCAACTGCATCATCGATGAGAGTGTAAAAATATGTGATACCAGCTGCTTCGAAGTCAGCTTTGTAATCATTTTCGAAGATTTCTTCAAAGATGAGTTTGAAAGTTTGGTCGTACTTCTTAGAAATTGTGTCTTTAGTTGAAAACCATAAGTCTTGTTTTGTGCTAAGAGCGTATTTAAAGCAAGAATGAGCAAAGCTTTTGATTGATGAGTCTTTGTTGTACATTCCTTGAAGAACGCCGCCACATTCGAAGTCATAGATTTTTTCAACAGTTTCGTTGCCGTCATCGTCAGTGAAAACGAGTTTAGCTGTGCCTGTTGTTGTGTTTCTAATTTCAACTGATTTGTAAACATCACCATAAGCATGACGAGCGATTGTGATAGGTTTTTCCCAGTTTTTAACAGCTGGAACGATGCCGCTAACTAAAACAGGAGCTCTAAAAACAGTGCCGTCTAAGATAGCACGGATTGTGCCGTTTGGACTTTTCCACATTTGTTTGAGTTTGTATTCTTCAACACGTTGAGCGTTTGGTGTGATAGTTGCACATTTAACGCCAACACGATATTTTTTGATAGCCTCGCCAGCATCAATGCTCACTTGGTCGTCAGTTTCGTCACGATAAGGCAAGCCGAGATCGTAATATTCAGTGTTGAGGTCTACGTATGGTGAGAGGAGTTCGTCTTTAATCATTTTCCAGATGATTCTGGTCATTTCGTCGCCGTCCATCTCGACGATTGTGTTCATTTGAATTTTATTCATTTGTTTTTGCTCCTTTATTTTTGATTGTTTGATTTTGCATATAAAACGCATTAATTTAATTTTATCAAAAAAAATGCAATAGGTCAAGTGAATTTTGGAATTAAGAGCGTATTTCCAAAATTTCATGGTTTTCAAGGCGTACAGGCTCGCTTCGCTCGCCGAAGTAATAAGTAATAGTGAAGAAATAATGAGTAAAGCGGAAAGGTCAAGTAAACACAAAGAGTAAAGTTTTGTCCAGTTTTTCAAAACTGGTGGTTTCTTAAGGCAAAGTCTTATTTCGTTCAAAAAAACCAGGAGGATAGGCAAAATCAAAGTACCTTCATCAATACACAAAACCCAAAATAAAAACAAGTACGCAAAAACAACGCTGCATTTTTGCAAGCTCCCATTTGTTAATATAAAAAAGGAGTTTTAGTTGCAAGAGCTTGTTTCAAAATAAAATTTTGTTGTTCATAATCATTTGGCGCTAAATCTTCTAATTTTAAGAGTAAAACCGCCTTTTCATCATCTCTTAAATCTCTTCCAAAACGAATCCGTCTTTTGAAATCAATGTATGCATCCCAAGCTGCACGAATTTCTTCGTGCACAACATTTTCGTTTGATTTAATCTTATTTATTATAATTTCTTTTTCTTTTTCTATTTCTTTTTGTGTATTAACTGTAGTTTTAACTGAATTAACTGTAGTTTTAACGGGGTTTGCTGTACCGTTTTGATTTAAAAAGGTAAGCTTACGCAGAGCACTTGTTGGCACGTCATCTGTATCATTGATGTCGAGCAGAAAATACTCTGATATAACTTTTATTTGCTCACGAGAGTTAAACATTCTGATAAATCTTTTTTGAATATCATTAGATGTTAGAATTTTATACTGCTCAAACATGGCTTGCGAGAAGAAGCCACACCTTACACAACCTATAATAAACTCTTGAACTAATTGGGGAGAACACCCACAACCAGCACCATCAGACACCAAGAAGCGTTTATTCTCATTCCAATCTATGTAGTAACCTTTTTTGCCATAAATTTCACACAAGAGGTACACGATTAACATCATACCTTTTGCACTAAATTCAGCACGTAACAACTTCGTTTCATCGTCATTGAAGAAGTTAGTATCAAACGGAAAATAGTCAAACCCGTCTTTAATTGGACGAGCCATTGATTACATCTCCTTATAAAATTTTGAGAGGGATTTTAACGCAATTATTTTTTTTATTATTGTAGGGTCGCCCCCAATGCAAGCAACTTAAGGAAAAAATTACCACTCACCACGTAGGGGAGGGCTTCCACGCCCTCCCGAAGCTGCCCGATATTGCTCTATAAAAGGAAAATTCTTCTAACTTTCGGACAGGCGTGGAAGCCTGTCCCTACGTGTGAAATCCTTAAGTTGCTTGCATTGGGGTCGCCCTCAAGGCAAGCAACTTAAGCGTTTTTATTTAATAAAATTTAATTTTTTAGTATTGCTATATATGTTGAAAAATATTTTTGTAACCGTAGGGGAGGGGTTCTACTCCTCCTTGTTTCCCATTTTTGCAATTTCATTGATTATGTAATGGTTTAGGTTTTGTGTTATCGTTTTTGCGTT
>JAWXUR010000154.1:0-3004 GCA_044426265.1 Clostridia bacterium
CCATTTTTTTGGTTACTTTTTTTGGGCAAGCAAAAAAACGTAACGCCCCTGCGGCAGAGTTCGCTTCGCTCACAATGAAATTATGCTTCGCATAGTGAAATTACTTCGTAATGAAATAATGCTTCGCATAATGAAATGTTGCTTCGCAACATAAAATCGACAGCCAAAATAACCTCCCTCTCGACGGAGGGTTCAAGAACGATAGAAAAATCAACCGCTACGCAAACGCAAAATCGATAACTCAAAACCCAAACCATTACATAATCAACGCATTAATTGAACACGAAACAAAAAACAACCATATTTTAAATAAATTTGCAATAACGGCAACATCGGTCGACCACATAGGGTCGACCCTACGTGGTTATGGAATTTGTTTTTCCCTTGCGTTTTTTCGAATTGGAAAATCTGCTTTGTTTTGCCTTCGGCAAAATCAAGGAACCCCTTAATAGGGTTCCTTACGGCAAAAAAGCCGCACGAAGTGCGTCTGTTTTGCCTATCCTCCTGATTTTTTTGAACGATTGGGGTGTTTCGTTCGCTGCGGCGAACGACTTAAGGCTCTGCCTTAAGAAACCGCAATTTTTCGAGAAAAATTGAGTAAAGCTTTACATGATTTTTTCCTTTTAATCTCAGTTACTCGCAAAAAAGCACCAACAAAACGAAAAAGCTCGTTTTATTGGTGCTTATCTTTTTTTTGTAATTATTAATTACTCAGCTTCTGCAAATTGGTCTTTACCAACAAAGCAAAGAGGGCATTCGAAATCTTCTGGAAGGTCTTCAAATTTTGTGCCTGGTTCGATATCGTATTCAGGAGCTCCTGCTTCTTCATCGTATTCCCAACCGCATACTTCACATACATATACCATGGTTATATCTCCTTTGTGATTTTATTTTTGTTTTTTGTTTTTTTATAGATAAACTGCAATAGTTTCCTATATATATGTTTTATACCATATATTTAAGTTTGTCAAGCCTTTTTTAAATTTATTTTCATAAATTGCTTTTTAGCTTAAATAAATTGTAAATCCGTCACATAAAATCAAGTTAAAATTTTCCATTAAAGTGCATTTACGCAGTCTTTAAATGTTTCTCCTCGGTGCTGGTAGCTTTTAAACATTCCAAAACTTGCGCACGCAGGTGAGAGCAAAACGCAATTCCCTTTTTGTGCGTACTTTTGACAAAGACCCACAGCTTCTTGCATATCTTCGGCAAATTCATATGCTGTAAAGCCTAATTCATCACATTTGTTTGCAATGTCTTTTGCTGTTTGACCGATTAAAATGAGGTTTTTAACTCTGCCCTCGAAAGTGCCTACCCACTCGGTGTAGTCGCTTTTTTTATCGTACCCACCAGCAATGAGCACAGTTTCACTTGGCATTGCACACACTGCCTTAATTGCAGCGTCTGTGTTCGTACCCTTGCTGTCGTTATAATATTTAACTTCGTCTTTTTCACGTACAAACTCAATTCTATGCTCAACTGCCTTGAACTTTCTAAGACCTTTAACGATGGTTTCAATTTTCACGCCAAAGCAGTACGTCATGGCAATTGCGCTAAGCATATTTTCAACGTTGTGAGTGCCGACAAGGTTGGTGTCGACCACGTTACACACGAAGTGGGTTTCGCCCTCAAGGGCGATGTACATCTTGCCATCTTCGCAATATGCACCCTCGTCAAGTTTACCCAGAGCGTTAAAAAGAACTGGCTTACACTTCACAGTTTTTGAAAACTCTTTGAGCAAAGGGTCGTTGTAATTGAGTACGCAAAAATCGTTTTCATCTTGATTTTTTGCAATGCTCATTTTTATGTTTGCATAGTTTTCAAAAGTTTTGTGTCTATCAATATGATCTTCGGTGATGTTGAGAATCGCAGACACCTTTGGTTTGAAATGTGGCATGGTTTCAAGCTGAAAACTGCTGATTTCTGCAACAGTTGCGCCACCTTGTACGCTTTCAAGCGCCAAACCAGTGTAAGGTATCTCGATATTGCCCACTAGAAGGGTGCTTTCGTTATGAAGCTTCACAATCTCATGCACGAGCGAAGTCGTCGTCGTTTTGCCGTTTGTGCCAGTGATAGCGATAATCTCGCCTTTATCATAAATATATCCAAGCTCAATTTCACCAATAACTGGCACGCCTGAGCATAAGATATGCTGCATTGTTGCATTTGAAAGCGGCACACCAGGGCTGACAACACAAAGCATAATTTTCTCAAAATCAAGTTTGCTCACGTCACAAAAGGCGAAGTTTACACTGCCAGTTTCAGGCAAAACCTCGTTGATTTTTCCAATATTCACATTTGAGTTATCATCATAAATGATAACAGACTTTTCAAGTTTCATCAGCATTTGAGCCGCTGCAACACCGCTGCGACCAGCTCCAATGATAAGTATAGCTTTATTTTTCATTTAATATTCCCTCCTTGATGAGATTGTTTGGTTTGATGTAGTATTTTGAACGACACAGGTGTCGTTCACTACAGTATAATATTATTATACCACTAATTTGTGATTAAATCAACGAATTATATTTTGATTTTATGCGTTTTTCGATATCTTCGGATGATGGTAGTAAGTCTTGTAGTTTATCCATAAGAGTTTGCAAGTGATACCATGTCAAATCTGCAAGTGGCACTTGCAAAATTTTAATAAAATTTAATTTTTTAGTCTTGCTATATATGTTGAGAAATATTTTTGTAACCGTAGGGGAGGGGTTCTACTCCTCCTTGTTTCCCATTTTTGCAATTTCATTGATTATGTAATGGTTTGGGTTTTGTGTTATCGTTTTTGTGTTTGCATATTGGTTGATTTTTCTGCCGTTCTTGCGTTTGTTGTTGTTGGTAATTTTTCGTTTTATATTTACTTTTGTTGATGCGGTTGGTGCTCGTTTCTGCTGCCGCAGGGGCGTTACGTTTTTTTGCTTGCCCAAAAAAAGTAACCAAAAAAATGGCATTTTCTTTTTTTCTGGAAAAAAAGAAAAACAAAAAAAGCATTCAAGGAGGTATC
>JAWXUR010000155.1:0-2916 GCA_044426265.1 Clostridia bacterium
TTTTTGTTTCGTGAAATCACGAAACCGAACAGCGGCACGACACAGGGGTCGTGCCCTACGTGGTTTTGAAGATTTTTGTGTAAATATGTAGGGACAACCCCATAGTTGGGAACTTAAGGATTTTTCATGTTATTTATTATAGTGTAGGGGTGAGCTGTGCTCGCCAGAAAATTACATCAAACTTACTGGCGAGCACAGCTCGCCCCTACAATTTGCCTATCGTAGGGACATGGCTTGCCATGTCCGCAAGTTAGTACAAACCCAGCCTCGGACATGGCAAGCCATGTCCCTACAGTGAAATTCTTAAGTTCCCGAGTATGGGGTTGTCCCTACAATACATATAAATTGTAGGGGCGGATATTATCCGCCCGAGAACGGCTGAAAATCAAAAAATCATATCAATCTCATTCGATAACAAATTTTTTTCGTTTTCATTGAAATTCATCAACCAGTCCGTAAAAATCGCTTCGCTCTTTTACTACTAACGCAAATGCGATATCGATTTCCTTTAGATTGCTCTTTTGGGAACGATATCGCATTTTGTTAGTTTGTTTTATTTTTTGATCGCATTTGCTTTGCTTTAATTCTCCATTCTCAATTTTCAATTCTCAATTTATTTGGGGTGTTTCGCTCGTTGCTACGAGCGCCTTAAGGCTCTGCCTTAAGAATCCGCAATTTTTCGTGAAAAATTGAGTAAAGCTTTGCTTGCTTTTTTCTTTTTTCTTTTTTCTTTTTTCTTTTTCTATTTTTTCTTACACCTTAAAAATTGTCAAGCTCTTAAAAACTTCCCCTTTATCAAAAGTACACTGAGGAAAACTCGCCTGATTAGGTGTATCCGGATAAAACTGAGTTTCCAAACAAAAACCATAATGTTTTTGCAACATAACCCCATCTTTTCCCATCTCGCTACCATCAACATAGTTAGCCGTGTACAGCTGAACACCTGGCATATCTGTGTAAACTTCAAGTTTTCTGCCAACTTTTTCATTAAACACCTTAGCCGCAAGTTTCAACTTGCCCAACTCACCATCAATGCAAAAATTATGGTCATAACCACGAGCCATGATAAGTTGCTCATCATCTTTTTCTATATCTTGACCGATAGTTTTAAGCTCTGTGAAGTCAAAAGCTGTCCCCTTTACTGGTCGGATTTCGCCAGTTGGGATGCTATTTTCGTCTGTTGGAGTGAAGTTTGAGCAAAAAAGTTGCAACTTATGGTCTAGGATATCGCCATCGGCGATTGTACCGAGGTTGAAATAAGTGTGGTTTGTCATGTTGATAACAGTTTTTGCGTCTGGTGTGGCTTTATAATGAATTTCGAGTTCGTTTCTATCTGTGAGCACGTACGTCACGCTCACCTCGACATTTGCTGGGAAGCCGTGAGTGCCGTCCTCGCTTTTGTACGAAAACTCAACCGCATCATCATCAACAATGATCGCACGCCAAATTGCCGCACTAAATTCGCCACCACCATGCAAACAGTTTTCGCCATTATTAATCGTCAAATCAAACTCTTTATCATCAAGTTTAAACTTGCCTTTCGCAATTCTGTTGGCGTACTGACCTACGGTCTTGCCAGCGAAAGTTCCGGAGTTTATATGGTAATCAAGCTCATCGAAACCCATGATGATATCGCCCATATTTCCATTTTTATCCGTACAACAAAAAGTGTGCAGAGTTGCGCCCAAAGTCAAAATCGACGCTTTAACCTTATTATTGTTTTCTATAGTAAGCTCGTAAATATCCTCGCCAGTTGGCATAGTGTCAAAAAAAGTTTTCGTTACGCTCATTTTAATTCTCCTTTGATTTTTATAATTACATGATACCACAAAATCAGCTAAAAAATCAAGCTAATTACTCATCAGCATATCAATAATTTCGTCAGCGTTCGTGTCTTTGAGATACACATAGTTAAACTCATGCGTTATATACGTATCTTCGATATAAAAACTTGCGATATCCTCACAGCTATTCGCCACCGATTCATACACGAAACTTATCCCCTTACCATCAGCAACAAACTTTTTTATCAGCTCAAAACTGCTTATATAAGTTTTTTTCGAAAAACAATCAAGCGAATAATTTTTCTCTTTAAGCATTTGCGAAAATACTGCTCGAGTTCCCGAGCCATCTTCACGCACAATTATTCTTTCACCGAAAATCTCTTCAATATCAACTTGCTCATGAGCAAACTTATGCTTTTTCGAGCAAATTCCAACGATTTTTTCTTTTTTCATCAGCTTAAAGCCAAAATCTTTCTTTTCAAAAAATCCCTCGATAAGCGCCAAATCAATTTCACCATTTTTGAGTTTACTAAGCAAACTAACAGTGTTTTCAATGTTAACACTAAGCTCCACATTTTCATCATCTAAGATTGAAAGCAGCATTTTATCAAGCACATAATCACCAATCGTTTTTGTTGCACCGATTTTCATCTTTTTCACTTGCGGACAATAGAGATTTTTTTGAAAGTTAATTTGATTTTGATAAGCTGAACGAGCGTAAATTTCAAGTTGTTTTCCTGCTTGAGTTTGGCTCAATTTTTTGTCTTGATAAACAAAAAGTTTATGGTCATATTCTTTTTCGAGATAGTGGATATGCTGCGTGACGGCTGGCTGCGTCATGTTTAACGCTTCGGCGGTTTGCGTGTAGTTCATTAGCTCGCATAGTTTGATGAATGTTAGGATTCTGTAGTCTAGCATTTTGTTCTCCTTTTTTGATTGTGTGTTGTTTGGGGTACAGCTCACTGCGTTCGCAATGAAAAATGAAAAATGAATAATTGTAGGGGGTCTTGACCATGCGTGTTGATTAGGAATTTTTGAGCGTTAATTTGTAGGGGACGGCATCCTTGACGTCCCAGGGTTTAACGCATATTTTAATGAAAACGGCGAATTTTTTTGGTTTTTTGTTATCGTT
>JAWXUR010000156.1:0-2907 GCA_044426265.1 Clostridia bacterium
ACTAAATATATCGAATTTTTTCATAATCACTCACCAAATTTAAAGAGTACACAAAAATATGTGCCTATTTAATTTTGATGGCGATTTTGATTTGTCAATTCGCTTTTTGCACTAAGTTTATCCCTAGTTTTTGTGCAATATTTTAGTGTAATTCCTTAAGTTGCTTGCATTGGGGGCGACCTGCGGTCGCCAGTTTTTTTGGCAAAGCCAAAAAATTATAATCCGGAACGAAGTGACCCTTAATTTTTCATTTTTCATTTTTCATTCTTCATTGGCGAACGCAGTGAGCCGTCCCCCCTACGCTGAAAATTTAAATTTTCGATAACATATCAAAAAAATCAATCTTCTTTTTGTGTATACCTCGCAACAGTTCCGTCGAGATAATTTCTGAATTTATCATAAAATTTTGCATCAATTTCAGGTTTTGACATAATCTTTAATTCCATTTCAGGGCAGTCTTTGTGGAAAATAATTTGCATATGTTTCACGTCAATTTGAGTGAAGCCTAAGTTTTTATAAAATCTTTTGCGTGCGTTTGTTGCGTCGTCTATCGGTGGCTCAATTTCTAAAATAATAGGCACAGCGCCGAAGTTTGCGATAAAATCCTTTAGGATTTTTGTACCGAACCCACGACTTCGAAACTCGTCATTGATTGCGAAATGCTCGATATAAACGAAGTATGAGGTTTTCCAATACATTATTATGCCCACGAAATCGCCGCTGTCGCTATAGGCGCAAACATAGTAAAAATCTGGGTGGTACATTGCGTTTTTGATGTCGGTTTCTAGTCTGCGTTCACAAAACGGAAAGGCGGTTTCATATAGGTTTAAGCCGATTTTATACATTAGGTTGTTTTCGTCAGTGACGTTGATATATCTCATTTTTGCTCCTTTGAGTTTGTTTTATATTTTAATTGTACTACATTTTTTTGCAGTTTGCAAGGTGTTGGCGAATTTTTGAATTTTTAATATAACACTTGACAAGTAGGCTTTAAAGTGTTAAAATACACTCAACATTAAATATGACAGGGGTGCTGATGAAATTCGGCTGAGATTAAGGCTATAGCCTTTGACCCGTAACCTGATGCTGGTAATGCAGACGTAGGTGTGTTAGATTTTCGCCTTGTGGTATTTGTGTTAAAATACTAAAAGGGCGCTTTTTTTCGCCCAAATTTATGGAGGTAATTCAAAATGACTCAAGCAACTACAGCAAAACAAACTCAAGCAAACGTTCTCAAACTCGCAGAAACTGGAATTCTTCTCGCTCTTTCAATCGTACTTTTCGAGTTTATCCCAGTTTTCTCACTCCCTTATGGCGGCAGCGTAACTCTTTGCGCTCAACTTCCAATCGTAATCTTAGGTTACAGACACGGTGTTAAATGGGGATTTTTCGCAGGTTTCGCACTTTCACTCATCGAATTGATGTTCGGTCTTGGCAACTTCGCATGGGTAACAGGTATCACTGCTTACATCATCTTAACTTTTGCTGATTACATCATCGCTTTCACAGTCTTAGGTCTTGGCGGTATGTTTAAAAAAGCAATCAAAAATCAAGCTCTTAGCGTCGCAGCTGGTGCAATCGTTGTGACAGCAATCCGCTTTTTATGCCACATCGTTTCAGGCGCAACAATTTGGGGCAGCTATATGCCAGAAGATATGTACGCTAACGTTTGGACATACTCATTTTTCTACAACGCAACTTACATGATTCCAGAGCTTATCTTAACAGCAATCGGCGCTTTCGTTATCGGCAGCATTTTCGAATTGCGTGGAGAAAAAGTTTCAATGCTTAAAAGAAAATAGTTTTTGGTCGTACAGGGCTTCGCCCATCTTTCATTTGATTTTAAAGTCGCACGGATTTATTTCTGTGCGGCTTTTTTGTTTTTTGTGTGAGAAAAATATTTGATTAATTAAAACTTATATGATATAATATAGGAAAAGTGTGCTGATTAATTATGTGTTAGCACAGTTGGGGGATATGAATGAATATTGAAGTATATAATCAAATAAAAAAATTAGCTGATGATTACTCAATTACACTTGGTGAAAAGGTTGCACAAAGAATTGAACAAATGCAAGAAGACGATAATTCACATTGTTTGATTTATAGGGTGTTAGGAGTTTGCGACGAAGAGGGCAAAAAGATAGATGTTTATCAAAATAAAGGACGTTTTTTATATAAATATGCAGGTGCTTTTTTAGAACAAGCCACTATTATATGTATGCAACACGCTTTTGGTGATAAAGCTCAAAAAATAAAAATCGAAAATACTATGAGTGCTAGACCAAAAACATTTGAAATTGATTGTCTAGTTAATAATTTAGCACATGAAATTAAATGGAGAGATGCTACCACTGATGGTGATCATATAACGAAAGAACACACAAGGGTGCAAGTTATAAAAGATGCTGGATACATTCCAATTAGAGTGATGTTTTATTATCCAAATAGAGCTCAAGCAATAAAAATCCAACAAACCTTACAGACACTTTATCATGGAGTGGGCGGACAATATTATTTTGGAGATAATGCTTGGAATTATATTAAAGATTTAACAGGAATAGATTTGTTAGAAATTCTTGAAAAAATAGCAAGTTCAAGGGAGTGATTTTATGTTAATCAATCAAGATTGTTTGATAGCTATGAAAAAAATGCAAAGTGAGAGCATTGATATGGTGTATCTTGACCCACCTTTTTTTACTCAAAAACAACACAAGTTAAAAGATAACAGCGGTAATCAATATAGTTTTGAAGATAAATGGGAAAGTATGATTGACTATATTGCTTATTTAAAAGAGCGAATTGAGCAAGCTCAAAGAGTTCTTAAAGAAACTGGCACTATTTTTGTGCAGTGCGACAGCACGGCAGCTCATTATATTAAGGTGATGTTAGATGAAGTTTTCGGTA
>JAWXUR010000157.1:0-2873 GCA_044426265.1 Clostridia bacterium
CTGCGTACAATTTAAATTTTCGTTATCGATTTAACATTGCGGTAACGGAAAACCCACCGCCGTTCTTCGGGAGGGGAAACCCCTCCCCTACGCAAAAAATTTAAAACACCGCCAAAAACCCAAAAACCAACGGCAAAAAAATCTAAAAATAAACAAAAAACCAAAAAACAAACCACGTAGGGGAGGGGTTTCCCCTCCCGAGGAACGGCAACAAACCCACCCATCACATCAACATAAAATCGATAACAAAAAAACCAAACGAAATTTGCTATTTTCATTAAAATACACGCTAAACTCTGGGACGTCAAGGATGCCGTCCCCTACAAATTAACGCTCAAAATCCCCTAATCAACACGCATGAGTAGAACCCCCTCCCCTACGGTTACAAAAATGTTTTTTTGAAAATGGGTGGGAATTTGCGGACAACCGCAAGGGTTATCCCTACGATTTTTGGTTTTCAATTGAAAATTCATCAATCAATCCGTAAAAACCGCTTCGCTTTTTTACTATTAACGCAAATGCGATATCGTTTTCCTTTAGATTGTTCTTTTAGGATACGATATCGCATTTTTTTAATTTATTCTATTTTTTGTCGCATTTGCTTTACTTTAATTTTTAATTTTCCATTTTTCAATTTCCCATTTATTTGGGTGTTTCGTTCGCTGCGGCGAACGACTTAAGGCTCTGCCTTAAGAAACCGCAATTTTTTTTAAAAAATTGAGTAAAATTTTACATGATTTTCCCTTAAGTTGCTTGCTTCGTTTTCTTTTTTTGCGGTTCACCGCAAAAAAATGTACAAAAAAAAGAGAAAACCAAATCAATGATTTTCTCTTGATAATTTTCTCTTAACCTATTGCTAAAATTCCATACTCATTAAGCACTAAACAAGCCATATACGCAAAATACATCACTAAAAGTGTAAAGCCTTGCCATTTCATGAATTTACCCTTAATGATAGTTGGAATGACCGCAATAGCTGCGGCAATAATGCAAACTGGGAAATCGAGCATAACATTCACAAGCTCAACTGGAAGAGCTTCGCCGCTTGCAATTGCACAAACTGGAAGAATGAGTGTTAAGTCAATAACGTTTGCACCAATGATGTTACCAACTGAAAGTGATGCTTCTTTCTTTTTGATTGCTGTGAGTGTTGTTACAAGCTCTGGGAGCGATGTACCGAGGGCGATAACTGTGAAGCCGATGATTGCTTCGCTAATGCCCATGTTTGTTGCGATTGTTTGACCTGATCCAACAAGAAGTTCAGCGCCGAGTACGATTCCAGCTGTACCTAAGATGAATAAAATGATTTTTCCTGGAAGTTCTTTCTTTTCAAATGAGTCAATCTCATCTTGCTCTGCGAAGTCTTTACCTTGTTTGATATTATCAATCATAAAGATAAGGAAGATTGCACCAAGGATTGCAACTGACCATATTGGTAAGATCAAACCACAAGCAACTGAAATCACAGTGAGTGACACTGCTGCTGATAAAAACATGATGCCTTTGAGTGCGAAACTTTTTCTTGAAATTGCTGAAGCCATGAAGATGAGCGAAACACCCATGATAAGTGTTGTGTTTGCTGTTACTGAGCCGATGGCATTACCGATAGCCAATTGTGTTGAGCCGTTCATTGCTGCACGAATTGAAACGATCATTTCTGGAAGTGTTGTTGCAAATGAAACGATTGTTGCACCAACGATAAACTTTGGTATACCTGTTGCTGAAGCGAACCATGATGCTGAATCAACGAACCAGTCGCCACCTTTAATGATTGCCACTAAGCCGATAACAAACATAACGCCGCACACCATTGTGAGCGTTGAGCCTGAAAGGCTCGAAAATAGAGCTACCCCAAAAAATTCCATGATATTTTCCTCCACATATTTTTTAAATTGTTTTGTTTTAAGTGATACTTGGTAATTAGTTTTAAGTGATACAGCATCGTTGAATACTGTTAACTATTTAGGCATTGTACCATATTTTAAAGCCATTTGCAAGATAAAAAAGCCATTTAATTCTAATATTTTTTAATAAATAAAAACCATAGCTAAAACACAAAGTTGATTGCATTTTTGCTGTTTTTATCTCCACTTTCGAATTAATTTTTAGATTTTTTTTGCTTTTTTCTTCTTATTTACTTATAAAAGCGGTAAACAAAACCCTAACAAGTTTTCTTGAAAGGGTTTTGTGTTGTCTTAGTTAATTTACAAACTATTATTTATCAGTTGTTACGCTATAAACGCTGCTTTCGCTGCCCCAAACTGTTGAACCAGTTTCTTTTGAGAAAGCGCAAACTTTGAATTTATAAGTTGTGTTTGCTTTAAAACCGCTCATGCGATAGGTTAATACATCACCTTCGTAAAGTGTTGCATATGTTTTCCATGAACCGTTTTCATAGATGTAAATCTTGTAACCAGTTGCGCCGTTAACTTCGTTCCAGTTGAGTCTGATTGCATCTGATGTTTCTGATGCTGAAGTGATTTTTGCGGCTGCAAGGTCTGTTTGAGTTGTCATGATTTCACTTGGAGTTTGGAAGATTGCTGTGCCCTCATCATTTCTAAGGAAGGCTCTAACATAAAACTCATAAACTTCGCCAGCGGTGAGGCTGTCTATTCTAAGAGTTGTTGTGTCACTGCCATAAACTGTGCCTTTATTCACCCATGAGCCGTTAACTAACATATAAACACGATAGCCCTCAACTCCTGCGATTTCTTCCCAGTTAACACGAATTGCTGTTGTTGTATTTGAATATGTTGTCATTTCAACTTGAGTTGAAAGCGTGCTAACATTATAAGCATCACTAGCAACACCGAATTGAGCTACGCTCTCAACATCTCTTGTATACGCTTTAACCTTAAAGCTATATTCTGTGT
>JAWXUR010000158.1:0-2832 GCA_044426265.1 Clostridia bacterium
AGCAAAAAAACGTAACGCCCCTGCGGCAGCAGAAACGAGCACCAATCACAGCCACAAAAGCAAATATAAAACGAAAAATCACCAACAACCACAAAACCAAGAACGGCAGAAAAATCAACCGCTACGCAAACGTAAAAACGATAACACAAAACCCAAACCATTACATAATCAATGAAATTGCAAAAATGGGAAACAAGGAGGAGTAGAACCCCTCCCCTACGGTTACAAAAATATTTTCTATAGGTTTCTACAATCTGTAGGGCACGACCCCTGTGTTTTCATTTAAATTCATAAACCAGTCCGTAAAAATCGCTTCGCTTTTTTCTTGCTTCTTTCGTTCCTTTTTGGCGAAGCCAAAAATTGTACGCAAAAAAAATCGGCAAATGAGCTAATCTCACTTGCCGATAACTTTTTTTATTTAAAACTTACACTAGAATCCTTAAGAATAACATCATGGCTGCCACCCTCAACAATGCTTGTTGAACTTACAACAGTCAATTTTGCATTTTGTTGGAAATCAGCAATGTTAATCGAACCACAGTTGCACATTGTGCTTCTCACCTTTGCAAGAGTTACACCAACGCCATCTTTAAGCGCACCAGCGTACGGAACGTAACTATCAACGCCCTCTTCAAAGCTAAGTTTGCCATTGCCGCCAAGGTCATAACGTTGCCAGTTTCTAGCTCTGTTTGAACCCTCGCCCCAATATTCTTTAACATATGTGCCGTTAATTCTAAGTTTATTTGTTGGACTTTCATCAAAACGAGAGAAATATCTGCCGAGCATAACGAAGTCTGAACCCATAGCAAGAGCAAGAGTTACATGGTAATCATGAACAATGCCGCCATCTGAACAAATTGGAATGTACACGCCAGTTTGAGCGTAATATTCATCACGAGCCTTAGCAACCTCAATAACTGCTGTTGCTTGTCCTCTACCTATTCCCTTAGTTTCTCTTGTGATACAGATTGAACCGCCGCCTATACCGATTTTGATGAAGTCAGCGCCTGCATCTGCGAGGAATCTGAAACCATCTCTGTCAACAACGTTACCAGCACCAATTTTCACGCTATCGCCATAAGTTTTTCTAACCCATTCGATTGTACGTGCTTGCCATTCGCTGAAACCTTCTGATGAGTCAATGCAAAGCACATCTGCACCAGCTTCAACGAGAGCTGGAATACGCTCAGCGTAGTCACGAGTGTTGATACCAGCGCCAACCACGTATGATTTATTTTCATCAAGAAGTTCCAAAGTGTTTTCTTTATGGCTGTCATAGTCCTTACGAAAAACCATATATGATAAGCAGCCATTTTTATCAACAAGTGGTAAACTGTTTAATTTGTTATCCCAGATGATATCGTTAGCTTCCTTGAGAGTTGTTGCGTCAGGAGCTGTCACGAGTTTTTCAAGAGGAGTCATGAAGTCAGCAACCTTTGTGTCCGTACTCATGCGACTAATACGATAGTCACGGCTTGCAACGATACCGAGGAGTTTGCCGTTAGCTGTACCATCATCAGTGACAGCGACAGTTGAGTGGCCTGTTAATGCTTTTAAGTCGAGGATATCACCAAGAGTTGCATCAGGGGTGATGTTACTATCAGAAGAGATGAAACCTTTTTTGTAGTTTTTAACACGAGCAACCATAGCCGCTTCGTCTTCAATGCTTTGTGAGCCGAAAATGAAGCTCACGCCGCCCTCTTTAGCAAGAGCAATAGCCATAGTGTCGTTAGAAACACTTTGCATGATCGCACTAACCATAGGGATATTCATGGTGATAGCGCTTTTTTCGCCCTTTTTGAATTTCACGAGAGGTGTTTGCAAGCTAACAGCGCTTGGCATACACTCGGCACTTGAATAGCCTGGAACGAGAAGATATTCGCCAAAGGTACGAGAATGTTCTTGGAAATAATAAGCCATAATCAAAAACTCCTTAATTCATAATTTTATTCATTTATTAATTAATCATTATATCACTACTTTTGACAAAAATCAACACAAATTCACACAATTAATACACTTATAATTTCTCGGTACTTATTGCTAAAAATTTAGTTTGTTTTTGTCTAAATTGCATATGTAAAATCGCTATTTTTTCACTGAATTTCCCTTGTTCGCCCTATCTTTGCTAAGGCTCATCAAAACTAGCACAGCTGCCGCCACAGCTACGATAGTATACAGTGCCGCTGGAATTTCATAAACGAAGGTGTCAACTAACATCAACGTCATATATGCTACTACGGCGATTTTCGTTGGTAAACTTGCTCTCATAGGAAATCTCCTTAAAATTTATTACTCTAATTATACTACACTGAGCTTTAAAGTCAAGTTAAATTCGAATATTCATAGCAATAAATTCTTAGCTTTCATTTTTTGCGTACATCGCTCACTTCGTTCGCTTTTGCGTTTCCCTTGATGTTGTGTTTTTTATTCATCACGCATTTTGTTCTCCATCACGTAGGGGCGACCCTGTGTGGTCGCCCGTTGTTCGGTTTCGTGTTTACACGAAACAAAAACCGCCGCATTAATTGAACACACAAATAATTATGCAGTTAATTCAATAGATAAAATAATCAATATTGCAATAACGGCAGCATCGGTCGACCACATAGGGTCGACCCCAATGCAAGCAACTTAAGCGTTTATTTATAGTTTTTTCGTGATGGCTAAATTGCTTTGTTTTGCCTTTGGCAAAATCAAGAAACCCCCGTCGAGGGTTTCTTACGCAAAAATGTCCACTGGACACTTTTGCTATCTTCCTGCGGTTTTTGACGATAGGAGATTTCGTTCGCTGCGGCGAACGACTTAAGGCTCTGCCTTAAGAAACCGCAA